>CAZXRA010000063.1:0-19766 GCA_964643485.1 uncultured Iamiaceae bacterium | reverse complement strand
GCGCGCGGCGGCGGCCCCCGTACCCACGCCCCCCGACCCCGCCCCCCACCGTGGGGGTGTCGGGGGACGCCGTCCTGACGTCCGCCGCCCCCACCCACCGCCCTGGGGGTGTCGGCGGACGCCGTATCTTCCAGTGCCGTGATCCTGCTCGACGCCGCCGGACTGACGGTGACCCGCCCCGAGCGGCCGCTGTTCACCGACGTGGGCGTCACCCTGGCCAGCGGTGATCGTCTGGCTGTGGTGGGCCTGAACGGGTGCGGCAAGAGCACCCTGCTCCGGGTGCTGGCCGGCGACATCGACCCCGCGGCCGGGGAGATCCGGCGGGGGCGGGGCAGCCGGGTCGTGGC
Source organism: uncultured Iamiaceae bacterium (assembly GCA_964643485.1). Taxonomy (GTDB): domain Bacteria; phylum Actinomycetota; class Acidimicrobiia; order Acidimicrobiales; family Iamiaceae; genus Iamia. Next base: position 19,419 of record CAZXRA010000063.1, on the reverse strand, counting down.
CGTCAGGCAGGACCGGTCCCTCCCCCCCGGGACGGTGCGGGCCGCCGTGGGGGCCGAGGGCGAGGGGGCCTGGACGGCCGAGGCCGTGGCCGACCGGCTGGGGTTGGCCGACCTGCTCGACCGAGAGGTGTCCACCCTCTCCGGCGGCCAGGTCACCCGAGTCGCCCTGGCCCGGGCCCTGGCCGAGGTGGGCCCGCCGGGCGAGGGCGACGATGCCGTGCTCCTCATCCTCGACGAGCCGACCAACCACCTCGACATCGACGCCATCGCCTGGCTGGAGGAGCGCCTGGCCGCCCACCGGGGCGGGCTGCTCCTCGTCACCCACGACCGCCACGTGCTCGACCGGGTGACGACCCGGATCCTGGAGCTCGACCGGGGCCAGGGCCACGTCCACGACGGCGGCTATGCCTCCTACCTGGAGGCCCGGGCGGTGCGGGCCGAGCAGGCAGCCACCGCCGATGCCCGCCGCCGCAACCTGGCCCGCCGGGAGCTGGCCTGGCTCCGACGCGGCGCTCAGGCCCGCAGCACCAAGGCCAAGGCCCGGGTGGACCGGGCCACGGCGCTGGTCGAGACCCGCCCCGACGATCCGGCCCGGGCCAGCGACGACCTGCCGCTCCACCACGGCACCCCCCGCCTGGGCGACCAGGTGGTGGAGCTGCACGGGGTGGGCCACCGCTGGGACGACGGGCCCTGGCTGTTCCGGGGCGTCGACCTGGCCCTCGACCCCCGGGAGCGGCTCGGCCTGGTGGGGCCGAACGGGTCGGGCAAGTCGACCCTCGTCGACGTGCTGGCCGGGCGGCGAGCCCCGGCCGAGGGACGGGTGGTGCGGGGCTCGACGGCCCAGGTGGCGGTGTACGACCAGACCGGCATCCCCCTCGATCCCGGCGTGCGGGTGGCCGACGCCGTGGCCGGCCCGCACCGCGACGCCGACTGGTCCGACGCCGCCCTGCTGGAGGCCTTCTGGTTCGACGCCGACGCCCAGCGGGCCCCCATCGGCCTGCTCTCGGGGGGTGAGCGCCGCCGCCTCCAGCTCCTGCTCACCCTGCGGGCCCGGCCCAACGTGCTGCTGCTCGACGAGCCGACCAACGACCTCGACCTCGACACGCTGCGGGTGCTGGAGGACTTCCTCGACGACTGGCCCGGTGCCCTCGTCGTGGTGAGCCACGACCGGGCCCTGCTCGAGCGGACGGTCACCGATGTCCTGGTCATCGACGAGCACACCGACGGGCGCCGTCTCCCCGGCGGCTATGCGGCGTGGGAGGAGCAGCGCCGGGAGGCCCGGGCCCCGGGCCGGGCGGGAGGCCCGTCGGCCGGGCCGGCCAGTGGGGGAGGGGTCAAGGCTGCTCCGGCCCGGAAGCTGGCTCCACCCCCCTCGGCCCCGTCGTCCCGCCGCCCTCGCGGCCACCTCCACAAGCTCATGAAGGAGGCCGAAGGACGGATGCGCCGCCTGGAGCGCCGCCGGGACGAGCTGACTGAGGCGCTGGCTGCGGGCACGGCCGACCACCGGCGCATGGCCGAGATGGGGGCGGAGCTGGCGGCGGCGACCGAGGAGCTGGCGGTGGCCGAGGACGAGTGGCTCACCCTGGCCGATGAGGCCGATCGCTGACCATCGGCGGCCCTCCCGTTCTGAGCCAGCAGAGCGCCCGAAAGGGCCTTTCGGTGGCTCAGAACCTCCGGCGCGGCCCTGTCTCCCGGTTCTGAGCCAGGGGGACGCCGAAAGGGGCCTTCCTGTGGCTCAGAACCGACTCCGAGGAAGAGCCCGGCGCTCAGCCGGCGTTGTCGGGAGGGACGGTGGTGCTCGGCTCGGCCTGGGTCGACGCTGTGGTGCCCGCTCCCGGATCGCCGGCCGAAGTGGCCGGCGCCGTCGATCCCGGCGCGCTCGACGGCGGCAAGGTCGACGCCGGCGGGGGCGCCGTCAGCGGCGCCTTCCCGATGCAGGCGTTGAGATCGTCGCCCAACGCCCCCAGGGCGTCGTCGTCCTCCTTGCTGAGATCAGCGTCGGCGAAGGGCAGCGCCGACTTGGGCAGCTGCTTGGCGTACATCTCGGCCAGGGCCTCGTCGGAGATGTCCGACGAGACGAGGTACCCGGCGAGGCACTCGCCCTGCTCCGGCGTCGCCCCCATCTCGTTCCGGAACTTGATGGAGAGCTGCTCCACCGTCGGCCGCTCGGCGGCGCCGCCGTCGTCCTCGCCGCAGGCGGCGACGAGCACGGTGAGGGACAAGGCGAGGGCGGCGGCGAGGGTACGGGTGCGGATCGACATGGGTCCCTCCGGGCAGGCTGCGAACCGGGGGTAGGTTCGTCCCCCGGCCCCCCATTCGCAAGGCACCGCCGAGGAGCCACCGTGACCGACACCGATCCCACCGTTCGCAGCCAGGCCTACCGGGACGACCGGGCCCACGTCTTCCACTCGTGGTCGGCCCAGGAGCGACTCGATCCGATGGTGGTCGCCGGGGCCGAGGGGAGCTGGTTCTGGGACGAGGACGACCGCCGCTACCTCGACTTCTCCTCCCAGATGGTGAACATGAACCTCGGGCACCAGCACCCGCGGATCGTGGAGGCCATCAAGCGCCAGGCCGACGTGCTGTGCATGGTGGCCCCCGGGCATGCCAACGCGGCCCGCGGCGAGCTGGCCCGGCTGCTGGCCGAGCGGTCGCCGGGGGATCTCGACATGGTGTTCTTCACGAACGGCGGGGCCGAGGCCACCGAGAACGCCATCCGCATGGCCCGCCTCCACACCGGCCGCCACAAGGTGCTGGCTGCTTACCGCAGCTACCACGGTGCCACCGGTGGGGCCATCACCCTCACGGGGGAGCCCCGACGTTGGCCCAGCGAACCGGGCTTGGCCGGCGTGGTCCACTTCTGGGGGCCGTACCTGTACCGCTCGGCCTTCCACGCCACCACCGAGGCCGAGGAGGGCGAGCGGGCCCTGGCCCACCTGCGGGACACCATCGCCGTCGAGGGGCCGCAGGCGGTGGCGGCCGTGATCCTGGAGACGGTGGTGGGCACCAACGGCATCCTCGTGCCACCCGACGACTACCTGGCCGGCGTGCGGGCGCTGTGCGACGAGCACGGCATCGTCATGATCTGCGACGAGGTGATGGCCGGCTTCGGGCGCTGCGGGGAGTGGTTCGCCGTCGACCGGTGGGGCGTCGTCCCCGACCTGATCTGCTTCGCCAAGGGCGTGAACTCGGGCTACGTCCCCCTCGGCGGGGTGCTCATCTCTCGTCCGATCGCCGCCACCTTCGCTGAGCGGCCCTACCCGGGCGGCCTCACCTACTCGGGGCACCCGCTGGCCTGCGCCGCCGCCGTGGAGTCCATCCGGGTGTTCGAGGACGAGGGCGTGCTGGCCCACGCCCGCATGCTCGGTGACGACGTGCTCGGCCCCGGCCTGGCCGCCCTGGGCGCCGACCACCCGGCCGTGGGCGAGGTGCGGGGTCTGGGCGTGTTCTGGGCGGTGGAGCTGGTGCGCGACCCGGCCACCCGGGAGCCGCTGGTGCCGTTCAACGCCGCCGGCTCCGCCGCCGCCCCGATGAAGGAGGTGGTGGGGGCGTGTGTGGAGCGGGGACTCGTCCCCTTCACCGCCGGCAACCGGCTGCACATCGTCCCGCCCCTCACCACTTCGGTCGCCGACGTGGAGGAGGGCCTGGCCCGGCTCGACGAGGCCCTGAAGGTGGCCGACGCCCACGTCACCGCTTGATCCCGAACCGTTCTGGCGCGGTGGGAGCGCGCTGACGCGATCTCACCGCGCAAGAACCGAGCGGTGGCGCTTCTGGCGCGGTGGGAGCGCGTGAACGCGTGAACGCGACCTGAGCGCGCGAGAACGGGAGGAGGGCGCCTAGCGTGGCCCGGCCCGGGCTGCGCCCACCCCCTCGGACGCTGCAGCCGGCCCTCGTTCCTCTCCCCAGGAGTGCCTCGTGCCCCTCGAGCCCAACGTCGACATCCGCCCCGCCACCGGCAAGCTGGGGGTCCTCCTCCCCGGCATGGGCGCCGTCGGCACCACGTTCATCGCCGGCTGCCTGGCCATCCGCAAGGGCCTGTCCAAGCCCATCGGGTCGCTCACCCAGATGGGCACGATCCGCATCGGCCCCCGGCCCGACGACAACGTCCCCCTGATCCGCGACTACGTGCCCCTTGCCGACCTGGACGATCTCGTGTTCGGCGGGTGGGACGTCTTCGAGGACGACGCCTACGTGGCCGCCAGCCGGGCCGGCGTGCTCGACGGCCACATGCTGGAGCAGCTCGGTGACGAGCTGCGGGCCATCAAGCCCATGCCTGCCGTGTTCGAGCAGTCCTACGTCCGCAACCTCCACGGCGACCACGTGAAGCAGGGCCTCACCAAGTGGGAGCAGGCCGAGGCCCTGGCCGACGACATCCAGCGCTTCAGCGAGGAGAACGGCTGCGACCGCCTCGTCGCCGTGTGGTGCGGGTCGACCGAGGTCTACAAGGAGCCCACCGCCGTCCACCAGAGCCTGGAGGCCTTCGAGCAGGGCCTGCGCCACTCCGACCCCGACATCGCTCCCAGCCAGATCTACGCCTACGCCCTGCTGAAGCTGGGCATCCCCGTGGCCAACGGCGCCCCCAACCTCAACCTCGACACGCCGGCGCTCCTGGAGCTGGCCCGGCAGAAGCGGGTGCCGGTGACGGGCAAGGACTTCAAGACGGGCCAGACCCTGATGAAGACCATCCTCGCTCCCGGCTTCAAGGCCCGCATGCTCGGCGTCGAGGGCTGGTACTCCACCAACATCCTGGGCAACCGCGACGGCGAGGTGCTCGACGACCCCGACTCGTTCAAGGCCAAGGAGGTGTCGAAGCTGGGCGTGCTCGACACCATCTTCGAGCCCGAGCGCAACCCCGACCTCTACGGCGACATCCACCACGTGGTGCGGATCAACTACTACCCCCCCCGGGGGGACAACAAGGAGGGCTGGGACAACATCGACATCTTCGGGTGGCTCGGCTACAAGATGCAGATCAAGGTCGACTTCCTGTGTCGGGACTCGATCCTCGCTGCCCCGCTGGTGCTCGACCTGGCCCTGTTCCTCGACCTGGCCCAGCGGGCCGGGATGACGGGCGTGCAGGAGTGGCTCAGCTTCTACTGGAAGAGCCCGCAGCCGGCGCAGCCCGGGCTGTACCCGGAGCACGACATCTTCATCCAGCTCATGAAGCTGAAGAACACCCTGCGCCACCTGAAGGGCGACGACCCCATCACCCACCTGGGCGCGGAGTACTACGACTGAGGTCTCGGCGCGCGAGACACCCAGTGCCCATGGGCAAGGATGCGCCCATGACAACGCGTCGCTCGTCTTTCATCCTCGCCCTCGGCGTGGCGATCCTCCTCGCCCTCGGGGGCACCGCCTGCGGTGACGACGGCGACGGCGAGGGCACGCCCCGGTCCACCGCGCCGTCCACGACCGATGGAGACGAGACGTCGACCCCGGAGGAGCAGGAGGAGGGCGACGACACCACGACGACGAGCGAGGAGCCGGACGGGACGACCACGACGGAGCCCGACGGGACGACCACGACGGAGCCTGACGGAACGTCCGGCGGAGCCCTCCTGTCCCGCATCCCCGACATCGAGGGCTTCGACAGCGAGCCGAACGAGGACGGGGACGGCTTCGGCGACGAGCTGTGCGGCGGCGGGACCCCCTCGGTCGAGCCGGTCGAGGAGGGCGCGGTGGCCTACTCGACCCAGGAAGACGTGCCCAGCGGGTTCTTCGGGATCTTCGGCATGCGGTTCGCGTCCGAGGCCGAGGCCTCCACCTACTACGAGGAGTTCACGTCCACCACCTCGGGCTGCACCGACGAGGATCTCACCGTCGACGAGGGCGCCGACTCGGACATCGGTGATGCGGGCCGGATCTTCACCCTCGACTTCGTGGAGGGCGACGACGGGACGCTCTACGTCTCGCTCCGCGGCGACGAGGTGTGGCTCCTCACTCAGCTCAGCGGGGCGATCGACCTCGACCCGGGAATCGACGCCTTCAGGACGGCGATCGAGGGCTGACCTTCGAGGCTCGTCGCGACCGTGCCCTCACACGGTCTCGCCCCAACCCCCTGACAAGGCGTTCCCCGTCAGTCGAGCTGGGCCGGGGCGACGGCCAGGCCCTCAGCCCGGGCCCCGGCGTGCAGGCGGCGGTCCCACACCGCCACGACGACATCGTCGGTGGCGAGGGCCAGGGCGCTGGCCAGGTGGACGGCGTCCGCTCCCCGGAGAGCATGCCGGTGGGCCAGATCGCCCGCCTGCTGCTCGACGACGGCGCTCAGCTCGACGGGGCGGACGGCGGCCCACCGCTCCTCCCATGCCTCCTCGGCCGCGGCCAGGCCCGACCGGCCCAGAGCGCGGCTCCGCCCGGCGGCGGCGAGGGCGGCCCGGACCTCGGGATAGGCCAGTCGGCTGGACAGGACGGCGTCGCTCCCGTCCCAGAGCGACGCAGCCAGGTCGCTCCCGGCCTCCTCGACCACCAGCTTCACCAGGGCACTGGCATCGAAGTAGGCGAGGGCCACGTCAGTCGCGCTGGTCGCTGACCAGGTCGGCCACCGAGCGGCGGGGTCGAGGCCGGGCCCGCCCCGTCTCCGTGGGCCGAGCGGCCCGGCGCGCCGGACCGATGACGCCTTCGGCCGCCAGACGCTCGAGCGTCGACGTCGTGGCCACCCCGGAGATCCGGGCGACGGGCCGTCCCCGTTCGGTGACGACCACCTCCTCGCCCCCGCGCGCCCGATCGAGCCAGTGGCTCAGGTTGGCTCGCAGTTCCGTCACGGCGACATCCATGCCCCAAATGTACAGGAGTCAACCGCGAAAAATGTACAGATGGTCGGCCTTGCCGCGTCAGTCGGCCCGGTCCGCTGTCCGCACCACGCTGGGGGCGGCGCCGGGGTCGTCGATCCCCCCGGCCATGGCCTGCTCGGCGGCCAGGCCGATGAAGCGGCCGCAGAAGGCGAAGACGCCACCGCCGTCGGCGGGCACGATCGACCCGTTCACCAGGCGGGCGGCGTCGGTGCAGAGCAGGGCGACGGTCTCGGCCACGTCGTCGGGCGTCATGGCCTTCCGCAGGGGGTGGGTGCGAGTCTCGATGGTCGACAGGGCTTCGTGGAACGGCCCCAGCATCAGCTTCAGGCTGTCGCCGTCGATCCATCCCGGGTTCACGCCGACCACGGTGAGGCCCCGTTCGCCCAGCTCGCAGCCCAGGTAGGCCACCATCGACTCCATGGCCGCCTTGGCTGCGGCCAGGATGCCGTGGGCCGGGATCCAGGTGACGGTGTCGACGCCCGACACGGCAACGATCCGGCCGTGGCCACTGGCCTCCAACAGGGGCACGGCCTGCTGCACGAGACGCAGGAAGCCGGTGACGGAGATGGCGAAGGTGCGCTCGATGTGGCGGGGCTCGGCGTCGAGGAGGGGACGGAAGCTGGTGGCGGCGGCGTTGGCCACCAGCACGTCGAGCCGCCCTGGGCCGCGCTCGGGGTCGGCCACGGCGGCGAGGAGGGCGTCGATGTCGTCGACCTCGCCCACGTCGCAGCGGCGCACCCAGGCCCGCTGGCCGGCGGCCTCCACGTCAGCGGCCACAGCCCGGGCCGCGTCCTCTTGGCGGCGGTAGGTGACCACCACGTCGCACCCGGCCCGGGCCAGGCGGCGGGCGGTGGCGGCGCCGAGGCCCCGGGAGGAGCCGGTGACGAGGGCCACCCGTCCGGCCAGGGAGAGGGTGTCGGCAGCAGGTGCGGTCTCGGCCATGTCCGGCAACCTACGGGCTACCGCCGCCGGCCTGCCGCCAGGGCGACGTCGGTCAGTCGGCAGGGGCGGGGGCCTGAGCGGCGGTGGCCGGCGACGGGACGGTGGCCTCGGCGCGGAGGAGCCACAGCACGGCGGCGGCGGCCACCAGAGCGGTCGCCGCCCCGACCCGCAGGGTGACGGCCATGGCGTGGACGAAGGCGTCCTGGGCGTCGGCCCGCAGGGCCTGACCCCGAGCCCCGCCGACGCCCCGGCTCACCTCCAGGGCCTGGCCCACGGCCCGGCGGAACTGGTCCCCGGCGTCGCCGGGCAGCCGGGCGGCCAGGTCCCCCAGGCCGGCCCGGTAGCGGGTGGCGAGGATGCTCCCGAGCACGGCGATGCCGGCGGCGCCGCCCACCTCACGGGCCGTGTCGTTGACGGCCGAGCCCATCCCCGCCCGGTTGCGGGGGACGGCGGCCATGATCATCGCCGTCGTCGGGGCCATGGCCAGTCCCGACCCGGTGCCGATCACCAGGAGGGCGACGCCGGTGAGGACGTAGGGCGTGTCCCGGCTCGACAGCGACAGCAGGAAGAACCCGCCGGCGTGCAGGAACAGGCCCCCGGCGACAGCGGTCCGGGCGCCGACTCGGGTCACGACCCGGGAGCTGCGGGGGGCCCAGAAGAGCATGGCCAGGGCGTTGGGGATGATCCCGAGGCCGGCCAGGAGCGGGCTGTAGCCCCGCACGTACTGGAGGTATTGGGTGGTGACGAAGAACATCCCGAACATCGAGAAGAAGGCCAGGACGATGGCGAGGGTGCCGGTGGCGAAGCGCCGCACCCGGAAGAGGCCCATGTCGAGCATGGGAGCCCGGGACGTCGACTCCCAGCGCACGAAGCCGGCCAGGAGGGCGAGGGCGACAACGAAGCCGCCCACCACGAGCGGATCGGACCAGCCCCGCTCGGGCGCCTCGATCACGGCGAAGAGCAGGGCACCGAACCCCAGCATCGACAGGGCGGAGCCGAGCGGGTCGAGGGGCGAGCGGTGCGCATCGCGGGACGTGGGCACCAGCAGGCCGCCGACGACCAGGGCGAGGGTGCCGATGATGACGTTGATCAGGAAGACCGAGCCCCACCAGAAGTGGGTGAGCACGAACCCGCCGACCAGGGGGCCGATGGCGCCCCCGGCCCCGGCGAAGCCGGCCCAGATCCCGATGGCCTTGGCCCGCTCGTGGGGCGGGAACACGTTGGTGAGGATCGACAGGGTGGTCGGCATGATCAGGGCGGCCCCGATGCCGGCCACGGCCCGGGCGCTGATCAGGGCCCCGGTGCCGTCGGAGAAGGCGGCGGCCAGCGAGGCCAGGACGAAGATGGTGAGCCCGGCCTGGAGGGCGCCCTTGCGGCCGAAGCGGTCGCCGAGGGCCCCAGCCGGGAGGAGCAGGCCGGCGAAGACGAGGGCGTAGGCGTCGACGATCCACTGGAGCCCGGTCTGCGAGGCGTTGAGGGCGTCGGGGCGGGCCAGGGTGGGGAGGGCCACGTTGGCCGACGACACGGCGGCCACGATCAGCACCAGGTTGACGCAGAGCACGCCCAGCACCAGCCACCGCCTGGGGTCCGTCTCCTCCTCGCTGGCGGTGGCCGATGGGGACGGGGGCGGTGCGGACATCCCGGGGTGCAACCGGAGGCAGGGCTCCGGTGTTCCGCGTCGTCGACCCGAACCGGTCGTGATCGGTGCCCTTCGGGGGCGGGAAGCGCCGGCAGTTGGTCGGCCGTGGAGGGCTGTTCCGGCAGGGGGCCTCGGTAGCCTGGGCCCACGATGGATGCCACCGACACCGAGACGCCCGTCCCCGACGAGGACATCGCCGCTCCGGCCCCCCCGGCCGACACTCCGGGCGTCGACCTGGTGCTCCGCCTCACCGACATCGCCCTGGAGACCGTCACCGGGCTGCGGGACGCCGAGGACGACGCCGACGCCCTGGCCCTGCGCATCGAGGTCACCGGCACCCGGGGCACCGACTACACCTACGACCTGGCCTTCGAGAAGGTGGCCGAGGCGGCGGCGGACGACTCCGTCACCGTCCAGGAGGGGCTCACCGTCTGGGTCCCGGCCGGCAGCGTGTCGCGGCTGAAGGGTGCCACCCTCGACGTCCCCTCCCGTGAGGGGCAGGGGGGCCTGGTGCTCCGCAACCCCAACCGGCCCGATCCCCTGGGGATGGACGGGGAGATCCAGCTCACCGGCACCATCGAGGAGAAGGTCCGCACCCTGCTCGACGCCCACGTCAACCCGGCCCTGGCCGCCCACGGCGGGTTCGCCGAGCTGGTGAAGGTGGACGACACCCGGGTGTCCATCTCCATGGGCGGCGGGTGCCAGGGCTGCGCCATCAGCGCCATGACCCTGCGCGATGGCATCGAGAAGGCCATCCGGGAGCAGATCCCCGAGGTCACCGAGGTGGTCGACACCACCGACCACGGGGCGGGCGAGAACCCCTTCTACACCGAGAGTCCCTTCGCCTAGCGACGAGCTCGCATCGAGTGAGCTGACCCCGGCGCGCTGCCTGACGCTCGATCCCGGCCGTGGGGAGTGTCCTCGATCAGCACGAGGTGCCGTGACGTGCTCGGCACACCGGCGGCGGTCAGCCGGCGGCGATGAGGGCCACGCCGACGAGGGTGGCGACCACGCCGACCACCTGCACGCGGGCCAGGCGCTCGCCGTGGATGCGCCAGGCCAGCAGGGCCGTCACCGCCGGGTAGAGCGAGGCCAGGACGGCGCTGATCGAGAGCTGTCCCATGCCGGCGGCGAGGGCGTAGGTCCAGTTGGCCCCGGTGTCGGTGACGACCACCACGCCGAGCTGGGGGAGGTCGGCCCGGGTCGGTCGAGGGGCCCGGCGGAGCACGGTGAGGAGCAGCGCGGTGCCGATGCCGGCGTTGACGATCCGCATCACCAGGAGCGTCATGCCCACGCTCTCTTCGCCCCCCTCGGCCACCACGACCAGCACCCCGCCGAAGGCCAGGGCGGCGATGCCGGCCAGCACGAGGGGCCGTCGGGTCTCCCGCCCCGCGGCCCTGGCGCCGCGCTCCGGGCCCGAGGCGAGGATCACGCCGACGATGGCCAGGGCCATGCCGGCGAACTGGGCCGGCTGCGGCGACTCGCCCCGGAGGAGGCCGATGGCCACGGGGATGACGACGCCGGTGGCGGCGATGGGGGCGACGACGCCCATGGTGCCGGCGGCGAGGGCGGCGTAGAACGAGCCGAGGCCCACGCAGCCGAGCACGCCCCCGGCTACGCCCCATCCGATGGCGCCGGTGCGGCCCAGCTCGCCCGTGGCCACCACGGCGATGGCGAGGACGACGGCGGTGAAGCCCTGCGTCGCCCGCATGACGGCCACGGGGTGGGCCCGGCGGCTGAGGGTGCCGCCCACGAAGTCGCCCGTCCCCCACAGGAGGCTGGACAGGCCGGCGAGCAGGGCACCCACGGCCGGTCACCCTGGCACACTCTTCCCTTCGAAAGGTCAATTCGCTACCGCATGGGTGGATGATCGACCTTTCGATGCGGAGGCCTCGATCGAAAGGTCAACTTGCCACCGCATGGGTGGATGATTGACCTTTCGATCGAGGAGCCGTCAGCTCGCCGCCCTCCGGTGCAACGTCGCCACCTGGCGGACGAGGTCATGATCGAGGGTCCGGCTGGTGTGAACGAGGACCGTCCAACCGAAAGTGACGAGCTCGGAGAGCCGGGCTCGGTCGCGGTCGAAGGACGAGCGGTGGCGGTGCCACGTCCACCCGTCGAGCTCGATGCCGACCATGAGCTCGGGATAAGCGAGGTCGAGGCGGACCGTCCTCCTGCCCAGTCGGACGCGATGCTGCTGGACCGGAGCGGGCAGGCCAGCTCGGCGGAGGAGGCGCAGGGCTCGGACCTCGAGATCCGATTCCGACAGGTCGTAGCCGTCGATCCGCTCTGCCAGGACAGCAGCTAGCACGCCGGTGTGTCGCCGACCCTTGACCATGAGCCGGGCCGCCGTCGCCCGCATGTGGTCGAGCGTCAGCAGCTTCCGCCGGACGGCGTCGTCCAGGGCGGTCCCCGTGCCCGCGATCCCCAGCGGTCCGCAGCAGTCCGCGAGGGTGCGGGCGACGCTGGTGACGGGGATGCTGCGGCGCCGCCGCAGATCGGAGGGGACGAGGAGTGTGCTGCGGTGGCCGATCACGCCATCGCTGCGGGAACGCCGGAGGGGGGTGGGCGACATGACGTGGATGCCGTCGGAGCCGGGAACGGGGGTGATGTCCCACAGCCGTGCGGCGGTGGCATGCGAGGCCAGGGAGCCCGGACCGGCAGCCAAGATGGCGGCCATAGTCGCCTGCTCCCATGTCGGAGGGACGCCGGCGGGGCCCAGGGCGCCATAGCGATGGACGACGAACACGCCGCTGGCGATGCGGTGGTCGATCTGGCGATCGGAGATGCCGACCCGCCGAGCTTGGTCGCGGGTGAAGACGCCGTGTTGCCGGACGGCGAGAGCAGCCAGGCGCCGATGGGCGGCGGTGATCTGTTCGGACATGCGCGTTCCCCGAGCCGGCAGAGAGGAGGGGGAAGCGAAGGGGTTGCGAGGGTCGCACCCCCGACGAGCGTGGGCAGATCCGACGGCGCTGGCGTACCCCTGGGCCGAGACGCCAACCCCCCTCGATCGGCCTTCCGATGCGGAGGCCTCGATCGAAAGGTCAACTTGCCACCGCATGGGTGGATGATCGACCTTTCGAGGACGGGCAAAAGCCGGGGGCCGGAGCGCGACCCGATGGTCAGGAGGCGCTGAGGGTGTGGCGGACCTCGGCGGCCACGCCGGCGGCGTCGAGGCCGAGGGACGCCAGGATGGCGTCGGCCTTGCCGTGAGGCAGGAAGCGGGTGGGGACGCCCATCACCCGCACCAGGGGGCGGTCGGCGGCGGGACGGCCCGCCGTCGCCTCGGCCACCTGGTCGGCCAGGGCGGCGCCGATGCCGCCGTCGCGGTAGCCGTCCTCCACCGAGACCACGACGGGGTGCCCGGCGGCGTCGGCGACCAGCGTGGGGTCGAGGGGGTGGACGACCCGCGGGTCCCACACCGTGCACGACACGCCCTCAGCCTCCAGGATCTCGGCGGCGTCGGCGCAGGCGGCCAGCATCTTGCCCACGCCCACCAGGCACACGTCGGAGCCCGACCGGACCTTGCGGGCCCGCAGGCCCGAGCCCACCTCGGCCTCGGTGACGTGCGGCGCCGGGGTCTTGGACCAGCGCAGGGCCACGGGGCCCGAGGTGATCTCCAGGGCGTCGTGGAGCATCTGCTGGAGCTCCTGGTACGACGACGGGGCGAAGATCGTCATGCCCGGCACCTTCGACAGCAGCACCATGTCGAGCACGCCGTGGTGCGAGGGGCCGTCGTCGCCGGTGATGCCGGCCCGATCGATGGCGAAGACGACGGGCTGCCCGTGCAGGCCCACGTCCATGTTGGTCTGGTCGAAGGCCCGGCTGAGGAAGGTGGAGTAGACGGCGAACACGGGCCGCAGGCCGCCCATGGCCATGCCCGCCGCGGCGGTGACGGCGTGCTGCTCGGCGATGCCCACGTCGATCATGCGCCCCGGGAAGGCCTCCTCGAAGGGGAGGAGCCCGGTGGAGTCGGGCATGGCCGCGGTGATGGCCACCAGCTCGGGCCGGTTCTCGGCCTCCTTGATGAGCGCCTCGGTGAAGGCCGCGGTGTACGACCCGGGCTTGGCCACACCCGGCCCGAAGTCGTGCATGCGCTTGATGGGGTCGTTCTCCGCCGGTGGGTGGCCCTTGCCCTTGTCGGTGAGCACGTGGACGACGATGGGCTCGTCGAGCTCGGCCGCGTGGCGCAGGGCCGTCTCCAGGCCGGCGATGTCGTGCCCGTCGATGGGGCCCGTGTACTTCACGCCCAGCGACTCGAAGAACACCGGCGGCTCGAGCATCTCCCGCATGCCGGCGAAGGCCCCGGCCATGCCCCAGGCCAGGTGGTCGCCCACGACGGGCAGTCGGCGCACCGACTCCTCGAACTTGGCCCGCTGGCGCACGTAGCGGGGATCGACCCGCAGGCGGGCCACCGTCTCGGCCATGCGGCTGACGGTGGGGGCGTAGGACCGCCCGTTGTCGTTGAGGATGATGATGGCCTTCTTGCCCGAGTGGCCCAGGTTGTTGAGGGCCTCGTAGGCCATGCCGCCGGTCATCGACCCGTCGCCGATGACGGCCACGATGCGCCGCCCCTCGCCCATGGGCGATTCCTGGGCCACGGCCAGGCCGTGGGCGTAGCTGATGATGGTGGAGGCGTGGCTGTTCTCCACCCAGTCGTGCTCGGACTCGGCCCGGCACGGATAGCCCGACATGCCGCCCGCCTGGCGGAGGCCGTCGAAGTCGGGCCGCCGGCCGGTGACGATCTTGTGGACGTAGGCCTGGTGGCCGGTGTCCCACAGGAGGATGTCGCGGGGGGAGTCGAACACCCGGTGCATGGCCAGGGTGAGCTCGACGGCGCCCAGGTTGGATCCCAGGTGGCCGTGACCGACCCGCTCGATGGTGTCGACGATGAACTCCCGGATCTCGGAGGCCAACTCGTCGAGCTGCGCGGGGGAGAGCCGCCGCAGGTCCGCGGGGCAGGAGATCCGATCGAGGAGCATCGGCTCACACGCTACCGCCGCGTCCCCGTCCCGTCCTGACGGAGCCGGTCATCCGGGGCCGCCCCCCCGGGCTCGGGGTGCCCGGATCGGGCTGGCGACGGTCGTAGCGTGCCGGCCGTGCACCGTGCCGCGACCCGACGCCTCGCCGCCCTCCTCGCCTGCCTCCTGCTGGTCGGTGGGTCGGCCGCCTGCAGTGGGGACGACGGTGACGACAGAGGCACTGACGCCGACACCGAGACCACAGTGTCCGAGGCTGCTCCCACCGACGATCCGGCCGAGACCGAGACCGAGACCGAGACCGAGACCGAGTCGGAGGAGGACGGGGCCATCACCGCCCTCACCGGCACCGAGATCTGTGACCGCCTCCCGGCGACCGTCGTGGGCTCGGTGCTGGACCTGGACGTCGCCTCGGCGGAGGCCGACGACGACGGCACCCCCCAGTGCAGCTACGGCTACGACGTCGGCGGCGGGACCTCGAACGTGACGGTGGCGTCCATGCGCGGCGACGAGGACCTGGGCGGGCGGGAGGGTGCCGAGGCCTTTGCCCACGTCGTGGAGCTCAACGAGACGGCGGCGGCCGGCACCGAGTACGAGGTGGTGGGGATCGCCGCCGGGGAGCGGGCCGTCGTCTTCGAGGGGTCGGCGCTGCTCTTCGGGGCGGTCCTCGTCGAGGGGCACATCTTCACGGTCATCGTCCCCCGCGGCGACGCCCCGTCCCTGCAGGTCCAGGCCCTCGTGGCCCGGGTGGCCACCCAGCTCCCCTGACCGCCTTTTCAGGTCGGTCCCCTTGCATCGGTTCTGGCGCGGTGGGAGCGCGTCAGCGCGGTCCCACCGCGCCAGAACGGACCGGTCGCCGCTCGGACGGTGGCTAGGCCGGGACCGCCGTCGCCTCCCGGGCCAGGAAGCGGCGCTCGTTCCAGGCGGTGATCACCTTGGCCAGGCCGAAGCCGACGCCGAAGGCGGCCAGGCCCCCCACGGCGTCGAGCCAGAAGTGGTTGCCGGTGATCAGGATGCAGAACACGGTGGCCACCGGGTAGAGCACGGCCAGGGCCCGCAGCCAGCGCCGCCGGGTGAGACCCCACAGCACGCAGGCGCTCCACGTCGACCAGCCCGTGTGCATGCTGGGCATGGCCGCGTACTGGTTGGACACCTCGGCCATGGCCCCCGAGCCGAACGACCACAGTCCGCCGTGTACGGCCAGGGTGTCGACCACGTCGTAGCCGTGGCAGGCCTGGACCTGCTCCTCGTAGCACGCCCCGAACTTGGAGGTGTCGTCGAGGAGCCGGGGCGGCATGAGGGAGTAGGTGGCGAAGCCGATCAGGGCCAGCGCCGTCATCAGGGCCAGGGTGTTGCGCCAGAGGGAGTAGCGGTCGGGCTGGCGTCGGTAGACCCAGACGAGGGCCAGGGCGGTGACGACGAAGTGGGCGGTGCCGTAGTAGATGTTCCAGATCCGGATGAGGCCCATGGCCGGCAGGTCGAGGTACCAGCGCTGGAGGGCGGGCTCGAACCACAGGCCCATGGCCTCCTGCACCCGGATCACGCCCTTGGCGTGGTCGAAGGCGATCTCGGCCGAGCCCGCGCCGTTGGAGCCGAACAGGTTCCGGATCTGGGAGTAGCCGACGTAGTAGAAGAGCACGACGTACAGGGCCTCCCGCCACCAGCGGAGGCGGCGCCCACTGGCGGTGGCGGCCTCCGGCCCGGGCGGCCCGTCCTCGTCGCCGTCGGGCACCGGTGCGGCCGGCGCCTGGTTGGCCGGTTCGGTCATGCCGCCGGCAGGGAGGTGGGCCCCCCCGGCCCGGCCGATGCCGGCGGGTCGAGGGGGTCGGGCTCAGGGGGCATGCGGCGGCGTCCGCCCACGGCGAAGGCGGGGGCGCCGAGAAGGCTGACGATGAGGTTCAGCAGGTAGAGCAGGATGCCGAGGGCGACGGCCTGGGCGGTGGGCACGCCGAGGGGTTGGAGGAAGAGGGCGAAGAGACCTTCCCGCACGCCCAGGCCGGAGATGCTGATGGGCAGCACCTGGGCGATGGCCACGGCGGGGAAGAAGGCCAGGAGGGCGGTGGGCCCGGCGTCGGGGATGCCGAGGGCCCGGGCGGCCATGACGGCCGCGGCCACCAGCACGAGCTGGTAGGCGAAGCCCACGGCGATGACGCTGGCGGCGTGGCGGGGGTTGGCCCGCAGGCGGTTGAGGCCGAGGCTCACCGCGGCCAGGAAGCGCTTCCAGCCCTGGGTGCCGTCCACCTCACCCCATCGCTTGGCGGCCACGGCGACCAACACGAGGGCCAGGCCGACGAGGGTGCCACAGGCCAGGCTGAAGGCGATCTGGGTGGCCCGTCCCAGGTCGCGCAACGGGGGGTTGAGCAACAGGCCCACGAAGGTGATGACGGGCAGCACCAGCCACCCGGTGAGCCGCTCCAGCACGACCGAGGCGAAGCTGTCGTGCATGCGCCCGTTGTCGCGGGCCAGGCGGGACACCCGCAGCACGTCGCCCCCGATGGTGGTGGGCAGGACGTTGGCCACGAACTGCCCGGCCAGGTAGTGCGACAGCAGGCGGCGCAGGGGGGGATGGTGGCCCATGGCGACGAGCACCGTCTGCCAGCGCAGGGCGGAGAGAACGATGCTGAGCAGGGTGAGGGCCATGGCGCCGGCCAGCCACAGGGCGGTGGACGTCGTCCACTCCGGCAGCACTCGGGTGCCGCCGGTGTCGTTGATCTTGACGAGCAGGAACCACAGCATCCCGGCGCTGACGACGATGCGGAGGACGAGGGTCAGGCGGCGGCGCGCCGTGGCGGGGAGGGGCACGTCCTGACCCCCTTTCGTCGAACGGGGCGGGGCTCCGATGCCGTGGGAGCCGCCGCCGGCATTGGCTGGCAGCCAACGGTAGCCCGAGGGGGAGCGCCAACCCCGCCCGTTGGCCGGGGGGCCGTCCCTCGTTCGGGCGGGGTTGGCTTCGCCGGCACCGGGCGAATGCCACCCCTCCGGGCGAGGGCGTTTGTAGAGTGCCGACGACCCGCCGGACAGGCCGAAGGGGAGCAGGTGAAGATCCGAGACGTCATCACCTCCCGCCTGCGCCACAGCGTGGTCGAGGCCGGCGCCGGCGGGGAACCGCTCCTCCTCGTCCACGGGTTCGGCGGGGCCAAGGAGGACTTCACCGACTTCGTCGACAGCTTCGCCGACCGGGGCTGGCACGTCGTCGTGCCCGACCACCGGGGCCACGGGGCCAGCGACAAGCCCGACGACGAGGCGGCCTACACCCTCCCCGACATGGCTGCCGACATGGTCGCCCTGGCCGATGCCCTCGGCTGGGATCGCTTCGCCCTCCTCGGGCACTCGTTGGGGGGGATGGCGGCGCAGCTCATCGCCATCGCCCACTCGGAGCGCCTGACGTCGCTGGTGCTCATGGACACCCTCCATGGCCCCCTCGAGGGCCGCGACCCGGAGGTCCTGGCCCTGGCGGCGGCGATCGTCCGCGACGTGGGGATCGAGCGCTTCGCCGAGATCAGCGCCGAGCACGACACCACGCCCAAGCCCCCGGCCGAGGTGCGGGTGCGGGCCGAGAGGCCGGGCTACAACGAGTTCATGGACCGCAAGATGCTGGCCTGCTCGCCGGCCATGTACGCCGCGGTGCTGGAGCAGATGCCCGTCGTCGACGATCGGCTGGACGCCCTCACCGGCCTCCCCGTCCGCACCCTGGTGGTGGTGGGGGAGCAGGACACGCCGTTCCTCGGCCAGTCCCACCGCCTGGCCGAGGTCATCCCCGGGGCCGTCCTGGAGGTGGTTGCCGACGCCGGGCACAGCCCGCAGTTCGAGAACCCCGATCGCTGGTGGCGGGTGGTCACCCGCTTCCTGGAGGAGGGCCGTCCCGGCTGATCGCCGCATCGCCGGCCGCTCTTCGGAACCGGCCCAAGGCCTGTGCGGGAGTCGCGCCAGGGGCGATCTTCCGCACGCGAACGGGCCTCAGTGGTCGGGTGCGGTGGCCAACCAGTCGACGAAGGCGGTGAGGCTGGGCAGGACGGGGAACTCGGCCCCGTGACCGGCCGCCTCTTCGTGGGCCCACGTCACCTCGTAGGGCACCTGGACGGCGTGGCCGCCGATGGCCAGCACGGGCAGCACGTCGGAGCGCACCGTGTTGCCGACCATGCAGAACCGCTCGGGGGCCACGTCGAGCCGGTCGAGGATGGCGCGGTAGGTGGCCTCGTCCTTCTCGGACACGATCTCGATGCGCTCGAAGCGCTCGGCCAGGCCCGACCGGGCGATCTTCTGCTCCTGGTGGATGAGGTCGCCCTTGGTGACGAGGACGAGCCGGTAGCGCTCCTCCAGCCTGTCGATGGCCTCGGCCACGCCGTCCAGCAGCTCGACGGGCTGGCCCAGCATCCGGCGCCCCAGGTCGAGGAGCTCGGCGATGGCCGACCCGCTGACCCGGTTGCCGCTCACCTCCAGGGCCGTCTCCACCATGGAGAGGGTGAAGCCCTTGATGCCGTAGCCGAACAGCTCCAGGTTGCGGCGCTCGACGTCCTCGTGGTGAGCCCGGACGTCCTTCCCCTCGGGGGTCCAGGGGGCCAGGATCTGCACGAACGTCTCCGTCGCCTCGGCGAAGTACGACTCGCTGTGCCACAGGGTGTCGTCAGCATCGATCCCGACGACGTCGATCCCGGCGGGCGCGGTGTTCACGGCGAGGCCTCGGCGGACCTCAGCCCGCGGCCTTCCCCAGGAAGCGCTCGCGCTCGACCACGACCCGGGTCACCCGGCCGGCGGCGACCAGGCCGCAGCGGTCGTTGACGGCCACGGTGAAGGTGAGGCGCCGGCCCTCGATCTTCTCCAGGGTGGCATCGGCGGTGACCACGCCCCCGACGCGGGTGGGGGCGAGGTGGTCGATCTGCACTCGCATGCCCACCGACGTCTGCTCGGGGGAGAGCATCGAGCCCAGGGCGGCCAGGGCGGCCTGCTCGCACAGGGCCACGACCCGGGGGGTGCCCAGCACGGGCACGTCACCGGAACCGAAGGCCGAGGCGGTGTCGGCCTCGGCCACGTCCAGGCGCACCCGTCCCGCCAAGCCGAGATGGAGAGC
>CAZXRA010000062.1:0-2839 GCA_964643485.1 uncultured Iamiaceae bacterium | reverse complement strand
GCCGCGAGATCCTCGACTCGCGCGGCAACCCCACCGTCGAGGTCGAGGTCATCCTCGACTCCGGGGCCGTGGGCCGGGCCGCGGTGCCGTCGGGGGCGTCGACGGGCCAGTTCGAGGCGGTGGAGCTGCGCGATGGCGGCGACCGCTACGGCGGCAAGGGCGTGCTCACCGCCGTGGGCCACGTCAACGAGGCCATCCGCGAGGAGGTCGTCGGCCTCGACGCCGTCGACCAGCGGGCCGTCGACCGGGCCGTCCTCGACCTCGACGGCACCGACACCAAGTCGAAGCTGGGCGCCAACGCCGTCCTCGGCGTCAGCCTGGCTGTGGCCAAGGCCGCCGCCCGCGAGGTGGGCGTCCCCCTCTACCGCCACGTCGGCGGCACCAACGCCCACGTCCTCCCCGTGCCCATGATGAACGTGCTCAACGGGGGGGCCCACGCCGACAACAACGTCGACTTCCAGGAGTTCATGGTCATGCCCGTCGGGGCGGCCAGCTTCTCCGAGGCCCTGCGCTGGGGAGCCGAGACCTACCACGTCCTCAAGAAGATCCTCCACGACAAGGGCCTCTCCACCGCCGTGGGCGACGAGGGCGGCTTCGCCCCCGACCTGCCCGACAACGAGGAGCCGCTCAAGCTCCTGGTCCAGGCCATCGAGACGGCCGGCTTCACCCCCGGGAGCGACATCGCCATCGCCCTCGACCCCGCCTCCAGCGAGGTGTTCGAAGACGGGGCTTACGTGCTGGCCGGCGAGGGCCGCACCCTCAGCGGCGCTGAGCTGGCCGACTACTGGGCCGACCTGTGCGGCCGCTATCCCATCGTCTCCATCGAGGACGGCATGGCCGAGGAGGACTGGGACGGCTGGGCCGCCCTCACCCAGAGGGTCGGCGACCGGGTGCAGCTCGTGGGCGACGACCTGTTCGTCACCAACGTCACCCGCTTGGAGCGGGGCATCGCCGCCGGCGTCGCCAACTCCATCCTGGTGAAGGTCAACCAGATCGGCTCCCTCACCGAGACCCTCGACACCGTCGGCCTGGCCACCCGCTCCTCCTACACGGCGGTCATGTCCCACCGCTCGGGCGAGACCGAGGACGCCACCATCGCCGACCTCGCCGTGGCCACCAACTGCGGCCAGATCAAGACCGGCGCCCCCTGCCGCAGCGACCGCGTCGCCAAGTACAACCAGCTCCTCCGCATCGAGGAGGATCTGGGCGAGGCCGCTGCCTACCCCGGTGCCGCTGCCTTGGCCCGAGGCGTGGGATGAGCTCCTCCTCGCGACGCACGCCGCGGTCGAGCGGGCGGGCGCCGGCCGCCCGGCGCCGGCCCGCGTCGCGAGGAGCAGCCCCGAAGAAGGCCCGGCCGGCCCCGAGCCGACGGGCCCCCCGCCCGGGTCGGCGGATCGCCATCGGGCTGGCCGTGTCGTTCGTGCTGGTGCTCGTCCTGCTGCTCGGCGTGTTCCCCACCCGCCAGTGGCTCGACCAGCGTGACGAGCTGCGGGATCGCCAGGCCGAGCTGGCCCGCCAGCAGGAAGAGCAGGAACAGCTCGAGCAGCGCATCGCCGTCCTCCAGACCGAGGAGGAGGTCGAACGCATGGCCCGGGACGAGTTCGGCATGGTCCGCCCCGGTGAGGATCCCTACCGGGTACTGCCCCCGGCCGTCCCCCCCGTCGACCTGCCCGACGCCTGGCCCTTCGCCGGCGCCGACGACTGGCTCAACCGGTAGGGGGCCGCGCTCAGCGGAGGGTGGCCAGGCCGAGCAGGCCGGGGAGGGCCATCCACCAGGTGTCGACGGCGGCCGCCGCCGTCGTGAGCACCGAGTAGCCGGCAGGGAGGGCCGCCTCCACCGCGTCGAGGGCGGCGGCCAGCTCCCCCGGGTCGGCCCCGACGAGGCCGGCGGGCAGGCCGGCGAGCTGAGCCAGGGCCTCGGCCCGGCGGCGGCGTCCGGGATGGGTGCCGTCGAGCACGGCCGGGATCCCCGCATCGAGGGCGGCCACCACGACCGCAGTCCTCTGGGCCGCCACGGCGACCGAGGCGCGGACGGCGGCCACGAGGTGACGGGGATCCTCGGAGCAGTCCGCGACGTGCCAGCGGGCCTGCAGCGGCGTGGTGGCTCGCAGGACGGCGAGGGCGGCGACGTCGGGGACAGGGGAGGAGCGGAGGGCCAGTCCCAGCACGTCCCACCGCCGCTCGGCGGCCACGGCATCGGCAGCCACCGCCCACGCCCGGGCCCGGTCGTCGTCCCCGTCGTCGGAGGCCAGGACCACGGCGAGGAGGGGCCGGTCGGTGACGGGCAGAGCCGGGGCCCCGGGGCTCGCGGTCGGCGGGAGCCCGAGGGCGTCGTCGCCGGTGACGACCACCCGGGCCGGATCGACATCGGGGAGGACGAGGACGTCGGCCGACGCCTCCTCGTCCCGGCTGGCCACGGCAACGGCCCCGGCGAGGAGGCTGGCGGCCAGCTCCCGGTCGTCGGGGCCGAGCGACGCGGCGTCGACCACCGAGCAGGCGTAGGGGACGCCGGCGGCCCGGAGGGCGGCGGCCATCACCACCCGCCCGGCCAGCTCGTCCGGTCCGGACACCTCGTCGCCCACCACGATGGCCGCCGTGTAGGCCGACGGGTCGCACGGGTGCCATCGGCTCGTCCCGACCCCCAGGGCCGTCGCGACCCCGTCGAGGGACGACGGAGCCTCGGGCGTGAGGGCCAGGTCGTCCCGTCCGAGCCCGGCGACCACCTCGGCCAGCGGACCCAACCAGCGGACGGCCCCCCGGCCCGGCGGTGGCACGGCGCCGTCGGTGACGAGGACGATGGCCACCTCGCCCTCCGGCCCCCCGCCCGGGCGGCTGGAGG
>CAZXRA010000061.1:0-3417 GCA_964643485.1 uncultured Iamiaceae bacterium | reverse complement strand
TCGTCCTGTCCCCGGCGCCGACCGGGGACCCCGGTCCGGAGCGGCGCCCGGACGCCACCGCTAGCCTCGTGCCGTGCCCTTTCGCCCCGACGAGATGCGGGGCGCCCGACCAGGACAGGTCGACTACCGCCTGGTCCGGCGCCACCTGATCGCCGAGCACCGGCGCGGCCGCCTGGCCCGCCACGAGGTGTGCGACGCCCACCCCGAGCTGCTGCGCGCCGCCCGGGAGGTCGGGGAGGCCACCCGCACCGACTGCCCGATCTGCGAGGAGGAGAAGCTCGTCCTCGTGTCCTACGTGTTCGGGCCCCGCCTCCCGGCCTTCGGCCGCTGCATCACGAGCAAGGCCGAGCTGCAGCGCTTCAACGCCCGGGCCGGCACCTACACCTGTTACGTGGTCGAGGTGTGCCCGGGCTGCGGATGGAACCACCTGACCCGCACCTGGGCCCTGGGCCGGGGCGAGGCCACCCGGGCCGCTCGCTGACCTCGGGCGCCGGCCGACCGCGCCCGCCAGAGGCCGGCCCGGTACGCTGACCCGTCGGCCCGCTCCCGCCGGCCGGACCTCCCCGCGGTGCCTCCTCCGCCACCCCGCCCCATGGCCAGACGCCGACGCCGACCCGTCCCCGCCCACAACCTCAGGGTCACGCGCTCCGGCGCGTTCAAGCGGCGCAACGTCCTCTGGCGGTGGCGCCGGCTGTTCTACATGGCGACCATGGTGCTGGTCGTCGCCATCGCCGGGGCCGGGTTCGTGGTGTCCCAGATCGAGCTGCCCGAGGCGCCGGCCGTCGCCGACCAGACCACCTTCATCTGCACGATGGACGTGGCGCCGGGCCAGTGCAACGAGGCGACGGCCATCGCCGAGCTCCACGGCGAGCAGGACCGGGTCAACGTGAGCCTCGACGCCCTGCCCCAGGTGGTCATCGACTCGGTGATCGCCGCCGAGGACAGGGACTTCTTCGAGCACGGCGGCGTCGACCCCGTCGGCATCGGCCGGGCGGCCTGGGCCGACATCCGCGGCAACTCGGCATCGCGGCAGGGCGGCTCCACCATCACCCAGCAGTACGTGAAGAACGTCTACCTCACCAACGAGCGCACCCTCTCGCGGAAGATCCGCGAGGCGGTGATGGCCGTCAAGCTGGAGCAGGAGATCTCCAAGGAGCAGATCCTCGAGAACTACCTCAACACGATCTACTTCGGGCGGGGGGCCTACGGCATCCAGGCCGCCAGCCAGGCCTACTTCGCCAAGGACGTGGGCGAGCTCAACCTGCCCGAGGCGGCCCTGCTGGCCGGGCTGATCCGCTCGCCGGAGCGGGCCGAACCCCTGCGGCACCCCGAGGAGGCCACCCGGCGTCGGCGCACCGTCCTCGACGCCCTCCTCGAAGAGGGCAAGATCACCGAGCCCGAGCGCGACCTGGCCGCAGCGTGGCCCTTCGACATCCCGCCGTGGGAGCCGAGCGCGGGGGTGGAGGTCAAGCCCGCGGTCCGGATGATCGGCGGTGACTACTTCGTGGAGTACGTGCGGTCGCAGCTCGCCCGGCGCTTCGGCGACGAGGCCGTCTTCGGCGGCGGCCTGCGTGTCTACACCACGATCGACCTGGAGATGCAGGCGCACGCCTTCCACGCCGTCACGTCGACGCTGAACCTGCCCGACGACCCGGCCGGTTCCCTGGTGGCCGTCGACGACAACGGCCAGGTGCGGGCCATGATGGGTGGCACCGACTTCGCCAACCAGCCGGTCAACCTGGCCGTCGGCACCGAGGGGGGTGGCGGCGGGCGCCAGCCCGGGTCGACGTTCAAGGCCTTCGTCCTGGCCCAGGCCCTGCTGGACGGCTACTCCATCGAGTCCCGCATCCCGTCTCCGTCCAGCAAGATCTTCCCCAACGCCAACGCCGGAGAGGACTGGAACGTGAAGGGCGGCTGCTGTGGGGGGACGGCATCGCTGGTCGCCGCCACCGCGGCCTCGTCCAACACGGCCTACGCCCAGCTCACCATCGACCTCGAGCCCGAACGGGTGGTCGAGACCGCCCACCAGCTGGGGGTCACCGCCCCGATCCCGAACCCCGTTCCCGCCGTGGGCCTGGGGTCGGCCGACGTCTCCGTGCTCGACATGGCGTCCGCCTACTCCACCTTCGCCAACGAGGGCACCCGCATCACGCCCCGGGTGATCACCCGCGTCGAGCGGGCCGACGGGTCCCTGGTCGAGGAGTTCACGGCCGAGACCCAGCAGGTGCTCACGGCCGAGCAGGCGGCCCAGGTCACCTACGCCCTGGAGGGTGTCATCCAGAAGGGCACCGGCGAGGCCGCCGACTTCGGCCGTCCCGCGGCGGGCAAGACGGGCACGACCACCGACAACAAGGACGCCTGGTTCGTGGGCTACACCCCAAAGCTCACCGCTGCGGTGTGGATGGGCTACGTCATCCCCGAGGTGATGGAGAGCGTCCACGGCCAGACGGTGCAGGGCGGCAACCTCCCGGCCCACATCTGGCGCACGTTCATGGAGCGGGCCACGGCGGGGACGCCACCGACGCCGTTCCGGGAGCCGACGGCTCTGGGTGAGGGCGAGCCCCTGGACGAGGAGCTGGGCATCGCCGGTGACGAGCAAGGGGGTGGTGGCAACCCAGCCGGTGGCGGCACGGGCACCACCACGCCGGGAGGGACCCCCGGCTCGACCGACCCGTCGACCCCGGTCACCCCGTCGACGGGCAGCACGCCGCCGGCGACGGGCACCGAGCCCCAGACGCCCGCCGTGCCGGTGGAAGGCGATCCCGTCGTCCCGGGCGCCGGGTTGTAGTCAGCCTGATTCCTCGTCCCCGGCGACGAGGCGGTGGGGATAGTGGGTGCGGCAGGGGATGCACCAGCGCTCGATGTCGTCGACCTCGGTCACTTTCTCTTCGGCATCCCAGGCCGCCGGGGTGACGTAGAGGCGGTGCAGGGCGGCGAGGTCGTCACGACCGTCGTCTCCACAGCTGTCGCAGGTGCCGGTGTCCACGGCACGAGGTTACGGCTCCCGGGTTTGGGGGCGACGCTCGCGGGGTCGGTACGCTTTCGGTGACCGCTGGCAGCCACCTGGCGCTGGACGGAGAAGGAGGTCGCCCCATGGCAACCACGCCCCCCCCACGTCGTCCTCTCACGGCACCCGACGTCCGCGCCCGCAAGGTGCGGGACGGGGCCGAGCCCCTGGTGATGGTCACGGCCTACGACGCCCCGGGCGCCCGCATGGCCGACGCCGCCGGGGTCGACATGATCCTGGTGGGCGACTCGGTCGGCATGGTCGTGCAAGGCGAGGCCAACACGATTCCGGTGACCCTCGACGAGATGGCGTACCACGTGCGCATCGTGGCCCGTGCGCGCACCAAGGCGCTCGTTGTCGGCGACCTGCCCTTCGGCTCGTACCAGGTGAGTCCGGAGCAGGCCGTAGCC
>CAZXRA010000060.1:0-5446 GCA_964643485.1 uncultured Iamiaceae bacterium | reverse complement strand
TCCCCGCCTGGGTGGGGTGGCTGGTCCTGGCCCGGGAGCTGGCCGTCTCTGTCGCCACCATCGGCCTGGCCCTCCTGGGGGCGAGCCGCATCGACGTCACCTGGTTCGGCAAGGCGGGGACGTTCTGCAACATGGTCGCCTTCCCGCTGTTCCTCGCCTCGGAGAGCACGCTGGGCTGGCGCGACACCGCCGAGGTGCTGGCCTGGGGCTTCATCGTCCCGGGCCTGGTGCTCTCCTACATCGCCCTCGCTCTCTACGTCCCCATCGGGCTGCGGGCCCTGCGGGAGGGGCGCACCGCCCGCCGAGCCGGCTTGGTGTCCTGATCATCGGGTACCGGGAGACCATGTCGATAGGTTCGGGTCGGTGAAGGCCGTCATCATGGCCGGTGGCGAGGGATCCCGCCTCCGGCCTCTCACCTCCCACACGCCCAAGCCCATGCTCCCGCTGGCCAACCGGCCCATGATGGAGCACATCGTCGGGCTGCTGCGCGACCACGGCTTCACCGAGATCGTGGTGACGGTGGCCTTCCTGGCCAACCAGATCCGCACCTACTTCGGGGACGGGTCCGAGTTCGGGGTGGAGATCACCTACGCCACCGAGGAGCAGCCGCTGGGCACGGCGGGGTCGGTCCGCAATGCCATGGACGTGCTCGACGAACGCTTCCTCGTCATCTCCGGCGATGTCCTCACCGACATCGACCTCTCCGGGATCGTGGCCGAGCACGACGCCAAGGGGGCGCTGGCCACCATCGGCCTCGTGGCCGTGGACGACCCGCTGGAGTTCGGCATCGTCATCACCCGCGAGGACGGCTCCATCGAGCGGTTCCTGGAGAAGCCCACCTGGGGCCAGGTGTTCAGCGACACCATCAACACCGGGATCTTCGTGCTGGAGCCCGAGATCTTCGGCCACATCGCCGAAGGCCGGCCCGTCGACTTCTCGGGCGAGGTGTTCCCCGAGCTGCTGGCCCAGGGCAAGCCCGTCTTCGGCGCCGTGGCCGAGGGCTACTGGGAGGACGTGGGCACCCTGGAGGCCTACGTGCGGGCCCACCACGACGTCCTCGACGGCTCGGTGAAGCTCGACATCCCCGGCTTCCGCCTCCGCGACGACGTGTGGCTGGGGGAGGGGGCCGAGGTCGACCCGACGGCCGAGATCGTGGGCAGCGCCGTGATCGGCCCGGGCTCCCGGGTGGGGGCCGGGGCTCGCATCGGCCCCTACGCCGTGCTCGGCCGCAACTGCCGAGTCCGCGCCGACGCCTCGGTGGAGCGCTCGGTCGTCCACGAGAACGTGTACCTGGGGGAGGGGGCCCGCCTGCGGGGCACCGTGGTCGGGCGCTCGGGCGAGGTGCGCCGGGCCGCCCGCCTCGACGAGGGGTCGGTGCTCGGCGACGAGTGCTTCGTGGGGGAGGAGGCCGTCGTCGGGCCGGGCGTGAAGGTGTATCCCTTCAAGACCATCGAGGCCCGGGCCACGGTCAACTCCTCGATCATCCTGGAGACCCGCGGGGCGCGCAGCCTCTTCTCCGGGTTGGGCGTGGCGGGCCTGGCCAACGTGGACATGACGCCGGAGCTGGCCATCCGGGTGGCCATGGCGTGGGGCACGTCGCTCCCCAAGGGGAGCACGGTGGTCACGTCCCGCGACTCCAGCCGGGCCGCCCGGATGTTGAAGCGGGCGATGATGGCCGGCCTCAACGCCGCCGGCGTCAACGTGATCGACCTGGAGGTGGCGTCGGTCCCCGTCACCCGGTTCGCCGTGCGTCGTCCCCTGGCCGCGGGTGGGGTCACCATCCGCCTGGCCGAGGACGACTCCGACTCGGTCGTCCTCCGCTTCCTCGATGCCACGGGGCTCGACGTCCCCGAGACCACCCAGCGCAAGATCGAGCGCCAGTTCTCGCGGGAGGACTACCGCCGGGTGCCGGCCGAGGAGATCGGCGACATCGACTTCCCGCCCCGATTGCTGGAGGCCTACACGACGGCTCTCGGGGCCACCGTCGACCTGGAGGTGGTGCGGGCCGCCGGCTTCAAGATCGTCACCGACTACAGCTTCGGGTCGACCTCGTTCACCATGCCCACGGTGCTGGCCCAACTCGGGGCGGACGTGCTCTCCGTCAACCCCTATGCCTCGACCCAGGGCGTGGTCACCGGCGACCGGTGGCGGGCGGCGGAGCGGACGGCCTCGCTGGTGACGGCGGCCGGCGCCCACGTCGGTGCCGTCCTCGACCCTGACGGCGAGCGCCTCACCCTGGTCGACGACGAGGGGCGCACCCTCACCGACACCCAGGCCCTGCTCGCCCTGATCCGCCTCGTGGCCGATCACATCGACGGCGACACCATCGTCGTCCCCGTCCACGCCTCGATCCACGTGGAGCGCATGGTCGCCGACGCCGGGGTGGCCGTGCGCCAGGCGAAGACCTCGACGGCGGCGCTGATGGCCGCGGCCGCCGACCCCGGCGTGGGCTTCGCCGGCAGCATCGACGGGGGCTTCATCATCCCCGGCTTCCTCCCCGCCTTCGACGCCGTCGCCGCCCTGGTGAAGCTCCTGGAGCTGTTGGCTCGCCACGACACCCGCCTCTCGGCCGTGGTCGACGACCTACCCCGCCCCCACATCGCCCACGAGACGGTGGTGACGCCCTGGGAGCAGAAGGGCCTGGTGATGCGCACCCTCGTGGAGCGCACCGATCCCTCGCGCCTGGTGCTCGTCGACGGGGTGAAGGTGCTGCACGACGACGGCTGGGCCCTGGCCCTGCCCGACCCGGCCGAGCCCCTCACCCACATCTGGGCCGAGGCGGGCAGCGACGCCGACGCCCGCACCCGGGCCCAGGAGTACAGCCGTCGGCTGCGTCAGCTCGTGCGCTAGCACGAGGTGGCGGAGCCGACAGCGACGACGGTGTCGGCGCAGCCGACACCCCAGGGCGGGGGGTGGGGTCGGCGGAGGTGGCTGCGTCAGCTCGTGCGATGACCAACCTCTGAAGCTCCAGGTGAGATCGAGGCTCCGCTGAGGTAGGTTGCGAGTCATGAACGTCCCGGAGGATCTGCGGT
The DNA here is from genome assembly GCA_964643485.1 of uncultured Iamiaceae bacterium. Lineage (GTDB taxonomy): Bacteria > Actinomycetota > Acidimicrobiia > Acidimicrobiales > Iamiaceae > Iamia. Next base: position 2,414 of record CAZXRA010000060.1, on the reverse strand, counting down.
ACACCAAGGACCACGAGTGGGTGCGCATCGACGGGGGCCGGGTCCGCATCGGCATCACCGATTACGCCCAGGACGCCCTGGGTGACGTGGTGTTCGTGCAGGTCCCCGAGGTGGGCACCACGGTGGCCTCCGGTGCCACCGTGAGCGAGGTGGAGTCCACCAAGTCGGTCTCGGAGATCTACGCCCCGGTGGCCGGCACGGTCGTCGAGGCCAACACCGATCTGGCCGATGCCCCGGAGCGGCTGAACGAGGACCCCTACGGCGAGGGGTGGATCTGCGTGATAGAGGTCGACGGGGCCGATCCCACCGACGACCTGCTCGACCCTGACGCCTATCGGAGCCTGATCGAGGAGTAGCCCATGGCCGACCTCGAGTGCCAACGGTGCGGGCATCGCAACGTGGCCGACGCCAACTTCTGCTCCTCGTGCGGGGCGGCCGTCGACGCGCCGGACCAGGACCGCCCGACCATCCAGCTCCAGATGGAGTCCCCGGGGGGGCAGCCCGACGAGGTGAGCCTCGATCTCGACGACCTCCCGCGCGGCGGTGTCCTGGTGGTGCGGGCCGGGCCCAACGCCGGCTCGACCTTCGCCGTCGACAAGGACGTCATCACCGCCGGCCGCCACCCCGACAGCGACATCTTCCTCGACGACGTCACCGTGTCCCGCCGCCACGCCGAGGTGGTGCGCGACGGCGGGCGCCTGCGGGTGCGCGACGTCGGCTCCCTCAACGGCACCTACCTCAACCGTGAGCGCATCGAGGAGAGTGACTTGGACGACGGTGACATCGTGCAGGTGGGCAAGTTCAAGCTCGTGTTCATCGCCGGCTCCGAGGCCGACGGGTAGCTCGTGGCCTCGACCCGCTCCGCCGACCGGTCCCACCTCTCCATCGGGGAGGTTCTGAGCCTCCTCCAGGACGAGTTCCCGGACGTCACCATCTCCAAGATCCGCTTCCTCGAGAGCCAGGGCCTGCTCGACCCCGAGCGGACCCCCTCGGGCTACCGGAAGTTCTACGAGAACGACGTTCGCCGCCTGCGGTGGATCCTCACCCAGCAGCGTGACAAGTTCCTCCCCCTCAAGGTGATCAAGGAGCGCATGGAGGAAGGCGTCACCGCGGAGATGCCCGCTCCCGACCCCTCGGGCAACGGGGCCGCTGCCGCCGTGCCCCCTGCCGGCCCCGACGAGGTGGCCCCGGCGTCGGGGCCCGAATCGGTGCCCGAGGTCCCGATGGCGGCCGTGCTGCCCGCCGCGCCTCTCACCCCGAGCGACCCGCCCGCGGCGCCGATCGAGGAGGAGTCGGGCGCGCCGGCGGCCCTGCCCATCTGGATGGCCGACGCCGCCCGGGCCAAGGCCGACCGGGGCCGTTCTTCGCGGGCCGCCGACATCGTCGAGGGCACCGACCCCCTGGCCGGGGACATCACCACGGCGAGCCTCACCGTGGACGAGGTGCTGGCCGCCAGCGGGCTCACGGCCGCCCAGCTCTCCTCCCTCGAGGAGTACGGGCTGGTCCGGGGCGAGGTGGTGGGCGATGCCCGCTTCTACGACGGGGACGATCTCGTCATCGCCCAGAAGGCCGCGGGCTTCCTGGCCCACGGCGTCGAGGCCCGTCACCTCCGACTGTTCAAGACGGCCGCCGATCGCGAGGCCGCCCTGCTGGAGTCGCTCGTGCTGCCTCTCGTCAAGCAGCGCAACCCGGCGGCGCGCGGCCAGGCCCAGGACACCCTGGTGGAGCTGGCCGGCCTGGGTCAGGGCCTGCGGGCCGCCTTCCTGCGGGCCGCCCTCTCCGAGCACCTGCGCTGAGCTGCCCTTCGCCCGTGGACATCCGGTGCCCAGGGGTAGGGTTGGCGCCGTGATCGAGATGGATCTCGTCGGTGTGCGCGTCGAGCTGCCGTCCAACACGCCGATCGCCCTCCTGCGGGAGCGCACCGGCGAGCGTCGGGTGCTGCCGATCTTCATCGGGGGACCGGAGGCGACGGCCATCGCCTTCGCCTTGGAGGAGGTCGTGACCCCCCGGCCCATGACCCACGACCTCCTCCGCAACCTGCTCGACGACCTCGGGGTCAGCATCGAGTCGGTGAGCGTCACCGAGCTGCGGGACCGCACCTTCTACGCCGAGATCGAGCTCCACGCCGCCGACGGGGTCCACCGGGTGTCGAGCCGGCCCTCCGACGCCATCGCCCTGGCCGTCCGGGTCGGCACCCCGATCTACGCGGCCGAGGAGGTCCTCGACGAGGCCGGGTTCCCGGCTGGGGACGACAGCGACGACGACGGGGAGCCCGAGGCCGAGGTGGTGGAGGAGTTCCGCCAGTTCATCGACACGGTGAACCCGGAGGATTTCGGGTCCTGACCAGGGGCTGCGCTGGTCGTCGCGTTGTTTCTCTACAGGCGTTGACCCGACCGGCTCGAGGTCGTAGGTTT
>CAZXRA010000059.1:0-2870 GCA_964643485.1 uncultured Iamiaceae bacterium | reverse complement strand
GTTCACCACCAGGCGCCCGCCGGGGGCCAGGGCGCGCGACGCCTCCTGGAGGGCGGTGACGGGGTCGTCGAGGTGCTCGATGACGTCGAGGAGGCAGACCACGGCGGCCGACCCGTCGGCAACGGGGAGGGCGTCGACGGTGCCCCGGAGACCGGACAGGCCGTGGGCCCGGTGGGCCTGGGCGACGAGGGAGTGGTTGCCCTCGACGACGACGACGCGCTCGGGGTGCCACCCGAGGAGGGCCGTGACCCCGCCCGAGCCCGCCCCGGCGTCTACCAACCACGCACCCGGAGCTCTGTCGACGGCCGTGCGCCGCAGGGCGGTCGACACGAAGGCGGCCTTGCTCCGGAACCACCAGTGATCCCGGTCGGCGGCCATGAGCTTCTCGGCGTTGTCCCGATCGAAGATCTCGCCGGTCGCGTGGGCCTGACCCTGCGCACCGGCCGGCGGCGCCGTGGACGGGGCGGGTGCCGGCGGGGTCGTCGCCCGGCTCGCGGCCTGCGCCGCGTCGCGGGCGCTGCGCCAGATGCGGGGGATGGCCCAGACCATGGCCAGGCCGTCCCGGCCGACCCGCACCTTCGACCGGTCGTCGTGGCGCCAGGCCACCGGCACCTCCTGCACGCCGATGCCCAGGGTGGTGGCGATGGCGATGACCTCGGCGTCCCAGGCGAAGCCGGCCTCCCGGCAGTGGGGGAGGATGGCCTCCCACACCGATGCCGCCGCCGCCTTGGCCCCGCACTGGGTGTCGACCACGCCGGGGGTGACGGTGACCTGGAGGAGGCGGTTGTAGCCCCGTCCCAGGGCCTCCCGCACCGGCCCCTCCGCCTGGACCAGGCGCGAGGCGGCCAGGTCGCGCGACCCCACCGCCAGCACGGGGGCCCGGCGGGCCGCGCCGAGGATCTGCTCGAGCTCGTCGAGGGGCGTGGAAAGGTCGAGGTCGCAGAAGCCGCGGTCGTCGCCGGTGGCGGCCAGCAGCCCGGCGGCCACGGCGGCCCCCTTGCCCTCGTGGGGGCGGCGCAGCACCTGGACCCGCCCGGTGGCATCCTCGGCGGCCATCTCCTCGGCCCGGGCGGCCGTGCCGTCACGGCTGCCGTCGTCGACGAACAGCAGCTCGCTGCCGGGAGGCAGGCCGGCGAGGAAGGCCACGAGCTGGGGGGCGAACTCGGGGAAGCGCTCCTCCTCGTCGAACAGGGGCACCACCAGGCTGAACGACCGCATCAGCCCTCCGCTCCTGCCGGCGGAGCCAGGAACAGGCCCAGGGTGCGCTGCTCCCACCGCTCCTGCAGCTCCACGTAGCGGGCGACCGGCGCGGCCCACCGCTCCGGCAGGTCCACCAGCTCGTAGGTCGTGAGGAAGGGCAGGGCCTGGGCCAGGATCCGCTCCGGGTCACCGCTGGTGGCCGCGGCCCGGAGGGTCTCGTAGCCGGGCCGTTCGAGGAGGGCCCGCCCCCTGTCGGTCAGGGGGACGTCGCGGCCGGCGAAGAACGAGGCCAGGTCGTCGGCCAGGGCGCGCATCTCCCGCTCCTCGGCATCGGGGAGCCCGGGCACGAACACCACCCGGCGGGCCCCCTGCGGGGCGGCCTCGGCCGAGCGGCCCTGGCGGAGCAGGAGGCGGGGGGCCTCGCCCTCGATCCGGCGCTCGGGCCCGAACTGGCGGATCATCCCCTCGTCGGCGAACCCGAAGGGGATGCCCCGGCGTTGGAGCTCGGCCAGCACCGGCCCGGTGTAGGGCTCGTTGAACACCCCGCTGCCCTCGACGAGGAGGGGGACGTCGGCCTCGATGGTCCCCATCTGGGGACGGGCCCGGGCCATCACGTCGATGGCCCACTCGTCGATGCCGGGGCCGCTGCGGATGTCGGCGGTCGGGAGGTTGGCCACGGCGACCAGGGCGGTCATGAGGGCCAACACTGGCACGGCGGCCCGGTTCCACCCGCCTTCGCCCGCCCGGCGGACGGCGCCCACACCCAGGGCGAAGGCCACGAAGGCCCCGACGGGCCACAGCCAGTAGAAGTGGTGGGCCACGATGCCGAAGGGGCCCGGGGGCAGACCGGCGGCGGTGGCCCACGCCCCGCCCAGGGCCACGACGGCGGTGGCCAGCAGGGCGGCCGCCTCCCGGTCGTCGCGCCGTCCGGCCCCCACGGCCAGGGCGGCCATCCCCCCAGCCAGCAGGATCAGCAGGGCGGCGGCGGGCAGGGCGGGGAGGGCGAGGTCGCCGATCTGCTCCTGGCCGGCGGGCGCCAGCGGGTCGACAGCGAGGAACTCGCCGAGGGAGGGGCGCAGCCAGAACGGGGGGACGGCCACCACGTTGGCGACGAGGCGGCCGCCGAGGGACACCCCGACGCGGGTGTCGGAGGCCCCGGCGCTGTCGGCGATGCGCCCGAGGTTGGCCTGTCCGTCGCCGGTGAAGGCCTCGACGACGGGCTGGGACCAGGCCAGGGCGACGACGACGGCGCTGACGCCCAGGATGCGCCCGAGGGACCGGCGGCGGCCGGCCCAGGCCTCGGGGAGGTCGATCCGCTCCCGGCGGAGAGCCAGGGCCAGGCCGACCAGGCTGGACGTGCCCACCGCCGCCACCAGCAGGGTGTAGCTGAGGTGGGTCTGGACCACGAGGCTCCCGACGGCCAGCGCCCCCGGGAGGGCGACCAGGTCGCCGGCCGCCACCGCCCAGGCCAGGACCAGCCCGAACAGGAAGGGGAGGAGGAGGCTGTGGGGCTGCCAGGGGTCGTAGAGCAGCTCGCTCCCCAGGCCGAAGCACAGGAGCGTGGTGGCGAGGGCCGCGGCCGTGCCCACCACGGGGCCAGCCCGGCGCCGGGCCACCAGGGCGATGCCCAGGGCCGAGCCGGCGTTGAGGATGGCCACGCCGACGGCCAT
>CAZXRA010000058.1:0-10479 GCA_964643485.1 uncultured Iamiaceae bacterium | reverse complement strand
GCCCCCAAGCACCGGGGCATCACCTACTTCGGCATCGACATGCACCAGCCCGGCATCGAGGTGGTGCCCCTGAAGGAGATGACGGGCCGGGCCCTGTTCAACGAGGTGTTCCTCACCGACGCCCGCGTGCCGGCCGACAACGTGATCGGCGACTACGGCCAGGGCTGGATCGTGGCCAACACCACCCTCGCCTTCGAGCGGGCCGGGCTCGGCGCCGGCAGCGGCCATGCCGCCGCCTCGGCGGCCACGCCCGGCACCATCTCCGGCGACCTCGACCGCCGGGCCGGCGACTTCGTCAAGGGCGCCCGCCGGCGCGGTGGGGGCGGCGGCGGGCCGGCGGCCCTGGCCGGGGCCTATGGCCTCATCCTGGAGACGGCCCGGGCCCAGGGCCTGCTCGACGACCCGATCGTCCGTCAGGATCTCATGCGCCTCCACAGCCTCAACGAGATCGCCCGCATCGGCGGCCAGCGCCTCAAGGCCGAGAAGGCCGCCGGCCGCGACATCCCCGGCTTCGGCAACATGGCCAAGCTCTCCATGAGCGACATCCTTCGCCAGGCCCGCGACCTCAGCATGCGCGTGCTGGGCCCGGCCGGCACCATCCACTCCTACGACGGCGAGGGCCGGGAGGCCATGAAGGCCGCCGACCTGCCCGCCGCCACCCCGATGATCACCGAGATCGTGCTCTTCGCCCAGGGTCCGCCCATCTACGGCGGCACCGACCAGATCCAACGGAACATCATCGGCGAGCGGGTGCTCGGTCTCCCCAAGGAGCCGGGCCCGGCCAAGGACACCCCCTACTCCGAGCTGCCCAAGAACGGCTGACGACTCGGCGTCGGGTCAGGCGTCGACGTCGTCCTGGGTGGCCGCCGGTACCTCGGCGCCGGTGCCGGCATCGTGGCCTTCCCGGGCCCGGATGGCGGCCAGGAAGCGATGGACGGCCGACGCGCTGGCCAGGGTGCGGCGGGAATCGAAGACCTCGAAGGCGTGCTGGGTGCCGGGCAGCTCGGCGTAGACCACGGGCTCCTTGGACTCGGCCCGCAGCATGGCCACGAACGATCGGGCCTGCTCCACCGGCACCAGCGTGTCGTTGGTGCCGTGCACGACCATGAAGGGCGGGGCGTCGGGCCCGACCCAGCTCATGGTGGACGCCTTCTCCCACACGTCGCGGGCCTCGTCGAGGCGGACCTTGAGCACGTGGCGGGCCACGAAGTCCTCCATGGCCTCCAGGCCGGTGCCGTCGCGGTTGGTCCAGTCGTAGACGCCGTAGAAGGGCACGGCGGCCACCACCGAGGTGTTGGCATCCTCGAAGCCGGGCTGGAAGGCGGGCTCGTTGGGGGTGAGGGCGGCCAACGAGCTGAGGTGACCGCCGGCCGATCCGCCGGTGATGGCCACGAAGTCGGGATCGCCGCCGTGCTCGGCGATGTGCTCCTTCACCCAGGCGATGGCCCGCTTCACGTCGATGATGTGGTCGGGCCAGGTGCTGCGAGGGCTGAGGCGGTAGTTGATGGAGACGCACACCCAGCCCCGCTCGGCCATGTGGGCCATGAGGGGCATGGCCTGCTGCTCCTTGTTGCCGACCACCCAGGCGCCCCCGTGCACCTGGAGCAGGACGGGGGCCTTGGCATCGCGGTCGAGATCGGCCCGGGCCCAGATGTCGAGGTGGTTGCGCCGCCCGAACTCGCCGTAGGCGAGGTCGCGCGACCGGCGCCAGGTGCGGACGTGGCTGCGGCTGGCCGGGCCGACCAGCAGCCGGCGGCGGACGGCCGAGGTGGGAGCGGCCGGCAGCGGGTCGCGCCCCGCTCCCAGTTCGGCGCCCAGGCCCTCGCGGAGGGCGGCGTCGAAGCTGTCCGGTGCCGCAGCCGCCTCGGACCAGATGCGGGCCAGCGTCGCCCACGAGCCCAGCGACAGGCCCAGGCCGATCAGGCCGCTGGGCGTGCGCAGAGCCCCCTTGCGCACGTGGTTGGCCGTGGCCAGGGCCTGCCAGCCGATGGTGTGCAGCGGCAGCTCAGAGGTGAGCCAGCCCGGGAAGAAGCAGGCGACCGCCCCCCGGCCGGTGCGGGCGAGGGGCTGGCGGGCGTTGGCCGTGTTGACGGCGCCGAGCACGGCGCCGGCCAGGAGCCGGCGGCCGGCGGTCCGTCGGCGCGACCGGGACGGACGGTGCGATGAGGCCATCCCGCCATCGTCGCGCGCCGGGCCGGTCGAGGCCCGCGGCGGCTCACAACCCCGAACTGTTGAGCCCGAAGTACACCTCGTAGCTCAGGGTGCTGTAGATCACGTAGAGGCCGGTGAGCCCGGCCGTGACGGTCACGACGAGGGAGGTCGAGTGGTCGTCGAGGCGGACCGCGGCCGGCACGATCAGAGGGAAGGCGGCCAGCAGGAAGCGGGGCGCGATCTCCATGCCGGAGATGGCGGTCAGCGCCAGGGCCACGGCGGTGTAGACCACGATGGGGCCGGGAGGTCGCAGGTGCACCAGGGCCACCAGGCCGGCCCCGGCGAGGAGGATCAACACGCCGCGGCCGAGGCCCAACGCCCCGTCCGGGCGTAGGGTCACCAGCTCCCACAGGGGGCCCCGGGTCGTGGACAGGCCGAGGTCCGTGACCTGGTGCCATGCCTCGTGCTCCACGCGGAACCAGGCCCCGAGCTCACCGGTGTGGGCCCACAGGTACAGGTGGAAGCCGACGAACCCACCGGCAGCCAGCACGGGGGCGCACAGGGCGGCGAGCTGCCGCTGCTCCCGGATCGCCACCCCCGCGGCCCACGCACAGGCCACGATCACGGCGGCCGCCGTCGGCCGGCTCGCGGTCGCCACAGCCCCGGCGACCCCGGCCACCACCCACCAGCGGCGCTGGAGCGCGAGCAGGCACAAAGTGACGGCCCCCACCATCAGGCCCTCGGCGTAGGGCATCGACAACACGATGCTCCCGGGGAAGACGGCGAAGAGCAGGGCGGCACGCCGCCCGGCGGCCAGTCCCCACCCTCGGGCCACGAGGACGGCCACGGCGACGGTGGCCGCGGCGCCGAGGAGCGTGCTCGTCACCAGCGCAGCCAGCACCTCGTCCCCGGGCAGGATCACGTCGACGGCCCCGGCCAGGAGGGGGTACGCCGGGAAGAAGGCGATCGGACTGGCCGCCGCCCGGCCGTCGGGTCCCACGGGGATCGGCGCCGGGTACCCCTGGGTCATGATCTCCAGGTAGTACGGCGCGTCCCACAGGGTCAGGACGTCGAGGAAGGAGAGGTGGGGCCGGAGGGAGCTGGCCGTGGCCGCCCCGACCAGCACCACGAGGCGCGAGACGGCGAAGGCCACGAGCGCGGCGCCGACCAGATCGGGCCAGGCCATGGGGCCAGGCGGCGAGGAGCCGCGGCCCGATCCGGAGGCCCCCCCGCCCTCCTGGTGTCCCGCCTCGTCACCGAATGGGCGCGCCGGAGAGACCCGTCCCGCCATGGTGGCGCGCGCGAGGGCGCGCGCCCCGAAGCCACTCTTCACTTGTCGTTCCTTCCGCCGAGGGAAACGTTGGAGCTCGGTCAGCCGCGTCCGCCGGGGCTGAGGTCGAGCGACGCCACCTTAGCCACCGCGGCGGCAGGGCCGCGTCACTCCTGCTCGGCGGCTCCGGGGTCGGCCATGAGGCCGGCGCTGAGGGCGAGGACGACGGCCATGTCGGCCGCCCGCTCGACGGCCAGGGCCAGGTGCTGCTCGGCCAGAGTGCCCTGGCCCTTCAGAGGCGGGGCGCCGAGGGAGCGGACCACGACGGTGGCGTCGTTGGCCCGGGCGATGGGCGCCGGCGCCGGCAGCGAGGGCACGGGGCGCCACAGGTCGACGGCCTTGGGCTTCTTGCCGCGGCGCCGCCGGCCCTGGCCCTGGCCCGGGCGGGGGGCGTTCTGGGTCACGATGCCTCCTCGGTGAGCAGGGTGTCGGGCCGCAGGCCGAGGGCGACGCGGAGCTGGTCGGCGTCGAGGTCGGCCAGCGAGCTCGACTTGGGCAGCACCAGGTCGGCGATGTGGCGCTTGCCCGCCACGACCTCCTCGACCCGTTCGTCGACCGTGCCCGGGCACACCAGGCGGTGGGAGATGACGGTGCGGGTCTGGCCGATGCGCCAGGCCCGGTCGCGGGCCTGGTCTTCGACGGCCGGGTTCCACCAGCGGTCGTAGAGGACGACGTGGCTGGCCGCGGTGAGGTTGAGGCCGGTGCCGCCCGCCTTGAGCGAGAGCACCAGGGCCCCGGCCCCCTCGCGGGCCTGGAACTCCTCGATCATGCGGTCGCGGGCCCCCCGGGCCAGGCCGCCGTGGTAGCAGGAGGTGGGGGTGCCGGTGACGGCGGTGAGGTGCTCGGCCAGGCGGACGCCCCACGAGGCGAAGTGGGTGAAGATCAGCACCTTCTCCCCCGAGGCGAAGACGGCGTCGACGATCTCCTCCAGGCGGGCCAGCTTGCCCGAGCGGCCGGCCAGCGGGCCCCCGTCGTCCTGGTAGTTCACCGGGTGGTTGCAGATCTGCTTGAGGGCGGTGATGGCGGCGAGGATCGCCCCCTGCTTGGGCTCGTGGCCGGGCTCGGTGCTGCTGGTGTCGACGACCAGGCCGTCGAGCACGGCCTGGTAGAGGCCGATCTGCTCGGGGGTCATGGAGCAGTGGTCGAGCTCGTCGATGCGGTCGGGCAGCTCGGCCGCCACCTCGGGCTCGGTCTTGGTGCGGCGGAAGGTGAGAAGGCCGTTGAGGGCCCGCAGGGCGGCCTCGCCCTCACCCGAGAGCTGGGCGATGAACGAGGCCCGGGGCCCGACCAGGCCCGGGTTGGTGAAGTCGAGGATGGCCCACAGATCGCCCAGGCCGTTCTCGATGGGGGTGCCGGTGAGGGCGATCCGGGTGCGGGCCGGGATGCGCCGGAGCTGCTGGGCCGTCTCGTTGGTGGCGTTCTTGATGGCCTGGGCCTCGTCGAGCACGACGCGCCGCCACTCCCGAGAGGCCAGGGCCTCGACGTCGCGCACGGCGGTGCCGTAGGTGGTGATGACGACGTCGGCATCGGCGTAGGCCCGGTCGATCTGGGCCGCCGACGCCCGGGACTGGCCGTGGTGGACGACGACCTTCAGGCCGGGGGTGAAGCGGGCGGCCTCGTTGGCCCAGTTGCCGACCACGGCGGGCGGGGCGATGACGAGGGCCTGGCCGTCGCCGACGGTGCGGCCCAGGTGGGCGAGGACGGTGGGGGTCTTGCCCAAGCCCATGTCGAGGGCCAGGCAACCGCCCAGCTCGACGGCATCGAGGAACCCGAGCCAGCCCAGGGCCTCGGCCTGGTAGGAGCGCAGCTCGCCGACGAAGCCCTCGGGCCTGACGACGGGGTCGGTCGACGCTGCGCCCGCCTTGGCCAGCAGCTCAGTGGCCCACCCCTGGCCCTCGACGGAGAGGCCACCGGACAGCGGCGTGCCCTCCAGGCCGACGGAGTGACGCAGGATCTCGGCCCCGGTGAGCTGGGTGAGCTCCGCCCGCTCGGCCAGGGCGGCAGCCGCCTCCTTCAGGTCGGCCCGGTCGAGCTCGATCCAGCGACCGTGCGAGCGGACGAGAGGGCGGGCCTCGGCGGCCAGGCGGGCCACCTCTGCCGCCGTGAGCTCCACGTCGTCGAAGAGGGCGGTCCAGCGCACGTTGCTGAGCTGGTGGGCGCCGACGACGGTGTCGCCCGTGGGCTCGGTGAAGAGGCGCAGCCCGGCCGCCGGCTTGCGCCGGGACAAGGGCGGCACCCGCACGTCGAAGCCGGCGCTGGTGAGCGATGGGCCGATGACGGTCATCAGCTCCCACGCCTCGTCCTGGCTCAGGTACACCTGGCCCCGGCGCCGCCCCCCCGGGCGGAGGAGGACGTCGTAGATCCGCTCCAGGCGGGCCAGCTCGTCGGCGAGGGACTTGCCGTCCTTGCCGTCGACCATGGCCACCTCGACGTCGAGGAGGTTGCCTTCGGCCCCGGGCCCGAGCACCGAGAGGAACCAGGCGTCGCCCTTGTCAGGCGGGTCGAGCTGCACGACGAGGGTGGGCCGGCTGGGGTTGACGACAGCCTTGGTCCAGCGCTGGAGGCGCTTGGACACCTCGGCCCCGGCGGCCACAGGGGCCATGAAGGACGACCCGTCGAGGCGGGTGATGACGGCTTCGGCCACCGCCGCCGGGGTGCGGGTGGCCGGGGGCGGAGCGGGGAGGTCGAGCCGCCCGGCGGCATCGCGGGCCACGGCGTCGACCACGGCGGCCAGCACGTTGCGGGTGACGACCTTGGCATCGTTGCCGGCCAGAGCCGTGACGGGCCCGGGCATGGCCTCGGCCAGCTCGGCCACCTCCACCTCGTCGACGAGGGCCGGAGACCAGCGGACGGCCAGCTCCATGGCCTCGCCCTCGGTGCGGCCGTCGCTGCGGAGCCCGGGCACGATGCGGCCCTGGGCCACCAGGCGCACGGCGGCCACAGCCACCCGGCCCAGCCAGGTGACGCTCAGGCCCAGCCCGTCGCCGCCCAGCCCGCCGCCCACGGCGACCAGCCAGCCGAGGGAGTCGGCCACCGGGATGGAGAGGGCCTCGGCGTGAACGCCCCCGGGGAGGCGCACGCCGGGATGGACGGACCAGCCCATGGCCGGGGCGCCGGTGGCCTCGATGCGGGACGAGAGGACATCGTTGGGGGCGGGCGGGACGCCCGGGCCGCCGGCCCACAGCACGACCTCGCCGTTGGCCCACGATGCCTGGAGGAGCACCTCGCCGGCCGGGTCGGCCACCAGCCCGGCCGCGGCCGACGCCGCCGCTCGGGTCATGAGGTCGTAGGTGGCCTCCAGGAGGGCCAGGTCGGATTCGAAGTCGGCGACGACGAGGGCCCGCTCCGCGCCCCGGAGCTGCCGGGCGTTCTCCAGGCGCTCGTCGGTGTCGTCGATGAAGCGTTCCACCGTGCGCTGGTACCAACCGGGGTCGGCCTCCAGCAGGGCCCGCTGGGTCTCCGTGGCTCTGCCCTCGACGGCCGCCCAGACGGCGTCCTCGAAGGCTCCTGTGCGATCGTCCATGTGTAGCGGCGCTCCCTGCGCCGACCCCTCGTGCTCTCGCGGTGCGAGGATCCTGTGCTCGGCGTCTCGGAGGATGCGTCCGGCCCGGACCTGCTCCACCACCCCCGCTCGGGGTGGGACACCTGACCCGGGTCAGCGTATCGCACGTTCGCCACCCACGACAGCTTGGGGGCAGACTCGTGCCCATGTTCACGCACCTGGACCACGTGGGGATCGCCGTGGCGGACCTCGACGAGGCGCTCGCCTTCTACGCCGCGACCTTCGACATGCACGCCGTGCACGAGGAGGTCAACGAGGAGCAGGGCGTGCGCGAGGCCATGCTCGCCGTCGGCGACTCGGGCACCTGCATCCAGCTCCTCGCCCCCCTGCGCCCCGACTCCCCCATCGGCAAGTTCCTGGAGCGCTCCGGCCCCGGCATCCAGCAGATGGCCTACCGGGTGGAGGACATCGACGCCGTCTGCGCCACCCTGCGGGAGAGGGGCGTGAAGCTGCTCTATGAAGAGCCCAAGCGGGGCACCTCTGATTCGCGGGTGAACTTCATCCACCCCAAGGACGCCGGCGGCGTCCTGGTCGAGCTGGTCGAGCCCACCGCAGGCGGGCACTGACCTCTACCGGGGGTTGGTGACCGCGCCCGTCTCGGCGCCCTGGACGAGCTTGGCGTACTTGCCCAGCACGCCCCGGGTGTAGCGGGGGGCGAGCGGGGCCCAGCCCTGGCGGCGCCGGGCCAGCTCGTCCTCGGCGACGAGCAGGTCGAGGCGCAGCTCGTGGACGTCGACCAGAATGCGGTCGCCGTCGGCCACGAAGGCGATGGGCCCGCCGTCGACGGCCTCGGGGGCGACGTGGCCGATGCAGAAGCCCCAGGTGCCGCCGCTGAAGCGACCGTCGGTGACGAGGGCGCAGTCGGCGCCCCGGCCCGCGCCCTTGATAGCCCCGGTGATGGCCAACATCTCCCGCATGCCCGGTCCGCCCTTGGGACCCTCGTAGCGGATGACGAGGACGGTGCCCGGTTGGACGGAGCCGGAGAGGATGGCCTCCATGGCCGCGTCTTCGCCGTCGAAGACGCGGGCCGTGCCCTCGAAGCGCTTCTGGTCGTCGCTCAACCCGGCCACCTTCACCACTGACCCCCGCGGGGCCAGGGAGCCGGTGAGGACGTTGATGCCGCCCTCGGCGTGCAGCGGCCGATCCAGCGGGTGGACGACGGTGCCATCGGGGGCGGGCGGATCGAGAGCGGCCAGGTTCTCCGCCATGGTCTTGCCGGTGACGGTGAGGACGTCGCCGTGGAGCAACCCGGCGTCGAGCAGCGCCTTCAGCACGACGGGCACGCCGCCCACGCCGTCGAGGTCGCTCATGTGGAACTGCCCGCCCGGCTTCATGTCGGCGATGTGGGGCACCGTGGCGGCAATGCGGTTGAAGTCGTCGAGGTCGAGGTCGACGTCGGCCTCGTTGGCGATGGCCAGGAGGTGGAGCACAGCGTTGGTGGAGCCGCCCAGGGCCGAGGTGACGGCGATGGCGTTCTCGAAGGCCGGCTTGGTCATGATCTGGCGGGCGGTGATGCCCAGGCGCAGCAGCTCGACCACGGCCTCGCCGGCCCGGAAGGCGTCGCCCTCCCGGCGTCCGTCGATGGCCGGCGGCGAGGCCGAACCCGGCAACGACATGCCCAGCGCCTCGCCGATGGAGCTCATGGTGTTGGCCGTGAACATGCCGCCGCAGGCCCCCTCGCCGGGGCAGGCCTTGCGCTCGATGGCGTCGAGCTCGGCGTCGTCGATGGCCCCCAGGGCGTGGGCCCCGACGGCCTCGAACACGCTGGTGATGTCGAGGGCCCGCCCGTCGTGGTGGCCGGGCATGATGCTGCCGTTGTAGACGGCCACGCTGGCCAGGTCGAGGCGGGCGGCGGCCATGAGCATGGCCGGCATGCTCTTGTCGCAGCCGGCCAGGCCGACGAAGCCGTCGAGGCGCTCGGCGAAGACGACGGTCTCGACCGAGTCACAGATCACCTCACGACTCACCAGCGAGCCCCGCATCCCCTCGTGGCCCATGCTGATGCCGTCGCTGACGGTGATGGTGCCGAACTCGAGGGGGAAACCACCGGCCTCCCGCACCCCACCCTTCACGTGCTCGGCCAGCTTGCGGAGGGTGACGTTGCAGGGGGTGATCTCGTTCCAGGACGAGGCCACGCCCACCTGGGGCTTGTCCCAGTCGCTGTCGCCCATGCCGACGGCCCGGAGCATGGCCCGAGCCGGGGCCTTCTGGGGCCCGTCGGTGACGTCGCGACTGCGAGGCTTGATGTCGACGGGGGTATCAGATGCGTCGGCCATGCGCCGACGCTACTGCGGGCCCGACATCGGTCCGCCAGCGGTTCAGCCGGCCCGTCGCGTCAGGCGTCGACGGCAGGCATGGGGAAGATCCAGCGCTGCAGGGTGACCTTCAGCTCGTTCTCGCGGATCGGCTTGGTGAGGTAGTCGTCCAGGCCAGCCAGCAGGGCCTGCTCCCGATCGCCGTCGAGGGCCCGGGCGCTGACACCGATGATCGGGGTGTGGTGGTCGCCCCGGGCCTTGTCCACGGCCCGGATGCGGGCGGTGGCCTCGAACCCGTCCATGCCCGGCATCATGATGTCCATGAGCACGGCGTCGTAGGTGCGCTGGGTGCACACCTCCACCGCCTTGGCCCCGGAGCTGACGATCTCGGTGGCGTAGTTCAGGCGCTTCAGCGTCCCGGCGGCCACGAGCTGGTTGAGCCGGTTGTCATCGACGAGCAGCACGGTCGGCATCAGAAGGGTCCTTTCGGGGGGCCAGCGTCCACGAGGACACCGGTGACGTCGTTGGCGCTGCGGGGGTCGGCGCCCTTGGGGTCGACGAGGGTGTCGACGATGCGGCGGAGGAGGTAGGTGTTGCGGACCGGCTTGACCAGCACCGAGTGGATGCCGGCCTCGTGGGCGGCACGCCGCGACACGTTGGGGTCCGAGGTGAGGAGGAGGATGACGGTCTCGGCCCGGGGGTCCTGGGCTCTCAGCACCTGGCCCAGGCGCACGCCGTCCATCCCGTCGAGCTGGTACTCGATGAGGGCCAGGGCGTAACGACCGGTGGTGCGGCCGTAGAGCTCCAGGGCGTCCTCGCCGTTGGCCGCCTGGTCGACGACGAAGCCCCAGGTGTGGAGGGTGTGGGCCAGGACGGTGCGGGTGACGGCGTTGCCGTCGACCACCAGGGCCCGCAGGCCGACGAGGTCCGAGAGACGGGCCTCGACGTGGCGCTGGCCGCCGACGGGCAGGGGGAAGGTGATGCGGAAGGTGCTGCCTCTCCCCTCCTCGCTGTCGACGTGGATGTCGCCGCCGAGCAGGTCGGTGAGGCGCCGGACGATGGCCAGGCCCAGGCCGGTGCCGCCGTGGGTGCGGGTGGTGGAGCCGTCCAGCTGGGAGAAGGGCTCGAACAGGCGGTTGCGCTCGCCCTCGGGGATGCCGCACCCGGTGTCGGTCACCTCG
>CAZXRA010000057.1:0-3867 GCA_964643485.1 uncultured Iamiaceae bacterium | reverse complement strand
AGAGTGATGGCCGTGGCCGTGGTGGCAGCCACGCCCCCCGCCCCGGACTGGATGTCGACGTAGCGGATCGACCCCAGGGCGGTGAAGGTGAGGAACATGGCGACCATGTAGCCCCAGTCCCCGATGCGGTTGGTGACGAAGGCCTTCTTGCCGGCCGAGGCGTTGGCGTCGCTCTCGTGCCAGAACGAGATGAGGAAGTACGAGCACGCCCCCACGCCTTCCCAACCCAGGAAGGTGACCAGGAGGTTGTCGCCCAGCACCAACATGAGCATGGAGAAGACGAACAGGTTGAGGTACACGAAGAACTTCGTGAAGCGGGGATCGCCGTGCATGTAGCCGATGGCGTACAGGTGGATGAGGGCGGCGATGCCGGTGATGAACAGGCACATCGTCACCGACAGCGGATCGGCCAGGAACCCGATGTCGACGCTGAAGCCGCCGGCCGGCACCCACTCGAAGAGCACCTGTGAGAAGGCCCGCTCCTCGGCCTGCTCGGCCAGGAGGCCGAGGAAGACGACGACGCTGGCTCCGAAGGAGCCGGCCACGGCCAGGGTGGCCAGCCAGCCGGCCCGGGGCTCGCCCAGACGCTTGCCCGCCACCAGGAGGACGAGGAAGCCGGCCAGCGGAAGGGCAGGGATGAGCCAGGTGATCTCGAGCATGGCGGCGTCAGCCCCTCAGCAGTGAGGCGTCGTCGGCTGTGGCTGCGGGCGACCGCCGGAGGATGGACACGATGATGCCGAGCCCGACGACCACCTCGGCGGCAGCCACGACGAGCACGAAGAACACGACGACCTGGCCGCCGACGTCGTCGAGCTCCCGGGCGAAGGTGACGAAGGTGAGGTTCACGGCGTTGAGCATCAGCTCGATGCACATGAACATCACCAGGGGGTTGCGCCGGATCATGAGCCCGGCCGCCCCCATGGCGAACAGCACGGCACCGAGGGCGAGATACCACCCGGACGAGACAGCGGCGAGCACCATCAGGCCTCCACCTCCTCGTCATCGTCCTCGTAGACGAGGGGATCGCCGGGCAGCAGGGGCACGTCCTCGTCGGCGTCGATCTGCTCCCCGGGTCGGGTGCGGGCCAGCAGCACCGCGCCCACCACGGCGATCACCAGCAGGAGGGAGGTGATCTCGAAGGCGAAGAGGTAGTCGGTGAAGAGCAGGCGGCCGATCTGGGCCACGTCGTTGCCGTCGCGGGCCCACCGCTCCGACGCCGCGGGGATGCCGGTGACGGTGGAGGTGGCGACCACCAGCACCATGCCCAGGCCGATGAGGGCACCGAGGGCGATGGCCACCGGGCGCTGCCCCACCAGGGGTTCGACCTCCAGATCCTCGGAGCTGTCGACGCCCAGCAGCATGATCACGAACAGGAAGAGCACGACGATGGCACCGGCGTAGACGATCACCTGCACGGCGGCCAGGAAGTTGGCCTCCTGGGCCACGAACAGCACGGCGATGCCGAACAAGGTGGCCACCAGCGAGAGGGCGGCGTGCACCGGGTTGCGCTGAGTGATCACCCCGAGGGCGCCCCCCAGGATCACCAGGGCGGCGATGGCGAAGACGACGACCTCGACCATCAGTGGTGGCCCCCGTGGTCGTGGTCGTCGACCGACTCGGCCTCGGCGGCGTGGGCGACGGTCGAAACGTGGGGAGGCTCGGCGGCCTGCTCGCCCTGGCCCGACTCGGGGGGGCGGACGCCGAAGCCCAGCTCGCCGGACCAGGCCACCACCCCTTCGTAGCTCACGTCGCCCGAGGGCGAGGTGGCCCGCATCCAGGCCGACGTCATCGGGGCGACGACCTCGGCGTCGGTCCAGTCCTCCCACGGCATCTGCTGCGGGAGCCCGTCGTCGTCGACGAGCAGCTCGGCCTTGGTGTAGATGGCGTCGGGCCGGTTGGTGAAGGAGAACTCGAACAGCTTCGACTCGGTGATGGCCTCGGTGGGGCACGCCTCCACGCACAGGTCGCAGTGGATGCACCGGAGGTAGTTGATCTCGTAGACGTAGCCGTAGCGCTCGCCCGGGCTCACCGGGTCGCCGGGCGGGTTGTCGGCACCCCGGACGTAGATGCAGCGGGCCGGGCACACCCCCGCGCACAGCTCGCACCCGATGCACTTCTCCATCCCGTCCTCGTACCGGTTGAGGACGTGACGGCCGTGCAGCCGCACGGGCTTGTCGCGCTTGCCCCCCTCGTCCTTGACGTAGGGGCTGGTGGTCCGCTGGCGCTTGCCCATCTGGCGCAGGGTTACGAGGAAGCCGTTGAGGTACCCCATCAGACGCCGACCTCCTCGTCGAGGACCCGGGCCCGGCGGGCGGCCCGCAGGGCCACGGTGAGCAGGCCGTAGCAGGCGGCGATGGCGGCCGCCCCGACCAGGGGCACCACGACCGGGTTCCAGCCCGCGTCGTCGCCGATGTTGTAGCCGGCCACGATCAGCAGCCAGCCCAGGGCCAGGGGGATCAGCACCTTCCAGCCCAGGTCCATGAGCTGGTCGTAGCGGACCCGGGGCAGGGTGGCCCGGAACCACACGAACAGGAACAGGAAGGCGAAGAGCTTGACGGTGAACCAGATCGTGCCCCACAGCCACCCCGGGCCGGCGAGCACGGGCCCGGCCGGGCCGCCGAGGAACAGGGTGACGATGATGGCCGACATGGTGACCGTGTTCATGAACTCGGCCAGGAAGAACAGGGCGAAGCGGAAGGCCGAGTACTCGGTGTTGAACCCGCCGACCAGCTCCTGCTCGGCCTCGACCAGGTCGAAGGGCGGGCGGTTGAGCTCGGCCGTGGCCGCGATGAGGAAGATCACGAAGGGCACGAAGCCCGTGGCCCACAGGTTCCAGTTCCAGGTGCTCTGCGAGGCGACGATGCCGTTGGTGCTCAGGGTGCCGGCGGTGAGCACGACGGTGACGACGGACAGGCCGAGGGCCGCCTCGTAGGACACCATCTGGGCCGAGGCCCGCACCGAGCCCAGCAGCGGGTACTTCGAGCCCGACGACCAGCCGGCCAGCATGATCCCGTACACGGCCACCGACGACATGGCCAGGATGAGCAGCACGCCGATCGGCGGATCGGCCAGCTGGAGCAGCGTGGTGTTGCCGAAGATCTCGACCGTGCCGCCCTTCCCCCCGCTGAAGTCGCCGCCGATGGGGATGACGGCGAACACCAGGAAGGCGGGCACGGCCGTGAGGTACGGGGCCAGGATGAAGATGCGCCGGTCGGCCCGGTCGGGCAGCGAGTCCTCCTTCATGAAGAACTTGAGCCCGTCGGCCACGGTCTGGAACAGGCCGAAGGGTCCGGCCCGGTTCGGCCCGATGCGGTTCTGGAGGTCGCCGATGACCTTGCGCTCGAACCACACCATGAACAGCACGGACACGAGCAGCAGGGTGAAGGCGACGACCGTCTTCAGGACGACGATCCCGACGATGCCGAGGTCGACGTCGCCCGAGAGCATCGGGTCGAGGGCGAGGAGGTGGGACAGCATCAGGCCGTCTCCAACCGGATCTCGGTGATGTCCTGGCCGCTGTCGACCAGATCGCCGGCCCCGCCGGTGCCCCGGCGCCGGGCCGCGGCGGCCACGCCGCGGGGCACGCCCGGGTCGGCGGCCACGGTG
This sequence comes from uncultured Iamiaceae bacterium, assembly GCA_964643485.1. GTDB lineage: Bacteria > Actinomycetota > Acidimicrobiia > Acidimicrobiales > Iamiaceae > Iamia. Next base: position 261 of record CAZXRA010000057.1, on the reverse strand, counting down.
ACGGTGACGGTGGCCCGGGGCGACGTGGCCCGAACCCGGGCCCCGCTCTCCACGCCGAGCCGGTCGAGCACCGAGGGGTGCACCCGCAGGGGGGCGTCGGCGGCCAGGCCGGCCAGAGCGGCCGACTGCTGCACCAGGGTGCCGTCGTCGTAGAGCGTGCGCCCCAGCACCAGGCGCAGGGCGTAGGCGTCGACGGGCGGGGTCGGCGTGGGCTCCGGGGCCACGAAGGCGATGCCGGCCGCCGACGGGGCGTCGGCGGTG
>CAZXRA010000056.1:0-21947 GCA_964643485.1 uncultured Iamiaceae bacterium | reverse complement strand
CGGGCCTACGCCGAACGCCGACGAGCCGAAGGCAAGACCAACCGAGAGATCCAACGCTGCCTCAAGCGCTACATCGCCCGCCACCTCTACCGACAACTCCAAGCCGCACCACCGCCAGCTTGACGATCCATAGGAGCGTCGTACGGAATGCGTCGTTGAGCGACCAGCCGTCGCACGTACTCCGGCCTCACGCCCAGCACCTCAGCGACCCCGTGGACATCGAGCAGGGTCGGTAGGCGAGGGGGCGCCGCCGCTGACGGGCCTCGTGAGGGAGCCATGCCCATGCAATGCGCTTCCCGTGCTGTCGATGCGCCAAGGGGGCGCACCGCGCGCCGTTCCGCGATGAACTCTCAGAGGCACTCGTCGTCCTCGGCGGGGCCCCAGAAACTGCCGGACTCCACTCGTCGCTCCCCGGACGCTCCCCCGGTGCTCCCCGCTTTCAGCACGAATGAGGGGATGTGAGGCGATCTGAGGGGCAGTAGGCTCGCGTACGTGACCAGGGCATTACTCCTGGTCACGTGCCAAAACTGAGCGGCGCCCTCGGCAGGACTCGAACCTGCGCACACGGCTCCGGAGGCCGATGCTCTATCCGCTGAGCTACGAGGGCTGGGGGGGCGCAGCGTAGCAACGTGCTCGAGAGAGCCCCCAAGACGTTGCTTCCCGAGATCGTCACCCGGCTGGGGGAGAGGGCGCCCCTAGGATGCGCCGCCGTGCCGGCAACCATCCTTGTCGTGGAAGACGACCCGGTCATCATCGACCTGCTCGCCCTCACCCTGGAGATGGAGGGGTGGGACGTCCTGCGGGCCACCGACGCCGTCACTGCCCTCGAGATGGCTCGGCGGGAGCGCCCCGACCTCGTGCTCAGCGACGTGATGATGCCGGGCCGCAGCGGCTTGGACCTGTGCGACGACATGGCCGCCGACCCGGGGACCGCGGAGACCCCCGTGGTCCTGCTCTCGGCCCGGGCCCTTCCGGCCGAGGTGGCCGAGGGCTACGCCGCCGGCGCCGCCGACTACGTCACCAAGCCCTTCGACCCCGACGATCTCATCGGGCGCATCCGCCGCGTCCTCGACGGTCGGCGCGGCTCCGACGGGACGGCCGACGGTGGACCCTGAGACCGTCGCCGACGACCGCACCGCCCCTCTTCCGCGGAACCTGCTCCCGGACACGGCCGAGATCGGCTCCGACGGCTCCCTCTGGGTGGGAGGCTGCTCCCTGCCCGCCCTGGCCGAGCGCTTCGGAACCCCTCTCTTCGTCTACGACGAGGCCCACCTCCGGACCCGGTGTCGGGAGGCGCTGACCGCCTTCGGGGACGGCGTCGCCTACGCCACCAAGGCCTTCCTCTGCCGGGCCATGGCCCGGCTCGCCTACGAAGAGGGACTCCACCTCGACGTGGCGACAGCCGGGGAGATGCACGTCGCCCTTGCCGCCGGTGTGCCCGCCGAGCGCCTGGTGCTCCACGGCAACAACAAGTCAGACCTGGAGCTGGCGGCAGCGCGCACTGCGGGGGTCGGCCGCATCGTGGTCGACTCCTTCGACGAGCTCGACCGCCTCGACGCCCTCCACGCCGCCGACGGCGTCGTGCCCCAGATCCTCCTCCGTGTCACGCCGGGCATCGAGGCTCACACCCACGAGTACGTCCGCACCGGGCAGGACGACTCCAAGTTCGGCTTCACCCTCTCCTCCGGGGCCGCCGGCGAGGCGGTGGCCCGGGCTCAGACGTCTCCGTCGGTCGAGCTTGTCGGCATCCACTTCCACATCGGCAGCCAGGTGTTCGTGGCCGACTTCTTCCACGAGGCCGTTGCCGCTGTCGCCCCCTGGTTCAACGGCCTGGGCCTGTCCGAGCTGTCGATTGGCGGGGGCATCGGTGTGGCCTATGTGGCAGGCGAATCGGCTCCGTCGATCGCTGAGTGGGGCGCCGCTGTCCGGGCCGCGTGCACCGAGGTCGGGATCACGGCCCGGGTCACTGGCGAGCCGGGTCGGGCCATCGCCGCCGCGGCTGCCGTCACCCTCTACACGGTCGGCACGATCAAGGATCTCCCGGGCATCCGCACCTACGTCTCCGTCGACGGCGGCATGAGCGACAACCCGCGCCCCGTCCTCTACGGCAGCGGTTACGAGACCTTCCTTCCCCGTGCTCCTGAGGCGGACCGTCCCCGGACGGTGACCGTGGTGGGCAAGCACTGCGAGTCGGGCGACCTCCTCGTCCGGGATGCCCGTGTCCCCGCCGACCTGTCCGTCGGCGACGTGCTGGCCACACCGGTCACGGGCGCCTACGGGCACTCCATGGGGTCCAACTACAACAAGGTGCTCCGGCCCGCCGTGGTCTTCGTCGCCGATGGCGAGGCCCGCCTCGTCGTCCGGCGTGAGACCCTCGACGACATCCTTGCCACCGACGTGGGCTGAACCGGCGAGGGCTGCCCCAGCGTGCGCACCTCTCGACCGATAGTCTGACGCCATGGTACGGAGAGGGGTGGGCTTGGTCGTGGTGTCCGTCGCGGGGTTGATCCTCCTCGGATGCGGTGGGACCAACAACGATGTCGCGGCCGAGACGCGTCGGTCGACGGAAACGCAGGCATCGCCGGAGACGAACGAGGCCGCGGCGTCGATGCCGAGCGAGACGATGACGACGAGCAGCACGGCGCCGCCGCCGCCTCGACCGACGTCGTGCGGGACGACAGCGGGACCCGGCGACACCGAGGTCGCGGTCACCATCACCATCGGGTGGGGGGATTGCGTCGATGCTGTCGCTCTGATCGAGAGCTACTACCGCGATCGGCCCCCCACGGCCGAGGACCCAAGCCAATTCCTCGACATCGACGGTTGGCAGTGCACATCATCCGTCGAGGCCGCGTCGGGCCATCTCGTCACGTGCGAGATGCCCCGCCGTAGCGTGGTGACGGCCGGGACCGCGGTCTGATCCTCCGCCCTGGCGCGGGCGTCACGGCTCTCGCTCGTAGAAGCGCCGTTCCACCACTCGGCGGGCCTGGCGCGTGAGGCGGCGATAGCGATCCCGGAGCTCGGGCGCGGTGGTGCCGAGAGACCGAGCGAGAATGGTCAGCTCATGCCCGGCGGGGAGAGCGTCGTGGCCCCGCCCCGAGATGAGCGCCCACCGGTTGCGCGTGCGCTCGCAGAACTCGTGGGCCGAGCGGAGGGCGGACACCTCGTCCGCACCGAGCAAACCGTCACCCCGGAGCCGATCCAAGCCGGTTGCGGTCCCCGCCTCCCGCCGTCCCGCCCGGAGGAGCAGGAGGGAGACGGTGAGCTCGACGTCGGCCAGGGCGCCCGGTCCCAGCTTGAGGTGGAAGGCCGGGTCCTCACCGGCCGGGATGCGCTCGGATTCCATGCGAGCCTTGACCCGCCGGATGGCCCGCAGGTCACCCTCGTCGAGGGGGCGCCAGACATGCGGCTCAATGGCGGCCAGCACCCGCTCGGCCAGGTCACGATCCCCGGCCAGCGGGCACAGCCGGCTGAGGGCGAGGCGCTCCCACGGTTCGGCCCACCGCTCCAGGTGGGCGGCGACGCTGGCACGACTCCGGACCAACGGCGCGCTGCGGCCCCCAGGTCGCAGGTCGAGATCGACGTCATAGATCCGTTCTGCGGCGGAGCCTCCGACCAGGGTGTGGCGGATCACCTCGGCGGCCCGCTGGGCCTCGGCCCCGTCCCGATCGCCGTCGCCGTCGTAGACGAACAACAGGTCGAGGTCCGAGGCGTAGCCGAGCTCTCCGCCCGCCAGGCGCCCGGCGGTGAGGACAGCGAGAGGGACGGCGGGGTTCGCCCGCTCCACCGCGGCGGCGACGGCGGCGCCGGCGATGACGGCGAGCGTGGGGCCGACGACGCCCAGTGGAGCGTCGTCCAGCACGTCGTGGGCGGCGACGGTCAGCGTCTCCCGTCGGACGGCGCGGCGGAGCACAGCCGGTGTGCCGTCCCCGTCGGTGCGGAGGGCGACGGCCTGAGAAACGCGACGGCCGGGGTTGCTCCCGACCAGCGCAGCCAACGAGTCCGATCGGCCCAGCGCCGACAGGACGTCGGGTGATCGACTCAGCTCTCGCACGAGGGCCGGACTGGTGCCGGCCAGGGTGCAGATCCGCTGGGCGGCGGCGGGGGAGTCGCGGAACGTGGCCGCCAGGAGCTGGGAGTCGGCCGCCACGAGCTGCCGCAGGCCGAGCAGGCCTCGATCCGGGTCGGGTGAGGCGGACAGCCAGTCGAGGACGAGAGGCAGCATCTGGGCCATGAGCCGGGACGAACGAGTGAGCCCCCGGGTCAGCTCGGTGATCGCCTGCCGGGTCCGCTCGGCGTCGGCGAAGCCGAAGGCGGTCAGCCGGGTGGCCGCGGCATCGGGAGCCAGGGGAGGGCCGACCCCGGTGAAGGCCTCCAGCAGCGGGCGGAACCACACCCGCTCGTGGATCGCTCGTACCGTGGCCCGGCAGGCCTGGAGCTCCTGATCCAGCTCGTCCACGGCCGAGGTGCGAGGGCGGTCGGTCAGTCCCAGCACCCGGGCGATGCGGGCCCGCTCGTCCCGGGCGGGGGGGAGGGTGTGGGTCTGGCGGTCCTCGTCGAGCTGGAGGGCGTGTTCCACCCGGCGGAGAAAGCGATAGGACGCGGCCAGCCACCGGCCGTCGTCGTCGCCGATGTAGTCCCCGGCGGCCAGGCTGGCCAGGGCGGGAAGGGTGCCCCGCACCCGCAACGCCGGGTCGACGGGGCCGTGGACGAGCTGGAGGAGCTGGGCCGCGAACTCGACATCGCGGATGCCCCCCGGACTCCGCTTGATCTCCCACGTGCCGGCTCGCCCGGTGCGAGCTGCCTGCTCGGCCCGAGCCTTGAGGACGCGCACCTGGTGGAGGGCGTCGGCATCGAAGGGCCGCTCCCAGAGCTGGTGGGCGGCGGCCTCGACGAAGGCCCGGCCCAGCTCCGCGTCACCGGCCAGGGGCCGGGCCTTCAGGAGGGCCTGGCGCTCCCATGGCTCGGCCCACCGCTCCCAGTGGGACTGGTAGCCGGCGAGGGAGCGGACGAGCGGCCCGTCCCGCCCCTCGGGACGGAGGTCGACGTCGACGCGCAGGGCGGCGCGGGCGACGTCGAGGAAGCGACGGGCGGCCTCCTGCTCCAGGCGGCTGCCTGTCGGCCCCACGATGACCACGTCGACGTCGGAGGCGTAGTTGAGCTCGTTGCCACCGGCCTTGCCCATGCCGATGACGGCCAGGTCGCCGGCTCCCGCCAGGTCGAGGGCCTGGATCAGCACGGCGGTGGCCATAGCGGTGACCCCGGCCATGGTGGCCTCGACCGGCGCGCGCCCGGTGAGGTCGCGGGCGGCCAGGCGGAGGTGCTCGAGGTGGCGGGCGCGGGCCAGTTCCGTCGGGGTGGCGGCCTCGATGGCGACGGGGTCGTCGAGGTGGGACAGGACGTCGAGGGCCTCGGGCGTGGTGGTGAGGAGGCGGCCGAGCCAGCTGCTGGCCGCGGCCACGGCGATGACGGATGCGGCCAGAGCATCGCCGGCGTCGATCCGCTCCCTGGCGCCGGGCTGCACCTCCGCCAGCCGGTTCAGCACCGCGGTCACTCGCTCGGGGTCGGCCGACCAGGCGACCCGATCGGTCAGCGAGAGGGCGCCGTCCACCTCCGCATCCTGCCGCCGTTGGCCCCCGGAGGCGATCGAAAGGTCGATGAGCCACCGCGTGGGTGGTGGATCGGCCTTTCGATCGGCTACCAGGCCACCTCGGTGCAGCCGGTGTGAGTCTCGGGCTCGACCTGGAAGGTGACGTGGTCGATGGCGTAGCAGTCGTGGAGCAGGGCCCGGGCCCGGTCCAGCACCTGGTGGACGTCGGTGTCGGCCGTCGTCATGAGGTGGGCCGAGGCCGCGTCCATCTCCGAGGTGAGGGTCCAGACGTGCAGGTCGTGGACGTCGACCACGCCGGGCAGGTCCCCGAGCTCGCGCTCCAGGGCGGCGACATCGAACCCGGGGGGAGCCGATTGCAACAGGACGCGCACGGCCTGGCGGCCCAGGCGCCAGGTGCGGGGGAGGATCCACAGCCCGATGAAGGCCCCGATCACCGGGTCGGCCCACGTCCACCCGAAGGCTTGGAGGAGGACGCCGGCCACGATGACCCCCACCGACCCGAGGGCGTCGGCCACCACCTCCAGGTAGGCCCCCTCGACGTTGAGGCTCTCCTTCGACCCCTCCCGGAGGAGCAGGAAGGCGACCAGGTTGACGAGGAGGCCGAGCACGGCGACCACGAGCATGGGGACGCCCCGCACCTCGGGCGGGTCGCCGATGCGTCGAGCCGCCTCGGCGAGCACGTAGCCGGCCACGCCGAAGAGGAGAAGGGCGTTGACGAAGGCGGCCAGGATCTCCAGCCGGTAGAGGCCGAAGGTGTGGCGCCGTTGGGCCGGGTCGTCGCGCCGGCTCTCGTGGCGGGTGGCCAGGCGGATGGCGGCCAGGGCCATGCCCAGGCCGACCACATCGGTGAGCATGTGCCCGGCGTCGGAGAGCAGGGCCAGCGACCCGGTGACGAACCCGGCCACCGCCTCCACCACGAAGAAGCTGGCGATCATGCCGAAGCTCACCAACAGCCGCCCGAAGTGGCGGGACCCGGCCCGGGCCAGGGTGGGCCCGTGACTGTGGCCGTGCTCGCCGCTCACCGCGTCCCTGCTCTCACATATGCGAACTTACGCATATGTCCGCCCTCCGGCAACCCCTTCGCCATCGAGGCCGGATCGGCCCGGTCGGTACGCTGGCCCGGTGGCCCGCCTGCGCATCGCCGCCTGCCAGATCGACACCCACGTCGGCGACCTCGACGGCAACGTCGAGCGCATCCTCGCCGCCTACCGGCAGGCCGAGGCGGCCGGGGCCGACATCGCCGCCTTCCCCGAGCTGGCCGTCACCGGCTACCCGCCCGAGGATCTGCTCCTGAAGCCTGGCTTCGTGGCCGCCAACGTCGAGGCCCTCCACGAGGTGGCCCGCCACACCACCGACTGCGTGGCCATCGTGGGCTTCGTCGACCACGCTCGCGACCTGCACAACGCGGCCGCCATCTGCGCGGGCGGCGAGGTGCGGGGCGTCTACCGCAAGTGCGAGATCCCCAACTACGCCGTCTTCGACGAGCTGCGCTACTTCGCCCGCGGCACCGAACCCGACGCCCTGTACTCGGTGCGGGGCGTGCCCGTCGGCGTCTCCGTCTGCGAGGACATCTGGAACCCGGCCGGCCCCGTCGCCGACCAGGCCGACAGCGGCGCCGAGGTCATCGTCAACATCAACGCCTCGCCCTACGCCGAGGGGAAGCTGGCCCGGCGGGAGCGCATGCTCGCCACCCGGGCCGCCGACGCCTCGGCCGCCCTGGTCTACGTCAACCAGGTCGGCGGCCAGGACGAGCTGGTCTTCGACGGCGGGTCCATGGCCTTCGGCCCCGACGGCACCCTGCTCGCCCGGTCACCCCAGTTCGTCGAGGACGTCATGGTGGTCGACGTCGAGATCGGCCCCGTCTACCGCAAGCGCCTCCTCGACCCCCGGGGCCGCCCCGTCGACGAGCACCTCCCCGTCGTCGACGTCACGCCCACGCCCGTCGTGGGGGGCGAGCCGCCCAACCACCCGGCCGTGCCCGCTCCCACCATCGCCCCACCCCTGCACCCCGACGACGAGGTGTGGGAGGCGCTGGTCGCCGGCACTCGGGCCTACGTCGACAAGAACGGCTTCACCGACGTGGTCGTCGGGCTCTCGGGGGGCATCGACTCGTCCATCGTCGCCGCGCTCGCCGTCGACGCCCTCGGCCCCGAGCGGGTCCACACCGTCGCCATGCCCTCCCGCTACTCCAGCGATCACTCCCTGGCCGATGCCGAGAAGCTCGCCGCCAACCTCGGCATCGACCACCGCACCATCCCCATCGAGCCCGCTCACGAAGCGGTGCTCGGCATGCTCGCCCCGTCCCTCGCCGGGCGTGACCCGGGCCTCACCGAGGAGAACGTCCAGTCCCGCATCCGGGGCCAGATCCTCATGACCCTCTCCAATGCCTTCGGCTGGCTCGTCCTCAGCACTGGCAACAAGAGCGAGGCCGCCGTGGGCTACGCCACCCTCTACGGCGACACCGTCGGTGGCTACGCGCTCATCAGGGACGTGTTGAAGACCCGGGTCTTCGCCCTGTGCCGGCGTCGCAACGAGCGGGCCGGCCACGACCTCATCCCCGAGAACGTGCTCACCAAGCCCCCCTCGGCCGAGCTGCGCCCCGACCAGCGCGACGACCAGAGCCTCCCGCCCTACGACGTGCTCGACCCCGTGCTGCACGCCTACGTCGAGCTCGACCGCACCGCGGCCGAGATCATCGCGTCGGGCCACGACCCCGACGTGGTGCGGCGCGTCACCCGGTTGGTCGACGGGGCCGAGTACAAGCGGCGCCAGACCCCGCCGGGCCCCCGGGTCACCGAGAAGGCCTTCGGCAAGGACCGTCGCCTCCCCATCACCAACGGCTTCCGGGGCTGATCCACGCATGACCTTCGACGAGCTCTACGAGACGCTGCTCGCCCGGGCGGCCGAGCGCCCGGAAGGGTCGGCCACCGTCGCCGCCCTCGACGACGGGGTCCACGCCATGGGCAAGAAGGTGCTGGAGGAGGCGGGTGAGGTGTGGCTGGCGGCCGAGCACGAGGACGACGAGCACCTGGCCCTCGAGATCTCTCAGCTCCTGTACCGGCTGCAAGTCGTGATGGTCGCTCGGGGCATCACCCCTGCCGACGTCTACCGCCACCTCTGATCCCGCGAGGACCGATGCTCACCGTCGCCCTGCCCAACAAGGGCTCCCTCTCCGAAGGCGTGACCGCCATGCTGGTCGAGGCCGGCTACCGCAGCCGGCCCGACGGCCGCGGCCTCACCGTCGTCGATCCGGCCAACGCCGTGCGCTTCTACTTCCTACGCCCCCGCGACGTCGCCGTCTACGTCGGCACCGGCGACATCGACCTGGGCATCACCGGCCGCGACCTGGCCCTCGACTCCCGGGCGCCGGTGCGGGAGGTGTTGGGCCTCGGCGTGGGCAGCTCCCGCTTCCGCTACGCCGCCCCGCTCCGCCCTGACGGCGCGCCGTGGACCATGGCCGACCTGGCCGGCCTGCGCGTCGCCACCTCGTACGCCGGCCTGGTGCGCGACGACCTGGCCGCTCGGGGCATCGACGCCACCGTCGTCCGCCTCGACGGAGCGGTCGAGATCTCCGTCGAACTGGGGGTGGCCGACGCCGTCGCCGACGTGGTGGGCACGGGTCGCACCCTGGCCGCCCACGGCCTCGTCCCCTTCGGTGACGCCCTCTGCACCTCCGAGGCCGTGGTGATCGCCCGGGACATGGAGCGCGTGGACGAGCCGGCGGGTGCCGCCGACGGCGACGACCGCGCCGCCGCCCGCCGCCAGCTCCTCCGGCGCCTGGAAGGCGTGGCCGTGGCCCAGCAGTACGTCATGGTCGACTACGACTGCCCGCGCGATCTATTGGACGCGGCGGTCGCCCTCACCCCCGGTCTGGAGTCCCCGACCATCGCCCCCCTGCGTGACGACGCCTGGGTGGCGGTCCGGGCCCTCGTGCCCAAGTCCGACATGAACGATGTGATCGACGCCCTGGCCGATCTGGGGGCGCGGGCCATCCTGGCCAGCGACCTGCGCAGCGCCCGCCTGTGACCGCCCCCACCGTCACCGGCCGAGGGAGCCGGAGCGGATGGGGCACCGCGGCCCTGGCCCTGGCGGGGGTCCTCTTCGGGAGCACGTTCCTGGTCATGCAGCGGGCAATCGAGGACGCCGAGCCCACCCCCTTCCTCGGGGCCCGCTTCCTGATCGCCGCCGCCGTGCTGGCCCCCTTCGCCCGGCGGCGGCTGTCGTCGGGCCGGGCCGAGGTGCGCCTCGGCGTGCTGGCGGGGCTGTTCCTCGCTGGCGCCTACCTCCTGCAGACCTTCGGGCTGCGGGCCACGACCACGTCCACGTCGGCGTTCATCACCTATCTCCTCGTGGTGCTGGTGCCGGTGATGGTCACCGTGCTGGATCGACGCTTCCCCGACGGTCGCACCGTGCTGGGGGTCGCCGTCGCCGTCGCCGGCCTCTACCTGCTGTCCGGCAGCGGCAGCGATCCCTTCGACTGGGGCGAGATCCTCACCCTGGGCTGTGCCGTCGGCTTCGCCGCCCACCTGGTCACGGTGGGCCGGGGCGCCGAGCGGTTCGACCCGGTGCGCTTCACCTTCGTCCAGGTGCTGACGGTGGGGGTCGTCTGCGTCGTCCCCGGCGGCTTCCTCGGCGGGTATGACCTGGGCTTGGTCGGCTGGGGTGCCGCCGCCTTCACCGGGGTGTTCGCCACAGCCGTGGCCTTCTTCTGCATGGTCGCCGGCCAGCGCACCGTCCCCAGCGCCCGGGCCGCCCTCGTCCTCCTGATCGAGCCGGTGTCGGCCGGGCTGCTGGGCGTGCTGACCGGCGAGGAGCTGGGGTGGCGGGGCCTGGGCGGCGTGGCCCTCATCCTGGCCGCCATCCTCCTGGTCGAGATCGTCCCCCTCCTCACCGGCCAGGTCACCGACGATCCTGCCGTCGAGCCCACCGTCCACGGCTGACCGTCCCGCCGGGGGGCGACGGTGCCGCCCTACGCTGCGCCGTCATGGTCGCCGAGCCCCCCCCGTCCGCTCCGGGCCCCCGTCCCGCTCCGGCGCCGGTCGGCATGCGCGCCGTCGGTTCCCACCTGGGGGCCTGGGTGTGGTGGTGCGAGAGCTTGTTCTCCCTCACCGGGAGCTGGGTGCCCTCCATCGGCGAGGCCCCGGCCCGGGGTCACGTGGCCGAGCTGTCCCGGGTGGTGGGTGAGGCCGGAGCGGCGCTGGAGGCCCACTTGCCCCGACCCGCTCCCGTCGACCCCCGGGAGTGGGTCGTGCCCTCCTCGCCGGTTGCCCCCGACGTCCTGCGCGCCCTCGATGTGGAGGCCACCCTCGAGCGCCTGGCCGGGGTGCACCGGGTGCTCGTCCCCCGCCTGCTCGTGGCCTGGTCCGGCCTGGCCGCCACCTCGGCAGCAGGGGAGGAGCGGGCCCTGCGCCGCGCCCTGCGCCATGCCCACGACGACCTGGCCGAGCTGTGGCGGGACGGTGAGGCTCTGCTCCACGCCCACCTGGCCGTCACTGACGACGGAGCCCTCCGGGCCGGCCGCCACGTCGGCGCGATCGAGGAGCTCCTGGTCAGGGCGGGTGGGGTCGTGCCGGCGACTGCCGATGGCGGGCTGGCGTCGGACGCGTGACGCTCATCACACTCCCGTGACATATATCACCATTCTCGGTGGTCATCGCTCATGAACGGCCAACTAGCAGCCGATAAAGGGAGCAAAGTGAGTGAGGTCAGGGCCGGAGGGTATTGACCGCACCAGTATCGTGAACAGGAAGCGACGTGTGGCCGGTGCCGTGCGCACATCCCCCGTGCCGGGCCCGGATCCCATCCGGGCGCGGGCGCGTGGGAGGCGCACACCCGCCGTACGATGATCTCGGCCACCGGCCACAGCACCCAGAGGAATGATCACCTTGGCCAAGGAGCGCGTCGAGCGCGATGAGGAGGATCTGGTCCGCCTCTACCTCACCGACATCGGGCAGTACCCGCTGCTGACGAAGGACGACGAGGTACGGCTGGCCCAGGCCATCGAGGCCGGGGCCGAGGCGCGTGCCGCCTTGGAGTCCGGCGACAAGGTGACCCCCGCCCGCAAGCGTGAGCTGCGGCGCACGGCGCGCGACGGCGAGCAGGCCGAGCGCACCTTCGTGCAGTCCAACCTGCGGCTGGTCGTCTCCATCGCCAAGAAGTACCAGGCCTCCGGCCTGCCCCTCCTCGATCTCATCCAGGAGGGCAACCTCGGCCTGATGCACGCCGTCGAGAAGTTCGACTGGCGCAAGGGCTTCAAGTTCTCCACCTACGCCACGTGGTGGATCCGTCAGGCCATCACCCGCGGCATCGCCAACACGGGTCGCACCATCCGCCTGCCGGTGCACGCCGGCGACACCTTGGCCCGGCTCCAGAAGGCCCGGGCCCGCCTGGAGCTGAAGTACGGCCGACCGGCCACCCTGGCCGAGCTGTCGGCCGAGGTGGAGATGCCGGAGGACAAGGTCACCGAGGCCCTGCGCTTCGCGGCCGAGCCCCTGTCCCTGTCGGAGCCCCTGCGCGAGGACGGCGACGCCGAGCTGGGCGATGTGGTCGAGGACCGATCGGCCGAGTCCCCCTTCGAGGTGGCGGCCACCGCCCTCCTCCCCGAGGAGATCAACCGGCTCCTGGCCCCGCTCGACGATCGGGAGCGCGAGATCCTCAAGCTGCGCTTCGGCCTCGACCGGGGCGAGCCCCGCACGCTCGAGGAGGTGGGCGAGCACTTCAACCTCACCCGCGAGCGCATCCGCCAGATCGAGGCCCGGGCCATGTCGAAGCTGCGGCACCCGTCCTCCGACACCGGCGCCCGCGACCTGCTGGCCGTCTAGAGGGCCCGCCTCCCGCCGGGCCGGTCGACAGAGGCGCCACCGGCGCTCTACGGTGCCCGCCCCATGGGGGAGACACCTTGCGTTCGCCGTCCGTTCACCTTCCTGGCCGTCGGGGCCATGGCCCTGCTGCTCGGCGGGCTCACCGCCTGCAGCGGTGACGACGGAGGCGACGCCACTCCGGACGCCGGGGCCCCTTCGGACGCCGAAGCCGGCGCGCCGGCGGACAGCGGGACCGTCGAGGTTCTGACCTACAACGTGGCCGGGCTGCCCCAGGAGATCTCCCAGGAGAACCCGAAGGAGAACCTCCCCAAGATCAGCCCCCTCCTCCAGCCGTTCGACCTCGTCCTCACCCAGGAGGACTTCGACTACTGGGTGCCCGGGGGCCTGGTCGACGACCTGCAGCTCGACTTCGTCCACTACCACGAGCGCCTCCTGGCCGATGCCGGCCAGCCCCACTCGCTGGACCGCCACCCGGGGGCCGAGGCCGTCGGCCTCGACCTGGCCACCCGACCGGACCTCAACGCCGGCGACGGCATCGGGATCATGTCCCAGCTCCCCCTGGCCGACCAGCAGCGGGTCCCGTGGGAGGGTTGCTTCGGCGGCTTCTCCACGAGTGACGGCGGTGCCGCCGACTGCCTGGCCATGAAGGGCTTCGCCGTGGCGACCATCACCCTGGGAGGGGTCGAGGTCGACGTCTACTCCCTCCACGGCGAAGCGGGCGGGACCGACGAGGACCAGCGCCTCCAGGCCGAGGACTACGAGCAGCTCGCCGCCTTCATCGAGGAGCGCGGCGCCGACCGGCCGATCATCCTCGGCGGTGACACCAACCTCCACCTCGATCCCGAGCACGAGGACGCCGGGGGCGAGGCCGACGCCGAGATCTGGGCCGAGTTCCTGGAGCGCACCGGTCTCGTCGACGCCTGCGACGAGACCGACTGCCCCGAGCCCGGCATCATCGACAAGATCGCCGTCCGCAGCAGCGCCGACATCACCCTCACCGTCGAGGCCCACGACATCCCCCGCGACACCTTCTCCGACGAGGCGGGGGAGGCGCTCAGCGACCACTCCCCGGTCCACGCCACCATCGGTTGGTCCCGCGCCGGCTGACCCCGGTGGTGATGTCACGATCTCGGGTCTAGGGTGCAGGGATGGCCAAGAAGCTGATCCTGCTCGCCCTCATCGCGGTGCTCGGCACCCTCGCCGTCAAGAAGCTCCGCGCCGTCTGACCCCAGCCCGACCCGGCGCCCGCGCTGTCGCCGTCCCCGGACGGCGGTGCCGCGGGCGCCGTCGCGCCTGGGGGCCGCTGGTCCGTCGGCCGACGGCCTGCACCGCGACTCGTCCCGCCGTTCGGGCCGGCTCCCCGAGCTCCCGCACCAGGCGAGCCAGCCCCGAGATCTGCTGGGCCGTCGTCGCCACGCTGCGATCCCGCCGCAGCCACCACCAGGCCACGGCCCCGGCGGCCGCCGTGGCCGCCAAGCCGCCCCCGACGGCGGCCGTCGGACCTGGCGTGGGCATGGGCACCCGCTCGCGCAGCGGCACCTTGCGGGTGAACCAGCGGACCTCCCACCCCCGCTCGGCCGCCACCTTGGCCAGGTCGCGATCGGGGTTGACGGCCACGGGGTGGCCGACGACGGCGAGCATGGGCTCGTCGGTGATGGAGTCGGAGTAGGAGTAGGACGCGGCCAGGTCGATGCCCCGCTCGGCCGCGATCTCCCGCATCCGCTCCGCCTTGTGGGGCCCGTAGGCGTAGAACTCGGTGTCGCCCGTGTAGCGGCCGTGGGCGTCGGTGCGGGCCCGGGTGGCGATGGCCTCGTCGACGCCGAGGTGGCGGGCCAGGGGCAGCACGATCTCCTCGGGTGAGGCGGAGATGAGGTACACCCGTCGCCCGGCGGCCTGGTGCTCCCGGATGAGGTCCATGGCCTCGTCGAAGACGATGGGCTCGATGACCTCCTCCAGGGTCTCGGCCACGATCGCGCTGACGTGGGCCTGGTCCCACCCGGCGGTGAGGGCCAGCACCTTCGAGCGCATGCGGGCCATGCGCTCCTCGTCCGCCCCCAGGTACAGGTAGACGAGCTGGCCGTAGAGGGCGCGCAGGAGGAGCCACCGGTTGAGCAGCCCGGCTCGGTAGAGCGGCTTGCCGAAGGCGACCATCGAGGCCTTGGCGATCACGGTCTTGTCGAGGTCGAAGAAGGCGGCCTCCACGGCAACCACCCTAAGACCTGAGATCGGTGTCGGGTTTCAGGGCCCGGCGAAGGGGGCACAGAGGGGGCCTCGCTTCCCCCGAGCCCCCTGCGCCCGCCCCGTCATCGGGGCGGGCGCACGATCCCCTTGCGCCCGGAGGTAGCTGTGCTCCTCACTTGCTGGTCGGTGAAGGGAGGCGCCGGCACCACGGTCGTGGCCGCCGCCCTCGCTTCATCCCTCGCCCGTCACCACGCCGCCTCCGGTGGCGCCCTCGTCGTCGATCTGGCCGGTGACATGCCCGTCATCCTCGGCTTCCCCGACCCCCGCGATCCCGGCCTCACCGGTTGGACTCGGGCATCGGGTGAGGTGGCGGGCGATGCCCTGGCCCGCCTCGAGCTGTCGGTCGGCACCCACCTCTCCCTCTTGCCCCGGGGCACGGGCGCCGCCGGACCGGCTTCTCGCCATGCCGTGCTGGCCGGCTTGCTCGCTGCCGATCCCCGTCCCGTGGTGGTCGACGCCGGTGTCGTCGACGACCTCTCACCCGCTCTTCCCCTCGTGGCCGGAGCCACCCGCTCCCTACTGGTCACTCGGCCCTGCAGCCTGAGCCTCCATCGGGCGGTCGACGCGCCGATCCGTCCTTCCGGGGTGATCCTCCTGACCGAGCCAGGGCATCCCTACGGTGCGGACGAGGTCGAGCACATGGTGGGCGCACCGGTGGTGGCCCAGGTCCCCGTCGACCCGGCGGTGGCCCGCGCTGTCGATGGCGGCACCTTCTCGGCCCACCTCCCCCGCTCCCTCCAGCGCTCCCTGCGGCGGGCGGCGTGAGCGACGCGGCTGCTGTTCCCACCGGCACCCTGGCCGGGCCCGGCGCGGGGGTCTCGATCGAGACGCTGGTCCACGAACGGGTCCTGGGCGCCCCGTCGATCGCCCAGGCCCTGGCGCCCGATGTCCTCGGCGGGTTGATCAGGGAGGTCGCCCCCCTCCTCCCGCCGCGCCATGTGGAGGTGGTCGCCTCCCAGGTGCGGGCTCGGGCCACGGGCCTGGGCGTGCTCGAACCGCTGCTGGCCGATCCCGAGGTCACGGAGGTGATGGTGAACGGGCCCGGGCCGGTGTGGGTCGAGCGGCGCGGTCGTCTCGCCCCGACCGAGGTCGTGGTCGACGGAGCCGCGGTCGACCAGTTGGTGGTGCGGGTCCTGGCCCCCGTCGGGGCCCGGGCCGACCGGAGCAGTCCGTTGGCCGACGCTCGCCTGCCCGATGGCTCCCGTGTCCACGTGGTGGTGCCCCCGCTGGCTGTCGACGGGCCGTGCATCACCATCCGCCGCTTCGGGGCGCGGGCCCTCCCCTTGAGCGCCTTCGCTCCTCCTGCCGTGGCGGCACTCCTCCGGCGGGCCGTCGAGGAACGGCGCCAGGTGGTGGTGAGCGGGGGTGCGGGGGCAGGCAAGACCACGCTCCTCAACGCCCTGGCCATCCACATCCCCGCATCCGAGCGGGTCGTCACCGTGGAAGACGCGGCCGAGCTGCGGTTGCCTGGCGCCCACGTGGTGCGCCTGCAGGCCCGTCCGGCCTCGGCCGAGGGGACGGGGCAGGTCACCATCCGCGACCTGGTGCGAGCCGCCCTGCGGATGCGGCCCGACCGCATCGTGGTGGGTGAGGTCCGTGGCCCTGAGGCCCTCGACATGTTGCAGGCCATGAACACGGGCCATGACGGGTCGCTGAGCACCTGCCATGCCAACGGGCCCACCGATGCCTTGCGCCGCCTGGAGACGATGGTGCTCACCGGGGCCGACCTGCCCTTGGCCGCGGTACGGGAGCAGATCGCCAGTGCCGTCGACCTCGTCGTGCAGGTCGCCCGGCGGCCGGGTGGGGGGCGAGCCGTCGCCGCTGTCGCCGAGGTGGAGCCGGAGGCCGGGGCCGAGCACCGCACGCGGCTGGTGGCCTCGGGCGAGCGGGTCGTCGCTCCCCTCGAACGTCCTGCTCGCGCCTTCGTTGCGCCTCCCGCTCCCGAAGGCGGGGGCTCATGAACGCCGCCGAGCGGTGGGCCGCCGCCCTGGCCGACCTGGGGATTGACGGCGACCCGCAGCGGTGGGCTCGCGTTGCGGGAGCGGGTGGGGTGCTGGCCATCGGCCTCGGCCTCGTCCTGGGTGGCCTCGGAGGGGCGGTGGTCGTGGCCGTCGTCGTCGGCGGGAGCGCGGCGATCGCTCGGCGGGCCGCAGCCGGCCGGGGTGCTCGTCGAGCTGATGCCGCCCTGCCCGAACTGCTCGAGCACGCCACCCGCTCCCTTCGGGCCGGCTTCGATCTCGTCTCGTCTCTCGACCGAGCGGCGCAGGCCGTCGGCGGCCTCCACGGCCGGGAGGTGCAGGCCGTCGTCCGGCGCATCGGGGCGGGGGCATCGTTCGCGATCGCTTTGGCCCCGTGGGGCGCCACTCACCCGCGCCCACCCGTCCGGCTGGTCATCGCCGCTCTGGAGGTGGTGGTGGAGAGTGGCGGTGGTCGGGTGCGCGCCCTCGCCGGGGTGGCGACCACCATCCGCAGCCAGGCCGAGGTGGCGGCCGAGGCGCGCGCCCTGGCCAGCCAGGCCCACGCCTCGGCCGGCGTGCTCATCGCCCTCCCCCTGGTCTTCGGAGTGATCGGTTCCGTCGTCGACCCTCGGCTGGCCCACACCCTCCTCGCCACCCCGGTGGGTCTCACCTGTGTGCTCACCGCCCTGGTCCTCGACGGCGCCGGTGCCGTCTGGATGCAGCGCATCGTCCGGATGTCGGAGGCACGGTGACCGCCTGGCTGCCGGCCCTGCTCGGGGTGGCCTGGGGCGGTGTGGTGGCGGGTGGGGCTTGGCGCCGACGGCCACGAGCGCTCCGGATCCCGGCACCGCCGCGGGCTCGGCGGCGCCGTCGTCCCGGCCTGCTCGCTCATCTCGGCGCCTGGGTCCGGCGGGCGATGGGTCGCCCCGAGAACGCCCGTGCCGATCGGGCGGTGGGCGGGGCTCTGGCCGCATCGTTCGCCTTGCTCGCCTTCGCCCCTGTCCTGGCCCCTGCTCCGTGGCTGCTGGCCTTCGTGACGGCGCGTCGGGCCGACCATCGGGCCCGGCGTCAGGAAGACGAGGCGTGGGCCGCTGCCGTACCCGACGCCACCCACCTCTTCGGCGTGGCCCTGGCCGGCGGAATGACGGTGTCCGGAGCCCTGGCCCTGGTGGCCCCGCGTGCTCCGCCCCCGCTGGGGCCGGCCCTCGTGCGCGCCGACCTGCGCTTCCGGCACGGAGAGCCCCTCGACGAGGCCCTGGCCCGAGTGGGGGAGGCGGGGCCGGCCGCTCGCCCTCTGGTCGCCGTGCTGGTGGCCGCCCACTGCGACGGGGCGCCCACGGCCGAGCCCTTGGCCCGGCTGGCCGACGATCACCGATCGGCGCGGCGGCGCCGGGCCGAGGCGCAGGCCCGTCAGGTCCCAGTGCGGATGCTGTTCCCCCTCGTGGGTTGCACTCTGCCTGCCTTCGTGTTGGTCACCGTGGTCCCCGCCGTGGTCTCGTCCCTGGCCGACCTGCAGTCGTGACGTCGCTTCGCGGCTCCGCCGCCGTCGATCCGGCCCTCGAGGCCCCGCCCGGCGCGGCCCGCCGCCTCCCGCAGGAGCCCCCATGTTCCTCCACCTGTACTTCGTCGCGTCGCACCTCCTCTCCATGACCCTCGCCCGGTTCCGGGCCAGGACCGATCGCCGGGCCGAACGGTGTCGGCTCGACGAAGCGGGCCAGGCCACGGCCGAGTACGCCCTCGTGCTGCTGGGTGCCGCCGTCGTGGCCATCGCCCTCGTCACCTGGGCCACCCAGTCGGGCCGCATCGGCCAGCTCTTCGACGCCGTGTTCGACGAGCTCCAGGATCGGCTGTGACCCGACGGGCTCGCCGCCTTGGGACTCGTAGGGACAGGTGGTCGTGTGGGCAGGCCACCGTCGAGATGGCCCTGGCCCTGCCCGTCCTGGCTCTGGGGGTGCTCCTCGTCGTCCAAGCGGGCGTGGTCGTGGCCGGACACGTGGCCACCGTCCACGCCGCTCGGGAAGCAGCCCGGGCGGTGGCGGTCGACGATCGCCCCGGGGTGGCGGCCTCCGCCGTCGCCGCCACCGGTCGCGTCGGGTGCCAGGCTGCCGTGGATCGTCCCGCCGAGCCGGGGGCCACCCTGCTGGTGACGGTGACTTGCCCCGTGCCCACCGACATGGCCGTCGTCGGCCCGTTGCTCCCCGAGGTCACGGCTCGGGCTCGGGCGGCCATGCGGGTCGAACGCTGAAGGACCGAGGGCCGTGATCACTCACCGACCGTGATTTCTCTCCCCTGACCGGGAGGAAAGCCGCCGGGCCCGGCGAACCAGTGGGCCATGCGAGCGATCCCCCGAATCTTGACCGTCACCGCGATGGGCGCCGCGCTCGTCCTCCTGCCGCCTCCCGTGGGCGCCCAGGAGGGCGACGGGGCCACCGCTCCCCGAGCAGAGGCGTTGACCTCCGCCCTGCGCGCCAACTTCTTCGGCCAGGAGGTGATCTTCAGCTCCGCCGACGCCTCGGCGGATTCCCGTCCCTCGAGCTCCGCCCACGGCACCGGCGCCCTCGTGGCCGACACCGGCTTCGGCCAGTCCGAGGCGGCCGCCGACCCGTCGACCCCGACGGCGGGCAGCACGGAGCCCACGTGCAACGAGGTCACCCTGCCCGACTCGGTCCCGGTGCCGGTCGGGGCCATCACGGCGTGCAGCGCGGCCCAGGCCACGGCGGCCGAGGGCCAGGGCTCGTCCACGGCGTCGGGCCTGGCCGCCGACATCGAGATCGGTTCCACCGCCGACCTGGCCGCCCTGGGCCTGCCGATCGACGACCTGAACGAGACCCTGATCGATCCCCTGCTCGAGCTCATCGGTGAGGTGCCGCTACCCGGCGAGCTGGCCCTGATCGACGAGCTCCTCGACACCCTCCTCGACAACCCGCTCACCTTGGCCACCATCCAGGCCGGCACCACCGAGGCCACGACGACGGCCTCGAGCGGAGCCTCCTCCGCCACCGCCACCTCCCAGGGCGTCCGCATCGAGCTCCTCGACAGCTCGGTGCTCGGCCCCCTGGCCACGATCGTGATCGGTGAGTCGTCCGCCACCGCCACCTTCGAGGACGGCGAGGCCCGGGCGGCCCACGCCCTGGCCCCGGTCACCGTGGAGCTGGGCGTCGCCCTGGCCACGGCCCTGGACACCAGCGAGCTCACCATCCCGGTGCCCGAGGGCGAGACCATCGACCTCCCGCTCCCGCCCCCGCTCCAGTCCCGCATCGCTGTCACCGCCGGCACCGACGCCGTCGACGGCGTCACCGCCGAGTCCACCGGAGGCACCGTCCGCCTCGACCTCTTCACCGGCCTCACCGGCGGGGGCATCGTGCTCGCCGCCAGCGACACCGCGGCCGCCGTCGACGGGGTCGTCGTCGAGAGCGGCCCGCCGACCCAGGTTCCCACCGATCCCCCCACCCAGGTCCAGCCGGACGGGCCCGTCGACCGGGCCCCCCGGGGCGCCCTCCCCCGCACCGGCGGGGACGGTCGGTGGATCCCCATCGGCGTGCTGATGGCGGTGGGGGCCGGTGCGGCCCTCCTGGCCCTGCGGCGCACCCGCTCGACCAGCCAGCCCTAGAACCTCGAACCACCAGGAAGAAGCAGCATCGCGATGGAGCCCCCCACACTGGTGGCGGCCGCCGTCGCCGGCGTGGGGGTCGCCCTCCTCGTCGGCCTGGCCCTCCGCCCTCCCGTTCCCACCCCCTCCGCGGAGGGCCAGGCCCCGAAGGCCTCCCTCACCACCCGTCTGGCCCGCTCCCGGGCGGCTCGACGGGTGCTGGGGAGCCTCACCGCCCTCCTCATGATCGGGGCGGGGGTCAGCGCCACCTGGCCGTTCTGGACCGACCAGTACCAGGCCCGGCTCCAGATCCGGCTGGAGAAGCAGCTCCAGACGCCGGAGATCGAGGAAGCCTTCCGGGCCGATGCCGTGGAGGAGGGTGACAGCCTCACCCGCCTGCAGGCCCCCGCCATCGGGGTCGACGTGGTGGTCGTCGAGGGCACCAGCCAGGCCGCCCTCCGGGCCGGGGCCGGGCACTACCCGGAGACGGCCCTGCCCTGTGGGGCGGCGAACGTGGCCATCGCCGGCCACCGCACCACCTTCGGCGCCCCCTTCAGTCGCCTGGACGAGATGGGACCGGGCGACACCATCACCCTGGAGACTCCCATCGGCCCGTGCCGCTACCAGGTCTCCGCCCCCGCCTTCGTGGTGTCGCCCGACCAGGTCGAGGTCGTCGCCCCGACCGACACCCCCCGCCTGACCCTCACCACCTGCCACCCCAAGGGGTCGGCCCGCCAGCGCCTGGTGCTCCAGGCCGACCTGGTGGGCGAGCCCCTGATCGACGACCGCGGGGGCGTTGCGCCCCCCGACATCCGAGGTGAACGATGAACGTCCGGTCCCGCATCCGTCCCCGGGTGCTCGCGCCCTTCGTCGGTGCCGCCGTGGTGGCCGCCGGCATGGTGGTCGGTGCCCCTGCGGGGATGCCCGCTGGTGCCGTCGGCGTGGGGTGGACCGTCAGCGTCGATGCCCCCCCGACGGTCACGGGCCCGACGGTGACGGTCAGCGGCCGAGCTGCGGTCCTGTTGGGGCAGCCGCGGTCGGTGCGCGTCCGGTTGGTGCCCCGCGTCGAGCTCCCGCCGACGTGTGGTCCCGCGCCGGAAGCGACGGGGCCCGTGGAGGCGGGGCGCTACGCCGTGGAGCTGCGCCCCACCTGCAACGGCCCGTACCGGGCCGAGGTGGTGGCCACGGGCACCGACCTGCTCGGCCGCACGATCACCTCGGGGAGCCCGGCGGTGCGGGACCTGTCGATGGCCGACCCGGGGCCGGCCCCGGGTGCTCCCACGGCGACCAGCGGCGCCGAGGGGATCGCCGTCGCCTGGTCCGGCCCGTCCGATCCCGACGTCGTGGGGTGGACCGTCGTCCCCGACGGGGGCGAGCCGCGGTCCGTCCCGGGCGCCACGACCCAGGTCGTGATCCCCGCCGGCGCCGGCGACCACGGGTTCCGGCTCGTGGCCCGGCGCTGGGGGGCGGACGGCCCCGGTGGGTCCGAGGTGTCCTCCCCCACCTCGGGCACCACCGTCATCCACGTCGACGAGGTGGACCTGGCCCTTCCCGACATCCCCGGAGGCCGCCCGACCGGAGCGGCCGGTTCCCCGGCGACCGGCGCCGACGGAGCCCGGGCCGGAGCCGCGGGGAGCGCCGGCGGCTCTGCCGTGCTGGCCGAGCCGCCCCGACGGCGGGGCGGCTCCAGCCGGGGCCGGAGCGGCTCCCCCTCCGGCGGGTCGGGA
>CAZXRA010000055.1:0-11171 GCA_964643485.1 uncultured Iamiaceae bacterium | reverse complement strand
TGGCCGCGTTCTTCCGCGCCTTCGAACCCCACGCCGCCCGTCTGACGGGCGTACGGGAGCTCTTCTACGACCCCCTGGGCGGATATGACAACGGCACGCGGATCGGCCCGATCGGTGGCCACGCCAACCACGTCCACATCGCGTTCGACCCGCCGCCGCACGGGGTCCGCGCCATCGAAGCCTTGGACCAGGTCGGAGACATCGAAGAGATCGGAGGCCAGCCGTGAAGATCTGGGACCCGGCTCGTGAGGAGTGGGCCAAGCGACACCCGGGGATCCCGTTCCCGATGGATCGTCGGATGGACGAACCCAGCGGACCGACCGATGCCTGGACGGGGGCGAGCCAGCCGATCCGGGAGGCGTGGCGGAACGAGGCCCTGGCTCTGCGAGCAACCCTCTTCCAGGGTCCTCCGCCACCGCAGGCGCCGACCCCCGGCCCCTGGCTGCAGCCGGTCCCCACCCGCCTGCCGGACGACGCCATCCGCTGCCGGCAAGGGCACACCAACAACGCGCAGGCCAGTTGGTGCGCGCAGTGCGGCGACGTGCTGAACCCCCTGATCGACCCGGCCAACCCGCCGGGTGGTTGGATCGCTGGCTCCCTCAACGAGATCAGGATGCTGAACGACCTGCTGTGGAAGAACCCGCCGGGCGGCGGGTGACGGTAGGTCGTGATGAGCCGTGCGGAGATCGAGCGGGAACTGGCGGCGGGCTTCCGCCAACGAGGCCGAACCGGTCTGGCGGGCCTGGTGGGCGAACCGGACTTCGACCTCTGGGTCCAACACGAGAGCGGCTGGCGGCCGACTGTCGTCTCGCAGCCGAACAATCAGGGGATGGTCAACGGCGGGCTGTTCCAGTTCTGGTACGGCCATCAATGGGCAAGGCCCTTCTTCTCGCGGGGGAACAGCGCGTCCAGCACGTTCACCATGCCGCCCCGACAGCAGGCGCATGCCGTGGTCGACCACTTCCCCCAAGTGACGGCGACGACGGTCAAGGGATACGCCCGTGACATCCGGGCCAGAAGGTACCGGGGCTGGCCCTGACCTGAAGTGAGCTCCGCGACGGCTCCCGCCCGACGCAGTCGTCACCCGGCGTCGAGGGCGTGGAGGAGGGCCCGCTCCACCTCGGCCAGGTGCCGGGCGTCGGTGATCTTCTCCCCGGCGGCGTTGCGGACGTAGAAGGCGTCGACCACCCGGTCGCCCAGGGTCTGGACCTTGGCCGATCGCACGTCGAGATCCATCTCGGCCATGGCCCGGCAGATCCGCTCCAGCAACCCGGTGGCGTCGGTGGCGTGGACCTCCAGCACGGTGGCGTGGCGGGAGGCGTCGTTGTCGATGCGCACCTCGGGGGGCTGGGGGCGGGCGCTGCGGAGCCGGTGGAGGGGACGGTGGGTGCGCTGGCGCTCGGCCAGCCGGGCCCGCAGGGCCAGCCGCCCGGCGACCGACGCCTCGACATCGGCCACCACCCGGTCCCACGGGATGGGCTCCTCCCCCGGCGGTTCGACCCGGACCCGCTCCAACGCCCACCCGTCGTCGGAGGACACCGCCTCCACCGAGAGCACCCCCAGGCCGTGCAGGGCCACGGCGCCGGCCACCCGGCCCAGGAGGCCGGGGCGGTCCCGGGCCACGACGGTGAGGACGTCATCCTCGCCCCGCACCACCTCGGTGGCCGCGGCCAGCAGGGCCCGGTGCTCGGCGCTGGGGAAGGGCGGGGCGGCGTCGCTGCTCTCCTCGGCCCCGAGGACGACGGCGGTCCGCTCGACCAAGGTGGCGACCAGTCCCGCCTTCCACGAGCCCCACGCCGCCGGCCCGGTGGCCTGGGAATCGGCCACGGTGAGGCCGTGCAGCAGCCGGAGGGTGCGCAGGGAGCCGACCTTCTCGGCGATGCCCTCGGCCGTGGCCGGGTCGTCGAGGTCGCGCCGGGTGGCCACGTCGGGCAGGAGCAGGTGGTGCTCCACCATCTGCACCAGGGTGGCGGTGTCGCCAGCGTCGAGGCCCATGCGGGGCCCCAGGTCGGCCACCAGATCCATGCCCACCACGGTGTGGTCGCCGGGACGCCCCTTCCCGATGTCGTGGAGGAGGGCGCCGAGCACGAGGAGGTCGGGCCGGTCGACGGTGTCGACGAGGGCCGCGGCCCCGGCTGCCGCCTCCAGCAGGTGCCGGTCGACGGTGTAGGTGTGGTAGGCGTTCCGCTGGGGCCGGTTGCGGACCGGGGCCCACTCGGGCAGGAGCCGGAGCCACACGCCGAGCTGGTCGAGGGCTTCGACCTGGCGGACGGCGGCGGGCCCGGCGGACAGCAGCGCCACCAGCGCGTCCCGCGCCCCCTCGGGCCACGGATCTCCCAAGGGCGACGTCTCGGCGGCCAGCCGCTCCAGGGACCCCCGGTCGATGCGGGTGTCGAGCCGGGCGGCGGCGGCGGCGGCCCGAAGGCTGAGGGTGGGGTCGGCGGCGGGGTCGGCCTCGGCCGTGAGGTGGACCTCCCGGTCGCGGAGGACCAGGCCGTCCTCCACGGGCCGGGGGCGGCCGCCCATCGACCACCCCGGCCCGGCGAGCATGGCCCGCACCCGGTGCCAGGTCTCGTCCGACCGCCAGGCGATGGTGCGGCCCCGATCAGCCACCAGGGCCATGAGCCCGTCGGCCCCCCCGTCGATGCCGAGGGCGTCGGCCACGGCGTCCTGCTGGTCGAGGGTGAGCACGTCGGAGGGCCGGCCCGTCACCCGGTGGAGCTCGGTGCGCACGGCCAGCAGGTCGGCCTCGGCCTCGTCGATGGGCCCCTGGTCGTCTTCGAGCAGCACCTGCCGGGTCCGCTCGGCCCAGCGCACGGCGTGGACGTCGCGGAGGCCCCCTCGGCTCAGCTTCAGGTCCGGTTCGAGCAGGAAGGCGACCTCGCCGGCCCGGGCGTGGCGCTCGTCGACCGAGTCGGCCAGGCGGGCCAGCCACCGCTTGCCCCGCTTCTCCCACTGGGCCGCGGCCTCCCGGGCCAGGCCCTCGGCCAGGGCGGGGTCGCCGGCGAGGAGCCGGACGTCGAGCAGGGCGGTGGCCGTATCCAGGTCGTCGGTGGCGAGGGCGAGGGCCTCACGGGGGGTGCGCACCGAGTGGCCCAGCTTCACCCCGGAGTCCCAGATGGGGTACCAGAGGGCTTCGGCCACGGGACCGATGTCGACGGCCTTGGCGTGGAGGAGGAGCAGGTCGAGGTCGCTGCCCGGGCAGAGCTGGCCCCGGCCGTAGCCACCGATGGCCACGAGGGCGACGCCCGACGGGGGGTGGGCGGCCGCCGTGGGGGGATCGATGCCGATGGCCCGAGCGAAGAGGCTGGCGACCCACTGGTCGACGGCCGCCGTCCACGCCTCGACCAGGGCCGCCCCCCGGGCGCCGGAGGCCAGCAGCGACGCGGGGTCGAAGGTCGGGGGGGCGGCGGGCGGCACGGCGAGATCCATCAGGCGCGACAGGTTGGCGTCAGCATGTTTCGGAGCGGTCGCCGCCGCGTTTCCGGCCGATGACACGTCGGCGCCGTCACCGTCACACCTTCCGGAGGACGGCTCGGGCCGCCACCTGCACCGGGTCCCAGACCGACGAGAAGGGCGGGGCGTAGGCCAGATCGAGCTCCACCACGTCGTGGACGCTCATCCCCGCGGTGATGGCGGTGGCCGCGGTGTCGATCCGCTTGGCCGCGCCCCGGCCCCCGACGATCTGCATGCCGAGCAGGCGGCCCGTGCCCCGCTCGGCGATGGCCTTCACCGCCATGGGCTCGGCGTCGGGGAGGTAGCCGGCCCGGGTGGTCGTCTCGACCACGGCGCTCACGACCCCGAACCCGGCCCGCTCGGCCTCGGCCGTGGCCAGGCCGGTGCGGGCCACCTCGGTGCCGCACACCTTGGTGATGGCCGTCCCGACGACGCCGGGGAAGGTGGCGTAGCCGCCACCGATGTTGACCCCGGCGGCCCGGCCCGTCTTGTTGGCCACGGTCCCGAGCGCGATGTGGACCCGGCGCTGCGACACCTGGTGGTAGGTCTCGGCGCAGTCGCCGGCGGCCCACACGCCCTCGGCGCTGGCCTGCTGGCGCCGGTTGACCCGGATGCTGCCCCGCTGCCCCAAGGCCAGCCCCGCCTCCTCGGCCAGTCCACTTTCGGGGGTCACGCCCAGGCCCAGCACCACGAGGTCGGCCCGCACCGGCCCGGAGGGGGCGA
Organism: uncultured Iamiaceae bacterium; assembly: GCA_964643485.1. Classification (GTDB taxonomy): domain Bacteria; phylum Actinomycetota; class Acidimicrobiia; order Acidimicrobiales; family Iamiaceae; genus Iamia. The sequence goes on along the minus strand of CAZXRA010000055.1, from coordinate 6,992 downwards.
CGACCCGGCCCGGCTCGAACCCCTCGACCGCTTCGCCGAAGCGTCCCTCGATGCCGATGGCCCGGATCTGGCCGACGAGGCGGTCGCCCATGTCGGGGTCGAGGGTGCGGGCCAGGGGCCGCTCGTTGCTCTCGACGAGGGTGACCCGGGCCCCCCAGCGCACGAAGGCCTCGGCCATCTCCAGGCCGATGTAGCCGGCCCCGACGACGACGACGTCACGGCACCCGAGCTCCTTGGCCTCGGCGAGGAGGCGGCTGCCGTCGTCGAGGGTCTGGACGCCGCGCACCCAGGGCTCGTCGATGCCGGGGAGGTCGGGGCGGATGGGACGGGCCCCGGTGCCGAACAGGAGGTGGTCGAACCCGAGGCGGAACGTGCGGTCGTGCTCCAGGTCGCGCACCTCGACGGTGCGGGTGTCGAGGTCCACGGCGGTGGCCTCGTGGCGCAGGCGCACGTCGATGCGCTGACTGCGGTGCTCCTCGGGGGTGCGGGCCACCAGGTCGTCGGGGTGGGCGACGTCGCCGGCCACGAGGTAGGGGATGCCGCAGGCCGAGTAGCTGGTGCGGGTGCCCCGTTCGAGGGCGACGATGTCGAGGTCGGGGTGCAGGCGGCGCGCCTGGGCGGCGGCCGACATCCCGGCGGCGTCGCCGCCCACGACCACCAGGCGCTCCGGCATGCGGGCGAGGCTATCGAGGGGCTGCCATGATCGACGGCCATGCGCACCACCGCCAAGGTCGACTACGCCGTGCGAGCCGTCATCGCGCTGGCCCGGACGGCGTCAGAGCGGGGCGAGAGCCGGCCGGCGCCGGTCAAGGCTCACCTCTTGGCGGCCGAGGGCGAGATCCCTCCCAAGTTCCTGGAGTCGATCCTGGCCGACCTGAAGCGGTCGGGGATCGTGTCCAGCCAGCGGGGCGCCGTGGGGGGCTACCGGCTGGGGCGTCCGGCCGACCAGATCACCGTGGCCGACGTGATCCGGGCCGTGGAGGGCCCCCTCGCCGACGTCCGGGGCGAACGCCCCGAGACCCTCACCTATCCGGGTGAGCTGGCGTCGCTCCAACGCATGTGGATCGCGGTGCGGGCCAACCTCCGGGCCGTGCTGGAGGAGACCACCCTCGCCGACCTCGCCGCTGGCGCTCTCCCTCCCCGTGTCGACGCCCTGGCCGACCCGGCCGACGCGTGGGATCCGCACTAGGAGCCGAGCCGACAGGCGAGGCGACCGGGCAACGCGGCGGGATTTCTCCCGAGGCGCAGCCGAGGAGATCGTCCGGCGCGACCCCGTCTCGTGCCCCGCGCATCACCTTGAACGGGTACCACCCGGAGGGGATGTCCCTCTGTACCGCGGGCCCCGCGCGCCGTACCATGTCCTGATCGTTCACGACAAGCGTGGGCGACCAACGAAGTAAATGAGGTCAGCCGTGCCCACCGGTACTGTCAAGTTCTTCAACGCTGAGAAGGGGTACGGGTTCATCTCTCGCTCCGATGGCGATGATGTGTTCGTCCACTTCTCCAACATCCAGGGCGACGGCTACCGCACCTTGGAACAGGGCCAGACCTGCGAGTTCGAGGTCGGGCCCGGCCGGAAGGGCGACGAAGCCCTCAACGTGCGGGTCGTCTGACCGCACTTCCCCGAACTGACGACGGAGGGCGGGCTGATGGGCCCGCCCTCCGTCGCGTCCGGCCCCGGTTCGGCGGGGGAAGGCCGACCGCTCAATCGGGCGCGGGTCCCACCTCGGGCCAACGGCGGAAGAAGGCCGACCGGGGCAGAGCCTCGATGCCCGCGGCGCGGGCGGCGGCGAGGAGGGCATCGTCGACATGAGGGGCGAAGCCGACCACCCGCACCCCCAGGCCCGCCACCGCCTCGACGGCGCCGGGCCGCGACAGGTCGACCACGACCAGATCGACCCGCTCGGCCTCGGCCACGGCGGCGGCCAGGTCGTCCACCGGCACCGCGGTGACGTCCACGCCGTCGGCCCGCAAGCGAGAGCGATCCATGAGATCAGGCACGGCGGCGATCACGTGGCGGGTCATCGTCGTCCCTCCCGCCGCCGGCGGGCCAGCACCACGTGGGCCTTGGCTGCCCCCCAGGCGATGCCGGGCTCGTGCAGGGCGGGGTCGAGGTCGCCGAAGGACGCCGGGCTCAGGTCGTAGACGTCGTCGGGGTGGAGGCGACGATCGACCTCGTCGCGAGCGACCGGGGGCACGCCCGCCTCGACCAGCACCGCCGTCGGGTAACGGACCGCCCCCCGCAGCAGGGCGAGGGGACCGGTCGGCTGATCGTCCACGTCCCGCGCCAACAGGGCGCGCACCGCCGTCCCCACCTCGGCCCGGGCCTCCTCCCCGGCCCGCCGGGCCGCATCGGTGAGGTCCGCCGTCACCGGCACGCCCGCCTGCCGGGCCCGCTCCTCGACAGCCCGGGCGACCCAGCCGGGCAGGGCCGCCTCCACCCCGTCGGCCAGGGTCGTGGCGTAGGCCCGGAGGGCGGCGGCATCGGTGGGATCGTCGGGACCGGGATCGGCGCCGGACGCCGGGGATGGGCTCACCCTGCCAGGATGGCCCCGTGGCCCCCTGCCCCACCACCCCGACCCTCGTCCCGGCCCGCATCTTCGGACCAGCGACGACGCATGGGGCGGACTTCGGTCCAAAGTTCGAGGGCGGGCGGTGAGGATCCGGGCCCTGTCCGTCTTCGAGCGGATCGTGTACCACTGCGTCCTCATCGACGCCCAACACCCGTGTCGGCCCACGCTGGAGGTCGAGGCCGTGCTGCGGGAGGGCGACGCCGACGACGGGCCCATCCTGCTCAGCGTGGCCGACTACGTCCTCATGGCCGGCGGTCCCGAGGTGGTCCGACCCTGCCTCGACCAGCTCGCGGCCCGGGGCCGGATCGTCAGCTACCTGGGCGTCGACCACCTGGCCTTCCCGACGTGGACGCCGGTCGACATCTCCGGCCCCGGCTCCCCCGCCGAGCCCGTCGCCGGCTCCTAGACCCTCGTCAGGCCAGGCCGAGCTGGGCCAGCACCTCGTCGAGGGAGCCGACCATCCCCGTGTAGAAGGCGCCGAACTCGCCGTAGAGGGCCGACGCCGTGTCGTAGCGCATGGTGTAGACGACCTCCTTGAGGTCGTCGGGATGGACGGCGAACAGGGTGACGCCCCACTCGAAGTCGTCGATGCCGGTGGAGCCGGTGACCACCTGGAGCACCCGGCCCGCGAACTTCCGCCCCGAGGCCCCGTGCTCGTACATGAGCCCCTTGCGCTCGTCGTAGGGCAGGGTGAACCAGTTGGCCCCCACGTTGCGGCGCTTGGTCATGGGATAGAAGCACCAGGCCCGCTTCCCCTCCGGCGGGAGCTGGGGCCAGAGGCGGGCCTGTCGCAGCTCGTCGGGCACCCCCTGGGCGTACTCCGACAGCTCGGTGAGCGACACGTAGGAGTCGACGAGGTGCAGGCCGGCCGCAGCCAGCTCGGTCTGCAGGGCCCGCAGCCGCCACAGGTCGGGTCCCAGGGCCATGGTGGCCAGGTCGGCCTTGTGGCCGAGCATGGCCACGGGGACGACCTGCACGCCGTCGGCCTCGGCTCCCTTCACCGCGGTGGTGACGGCAGCGGCGTCGACGGCGGGCTGCCCCGGGCCGGGGGCCTTCCAGAAGAGGTGCAGGACACCCTGGCCGACCTGGGGGACGAGCGCGTCAGGCATGGACCGAACCTACCGGCCGGGCATGAGAAGCGACGGGGTCGGGGTAGGACGGCTCACCGTGCAGATCGTGCTGGCCACCGCCCACGGCGAGGAGGAGCTCGACGTCGTCATCCACGATCCCGACGCCACCGCGGCCGACCTGGTCGAAGCCCTGGCCCGGCACGCCGGAGGCGGCGGGGAGGGCCAGCCTGGTGCCGGCCTGACCCTGGAGATGGGGGGTGGGGTCGTCCCCGGACCGCGGCGCCTGGACCGGGCCGGCGTCCGCTCCGGCTCCATCGTGCGCCTGGTCCCGACGGAGCCGGCCCCGATCCCGGCTCCGACGAGCGAACCAGCGTCGGGGGGCGTGGAGCTGGCCGTTGTCGGCGGGCTCGACTCCGGGGCCAGCGTCGCCATCGGGCCCGGCCGCTGGCCTCTCGGACGGGACGCCTCCCCCCTCCCCCTCCGCCACGACACCGTCTCTGGTCGCCACGCCGTGCTGGACCTGTCGCCGACGGGCACCACCACGATCACCGACACCGGTTCGGTGAACGGCACCTGGGTCGATGGCCGGCCCGCCGTCGGGGCCACGCCCCTCCCGGCCGGGGCCGTGGCCCGGTTGGGCGCCGTCCAGGTGGAGGCCCGGCCGGAGGCGGTGGCGGACCGGGCCCACCGGTCCTCGGGCCCGAGCCATGGTGGGCCGACGACGCCCGTCAACCGCCCTCCCCGCCCCGGCCCCCCGCCGCTCCCCGAGACGCTCACCCTCCCTCGACCCCCCGACGAGCCCGCCCCCCCACGACGGGTGGGAGCCGTCGCCGTCCTCCTCCCCCTGGCCCTCGGCGGGGGCTTGATCCTCCTGACCGGCCAGCTCACCTTCGCCCTCACCTTCCTCCTGGGCCCGGCGTTCCTCCTGGTCGGCGCAGCCGACACCCGCTGGAGCATTCGCACGGGGCGGCGGCGAGCTGCCCGCCGTCACCGTGAACAGCTGGCCGACGCCGCCGACACCCTCGCCCGACGGGCAGAGGACGAGCGCACCCGGCGCCGGGCCGAGGGGCCCGACCTCGCCGAGCTCCTGCGCCGCATCGAGACCCCGTCGACCCGACTGTGGGAGCGGCGTCCCGACCACCACGACTGGCTCCGCCTGCGGGTCGGCATCGGACCCGACCGCTGGGACCCGCCGGTTCAGTCCGACGGGCCTCGTCCCGAAGGTGAGGCCCGCACCGTGGTCGAGGCCGCCTCTCGGCTTTCCGATGCGACGGTGGTCGTCGACCTGAGCGACGAGGTGGTCGGCATCGTCGGCCCCCGCGCCGCGGCGCTGGCTGTGGCCCGCTCACTGGTGGTCCAGGCCTGCACCCTGCACGGGCCGGCCGACCTGCCCGTCGTCGTCATGACCGAGCCCGACCGGGCCGGCGACTGGGACTGGACCAAGTGGCTGCCCCACCTCCGCGATCCCGGAGGTTCCGAGTCACGGCTCGTCGCCGTCGGGCAACGAGAGGCGGAGCTCCTGGCGCGAGCCCTGGTGACCGTCCTCCCCGACCCCGACGGCGTGCCCACTCACCCTCCTCCCACGCCCCTGCTCGTGGTCGACGGCGAGAGCCTCACCGAGGGCCGACGCTCACCCGGGACCACGGTCCTCCGCCGCGAGGCCGGACCCGTGGTCGGCCTCGTCATCGCGGCCAGCGTGGACCGCCTCCCCGCCTCCTGCCGCACCGTCGTCGAGCTGGTGGACGCCGACGGGACGACCCGGGTCCACCACCTGTCTCGCCGCACGCAGGTGGACCACGTCCTGGCCTGTGGGATCTCCGACACCACCGCCCGGCGGGCGGCCCGGGGCCTGGCTCGCTTCGACGACCCCGAACGGGAAGGAGGCAGCGACACCGTGACAGCGCAGGTCGCCCTCCTCGCCCTCCTCGCCCTCGACCCACCGGAGGCGACGGCCATCGCCGAGCGGTGGGCCGACACCGCGGCAAACCCCGGCCTGGCCACCCCACTCGGCCTCACCGAGGAAGGCCCCCTCGCCGTCGAGCTGGTGCGGGACGGTCCCCACGTCCTGGTGGCCGGCACCACCGGGGCCGGGAAGTCCGAGCTCCTCCGCTCGCTGGTAGCGGGCCTGGCCGCCGGCCACCCGCCCGAGCGCTGCACCTTCCTGCTCGTCGACTTCAAGGGTGGGAGCGCCTTCGACCGCGCCGCCGACCTGCCCCACACCGTCGGCCTGGTGACCGACCTCGACGCCCACCTGGCCGCACGGGCCCTGCGCAGCCTGGAGGCCGAGCTGCGCCACCGGGAGCGGATGCTGCGCCGGGCCGGGGCCACCGACCTCCCCGCCTACCACCGCCTCGCCGGCGACCATCCGGCCCTCCCCCGCCTGGTCGTGGTGGTCGACGAGTTCGCCACCCTGAAGGCCGAGCTGCCGGGGTTCGTGGAAGCCCTGGTCGGCGTGGCCCAGCGCGGGCGCTCGCTCGGTGTCCATCTGGTGCTGGCCACACAGCGCCCGAACGGGGCGGTGAGCGAGGACATCCGGGCCAACACCGACCTGCGCATCGCCCTCCGGGTGCAGAGCACCGCCGAATCCCGTGACGTCATCGACCGGCCCGACGCCGCTCGCATCGGCCGGGGCCGGCCCGGACGGGCTCTGGCCCGCTTCGGCCCCGGCGAGGTGGTCGCCCTCCAGGCCGCCCTCAGCACGTTGCCTCCGGCGGGAGACCGCGGCGCGGTCGAGGTGCGACCCTTCCGCCTCCGCCCCGCCCCGGGAAGTTCGGCGGAGGACGAGCCCGCCCGCCTCTCCGGCCTCACCCTGCTGGTCGAGGCGTGCCGGCAGGCCCAGGCCGCATCGGGACGACCGCTCCCCCGACGGCCGTGGCTGGCACCCCTGCCGGCGGAAGTCTCCCTCGCCGCGCTCCAAGCCGCCGCGCCGGCGAGCTTCGGTGCCCCCCGGGCCGAGCTCCCCTTCGCCCTCGCCGACCTCCCCGACGAGCAGGCCCAGGTGCCGGTGGGCTGGGTCCCGACCGAGGGCAACCTCCTGCTCGCCGGCCGGCCCGGCAGCGGTACCACCACCGCCCTCCTCGCCGTGGCCCTCACCGCCGCCGGTACCTGCTCCCCCGACGATCTCCACCTCTACGCCTTCGATCTCGGACGCGGCGGCATCGGTGTCCTGGACAGGCTGCCCCACACGGGAGCCGTCGTCACCGCCGGCGACCGGGAGCGCCAGGCCCGGCTCGCCGGGTGGCTGCGCTCGGAGCTGCGCCGCCGCCGGGGCCTGCCGTCCCCGCAGGCCGAGCCCCGCCTCCTCGTGCTGGTCGACGGCCTCGACACCGTCCGGTCGGAGTGGGACGAG
>CAZXRA010000054.1:0-2795 GCA_964643485.1 uncultured Iamiaceae bacterium | reverse complement strand
CGTCGTCGAGGAGATCGCGAACAACGCGCGCGACATCGAGACCCAGGACGAGATCGCCCAGGTCGCCGGGATCTCGGCCAACAACGACCCGACGGTCGGCTCGGTCATCGCGGACGCGATGGACAAGGTCGGCAAGGACGGGGTCATCACCGTCGAGGAGTCCCAGACCTTAGGCATGGAGCTCGACTTCGTCGAGGGCATGCAGTTCGACAAGGGCTACATCTCGCCGTACATGGTGACCGACCCCGAGCGCATGGAGGTCGAGTTCGAGGACCCCTACATCCTCGTCGCGAACCAGAAGATCTCCGCGGTCCAGGACCTGCTGCCCGTCCTCGAGAAGGTCATGCAGGCCGGTCGCCCGCTCATCATCATCGCCGAGGACCTCGAGGGCGAGGCGCTCGCCACCCTCGTAGTCAACAAGATCCGCGGCACCTTCCGGTCGGTGGCCGTCAAGGCCCCCGGCTTCGGTGAGCGCCGCAAGGCGATGCTCCAGGACATGGCCATCCTCACCGGCGGCCAGGTCATCTCCGAAGAGGTCGGCCTCAAGCTCGAGAACGTCACCCTCGACCTGCTGGGCAAGGCCCGCAAGGTCACCGTCACCAAGGACGAGACCACCATCGTCGAGGGCGGGGGCGACGAGGGCGACATCAAGGGCCGCATCGCCCAGATCAAGGCCGAGATCGACAACACCGACTCCGACTACGACCGGGAGAAGCTCCAGGAGCGCCTGGCCAAGCTCTCCGGGGGCGTGGCCGTCCTCAAGGTCGGGGCCGCCACCGAGGTGGAGCTCAAGGAGAAGAAGCACCGCATCGAGGACGCCGTCTCCACGGCCAAGGCTGCGGTCGAGGAGGGCGTGGTGCCCGGTGGTGGTGTGGCCCTCATCCGCACCCAGCCCGCCATCCTCGACGCGGCCGAGAAGCTCGACGGCGACGAGGCCACCGGCGCCCGCATCGTGGCCAAGGCCGTCGAGGAGCCGCTGAAGCAGATCGCCCGCAACGCCGGCCTCGAGGGCGGCGTCGTGGTCGACCGGGTGAAGGGCATGGAGGGCGGCAACGGCTACAACGCCGCCACCGACGTCTACGAGGATCTCACCTCCAAGGTGCCCGACGCGGCCAAGGTCACTCGCTCGGCCCTGCAGAACGCGGCGTCGATCGCCGCCCTGTTCCTCACCACCGAGGCCGTGATCGTGGACAAGCCGGCCGAGAGCGGTGCCGGCGGGGGCATGCCCGGCGGCGGGATGGACGACTTCTAGTCCGATCCTCTCCCGGCCTGCGGGCCGCCATGTGACGAACGAAGGGCCGCTCCTCCGGGGGCGGCCCTTCGTGGTGCCTGGGCGAGCGACGGTCCTCAGGCGGCGTTGCCCCCAGCCTGCATGATCGTGGCCCGGATGCGGTCGACCTCCCCGGCCAGGTGGAGCAGCTCGTCGCGGGTCTGGCGCAGGTGCCGGGCCGTGGCCGGCCATCCGTCCCGGAAGCGGCGGGCCAGGTGCCCGTCCCACACCTCGGGGAGGGAGAGGGTCTCGCCGTGGCGGATGACGGCGTCGATGTCGGTGGTGAGCTGCCCGTCGATGGTGCGGCGCATGTTGTCGACGGCGGCCCGGGCCGCTTCGGTGGCGAGGACGCGATCGTGGCTCATGGGGGGCTCCGGTGGTCGGGGGCGGGGCGGCGCTTCGAGTACCCCCCGTGTCTGTCGACAAACGTCATGTCTCCTCGATCTGGGCGACCTGGAGCAGCTCCGGGATGCCGTCACGGCAGAGGTAGCCCCGCCCCGGGCCGATGGCCGTCACCGCCCGGCGGGGCAGGCGGCACCCGAGGAGATCGCCGTCGAGGTCGACGTCGGGCTGGAGCAGGAGGCCGACCCGGCTGCTCCGCAGGGCCCGGGTCCAGTGGCCGTAGCCGGCGCGCAGGGCGTCGGTCCGCCCGGCGGCCACGACGACAACCCCGGGGTGGGTGAGGACGCCGGGCATCACCGTGCCGTCGGGGTCGACGAGCTCGGCCTCTTCGACCAGGAGGAGGAGCGGCCGATCGTCCTCGCCGGACCCGTCGAGCAGGGCTGGGAGGCGGACCAGGTCGGTGGGGTCGAGGCGGGGCCCGAGGCCCCCTGTCGCTCCGAGGCGGGAGCGGGCCCCGGCCACCACGGCCGTTCCCCACCCGGCCCGGCGGGCGACGGTGCCGGCCACGGCCAGGGCGGTGGTGCGGCCGGACCGAGCGGGCCCGGCGACGAGGGCGTGCTCGCCCGGGTGCAGCACCAAACCGGCCGGAGCGAGGTGGCGCTCCCCGATGCCGAGGGGCAGGAGGCGGGGCCGCCGGTCGAGGTGGGCGTGGGGGAGGAGATCGGTGAGGGCCACAGCGCGGGGCAGCACGGCGATGGGCGCGGGGTGCCGATGGCGAGAGCCGGTGTGGTGGACGGCGACGGCTGCCAGGTCCCGGGCCCAGTCCCCGCCGGTCGGGCGGGCCACCTGCACCTCGCAGGCCCGGGCGAGGTGGACGGCCCGACCCGGCGGGAAGCGGGACAGGTCCGCCCCTCGGACGCGGGCCTGGGCGTGGTCGAGGTCGTCGGCCAGACGGAAGAGGAGCTGCTGGTCGGTCCGGCTCCGGAGGGGGCTGGGGAGGGCGGCCGGCCGGTCGACCGTCGCTGCCAGGTGGATCCCGAGGGCGGGCCCGTCGGCGAAGACCCGGTCGATGTCGTCGAGGACGGTGGCCGGCCCCTCGACCCACACCGACCGGAAGGTGTGGAGGCCGTCGAACAGCACCAGGAGGCGGGGCTCGGCCTGCGGGGTCGGCAGGCCCCGGCGG
>CAZXRA010000053.1:0-27113 GCA_964643485.1 uncultured Iamiaceae bacterium | reverse complement strand
CGACCAGGCCGGTGGCGAACTGGTCCATGTTCGCCTTCCCGGCCACGACGGCGCCCGCCGCCTCGAGCCGGCGCACGACGGGGGCCGAGGCCGCGGGCTGGTAGGCGAAGGCGGGGCAGGCCGCCGTGGTGGGGAGGCCGGCCACGTCGATGTTGTCCTTGACGGCGAGGCGCAACCCGGCCAGGGGGAGAGAGGGGTCGGCCCGGGCCACGTCAGCGGCGACGGCGGCGGGGTCGCGGCGGGTGATCCAGGTGCTCACCGGTCGCCCCCGCCGGCGGTGACGACCATGCGCACCGGGGTGGGGTCGAAGCCGTTGCAGGGGTTGTTCACCTGCGGGCAGTTGGACACCACGACGAGGACGTCGCGCTCGGCCCGCAGGTCGACCCAGAGGCCGGGGGCGGAGATGCCGTCGACGATGCCGAGCGAGCCGTCGGGATCGACGGGCACGTTCATGAACCAGTTGATGTTCGACTGCAGGTCGCGAGCGCCGAGGCCGTGAAGTCCCATCTCGTGCAGGAAGTTCTCGACGCAGGCGTGCTGGGCGGCGGTGTGGAACCCGTAGCGGAGGGCGTTGGACTCCTTGGAGCAGGCGCCGCCGATGGTGTCGTGGCGGGCGCAGGAGCTCCCGGTGACGGTCACGAGGGGGCGGCCCTCGGTGGAGAGGAGCACCGAGCCGACGACGAGGAAGACGTTGCCCTGGGCAGTGATGGTGTCGGGGGCGCTGTAGCGCTCGGTGGGATCGGCGGCGGCAAAGAGGACGCAGTCGACGGCCTGGTTGCCGGCCACGTCGACGATCCGCAACGTCTGGCCCTCCGCGATCACCCGCGACCACGGGGCGCGGGCCCGGACCACCTCGTCGTGGACGACGACACCACCCGGGAGGCCGTCCCCGGTCGGGACGGGCGCCGTCACCGGAGGGCCTCCTGCTCGGTGGCCAGGTAGGCGCGGGTCGCCTCCGGGGTGGCGGTGCGGGCCGGGTCGTCGGCCCCGGCGGGCTCGCCGCGCCAGGCCGTGAGACGCACCGGGGTGACCGTGTAGTCGGGGCGGGGATCGACAGGGTGGGGCACGTTGACCACGGTCACCAGCACGGGCAGCTCGCACCGCAGGGTGACGTGGGCACCGGGCCGGAGCGCACCGTCGAAGCGGAGGGCACCGTCGGGGTCGACGCGCACCCCCTTGAAGAGGTTGACGTTGGGGGCCACGTCCCGGCGACCCAGGCCCACCTTGGCCAGGGCCACGGCGAAGTGGTCGCGCCCGTTGGGGTGGGGCCCGTCGGGGGCACCGTCCCCGTAGTGGCGCTCGTTGGCGGCCCGGGTGGAGGTGCCGCACAGGGCGTCGTGGCGGGCCGAGGTGTCCTCGACGAGGGCGGCCAGGACCCGCCCCTGGCCTGACAGCAGCAGCGATCCGGGCCCGAGGTAGGCCTGCCACTGGACCTTGACCGTGTCGGCCACGTTGAGGCGCTCGGCCGGGCGGTCGGCCCGGTGGAGGAGGAGGCCGGCGCAGGCGTCGCCCCGGAGGTCGGTCAGCCGGAGGTGGGCACCCCGGGGGAGGGCGGCCGCGGCGTAGCCGCCGGCGGCGACGACCTCGTCCCAGAGGACAGTGGTGGGATCGACGCCGGGGGGCAGGTCGCGGGCGGTGCCGGGCGGGACGGTGGGCATGGCCTCGACCACGACTCCGGCCTGGGCCCGGGCGTGGTCGCGGGCGCCCAGGGTCGTCGCCGTGGCGCCGGGAGAGGGAGGAGACGAAGACATTTCGAAGCACTATCGAAAATATCCGGTCCCTGGTCAAGGGGCGAAACGCGATGTTCACACGGCGAGCACCCTCCGCCGGGGTGCCCCGCCACCGGGGTTCGGACCGCCTACGGTGCCCCGCCGTGCGCGCCACCCGCCTGTCCACCGCCCTGCTCGTCGCCGCCCTCCTGCTCACCGGGTGCGGGGGCTCCGACGACGCCGACACGACGGCACCGGAGAGCACCGCTGCTCCCACCGACGCCCCGGATGGCGACGAGGCTCCGACGCCCCAGCAGGTGCCCGAGGAGCCGGACGACGAGTGTCGCAACGACCTGGTGGTCACCGGCTCCGAGGACGACGACGGGCCCGTCTCCGTGGCCATGGCCATCGCCGACGACGGGCCCCACCCGGCCAACACCGTCGACAGCGACTCCATCCTCAGCGGCGCCATCGCCACCTACGAGCTGGAGGCCGACCCGCAGTTCGGGCTGGGCATCCCCGTCGGCGTGCCCGATGTCCCCGACGACGGGCTCATCTACGTCTTCACCCTCACCCTGACCGACACGGCCGGCACCATCGCCGCCGGGTCCACCTTCACCGACGCGGCCGAGGGAGAGGGGGACGCAACCGGGCGGATCGCCAACCACGGCCTGTACTCCGGCACGTCGGGACGGATCAACCCCCTGGGCCCCACCACCATCGAGATCAACGAGATCACCGACGAGTGGGTGTGCGGCACCATCACCTCGGTGGGCGAGACCGACATCCAGACCTTCCCCACCCTGAACGGCACGTTCGCGGCCGAGCGCGTGCAGGCTCTGGAGGCCGAAGGCTGACCTGAGGGGATCAGGTCCGAGCGCGAGCCGGGACGGGACGCCGGGGGCCGAACCACCCCTCGGCCGTGAGGTGGGCGGCGGCCGCGGCCACGTGGGCCTCGACGAACATCCGCGCCGCCCGCTCCCGTTCCCCCACCACCAGCGCCGCTGCCCGCTCGGGATCCCCGGCCGCCCGCTCGTCGCGGGTCGCGGCCCAGTGCAACGTGGCCAGGAGCTCCAAGCCGTAGGGCGACTCGAAGCCCCGAGCCAGGGCCAGCACCCGGTCGATCCGAGCGGCGAGAGTGAGAGTGGCGGCGATCGCCATCGCCGCCTCCTCCCCCACGCCGGGCCGCAGCTCGACCACGGCGGCCCGATCGGTGCCGTCGTCGTAGCCGGTGAGGACAGATCCCTCCAGAGGGGCGAGGACGTGGCGCAGGTCGTCGGTGACGGGGCCGGAGGAGCTGTCGTCGTAGGCCAGGCGGAGATCCTGGCCCGCCTCCTGGAGGAAGTAGGCCAGCTTCTCGACCTCGAGCACCGTCACCTGGGCGGTGACCGCGGCGTACCGGTGCACGACGGCGACGAGGGCGGTGCGGCCGGGCGTCATCACCGCCCGGCGCGGGTCGCCATCCGGGGCCGGCGTGGCCCGGTGGTGGGGGGCGTAGACACGGACGTCGACGGCGGGGACCGGGGCGAAGGCCGCCTCCACGAGGGGTCGGACCTCGGACCACTCCAGCCCGCCGCTCCCGCAGCCGAGGGCGGGGACGGCGACCGACGTGATGCCGTGCTCGGTGACGGCCCGCACCAGGTCGGCCAGCCCCTGCTCCACGTCGGCGAGGCGCACCTTGGACCGCCAGTGCCGCTTGGTGGGGACGTTCACCACGAAGCGGGGCACCTCCTCCCCCGTGGGCCACACGTGGACCCGGCCCATCTGCAGCTCGCCCCGTCGGGCCATGCGCTCGTACTCGCGGAACATCTCGGGGAAGCGGCGCTTGAACCGCCCGGCCAGGCTCCGGCCCATCACCCCGCCGATGTTCACCCCGTTGACCAGAGCGTCGGCCCCGTCGTCGAAGAGGTCGCCATCGGTGTCGGTGATCATTGCGCCTCCTCAGAAGTACCAGTCGCCCCGGACGGCGACAGGTGGGGGGTCGGCGGCCTCGGCCAGGAGGCTGGTGACCTCGGCGGCCCGCTCGGCCGTCCGGGCCACGATCCCGTCGATCGCCGGCCAGGGTACCGAGCCGTGGGCCAGGCACTCGGCCATGCGCCGCTCCTTGCGGTCGGGCTCCTCGGGGGTGTCGTTCCAGAACATGGAGGCCATGAGGTCCCAGTCGACGAGCTCGTCGATGCGGTCGACGTCGTCGGTCTGCTCGGCGTAGCCCAGCACGGCGTTGCGGTCGGTGAGCACGAGCTTGCTCCCCGTCTCGACGAGCCGCTCGACCGTGGTGGTCAGGTAGATGAGCATGTCGCTCCCGCCCTGGAGCCCCGGGACGGCGCCCCGGTGGATGACGTACATCATGGGGCTTCGGGGGGCGAAATAGAAGGGGACGTAGTCGGCCACCACTCCCCCGGGCGGTACGACCACGGGCTGTTCCCGCCGGTAGGTCTTGATCTCGGGCTTGCCCACGTCGACGGTGGCCACCGTGCCCTGGGCCCGGGTGTCGGAGAGCAACCCGTGCTCCACGATGGTCGGGAGGTTCGCCAGGTGGGTGAAGTGGAGGATCTGCGTGGTCACGACCGAGACCGATCCGGGGGCCCGCGCCCCCAGGGCTGAGCGACGTTCGGACGGGCGATGAACCACCCGCGGTGGTTCCCGACAGACGTGACCCTACGCCGTGGTGGGGGCCTCTCGTCGGCCTCCGCCACTTCGGCCGGTGCCGGACGATGCCGACGAGCAGGCCCGGCTCCTCGCCTTCATCGGCCGCACGCCGTCGATCGTCGCCTGCTACGGGATCGACAGGGTGCAGGCGATGGTGCCCCGCTGGGCCTGCCTGCTGGAGGCCAGCGGTGTGATGTGGATGCTGAGGTCGCACCGACCGGTCGCCCCGGCGTAGGTACCGCTCCCCTCCCGGACGTCCAGCGAGTACGGGACGCCGGAGCTGCCCATGGGAGCGGTGCTGGTGAAGGTCCCGGCGAGGGCGGACCCGTCCGGGGCGGTGAGGGTGAAGGTGCCCTCGCCGTTCCACCGGAGGCCGACATGGGTGCCGCAATAGTCCTCACGGCCGACCCAGGCCGAGCCGTCCTCCATCGTGAGGTTCATGTCGAGGGTGTGGGTGAGGTCGGGACAGGCCGACGTCCCCGCGACGTGGTGCTCCTCGGCCTCGTAGGTGCCACGCAGCTCCAGCGAGCGCGGACCGGATGGGACAGCCTCCGTCGTCGGGGCCACGGGCTCGGTCCTCGGCTCCACCGGCTCACTCGTCGGAGGGGGTGGCACCTCGGTCGTCTCGGGCACGGACACGGATGGCTCCGTCGGCGGTACGTCCACCGGATCGGTTGTCGAGGGATCGACGGCGGGGTCGAGGGCAACCTCACCATCGCCTCCCTGGGCCGCGGTGACGGCCTCGTCCGGAGACGACCAGGCGCCGGCCACACCGACGACGGCGATCCCGACCACGACGAGCGCGGCGGCACCAGCCACCCGTCCCTGCCGGCGACGACGGCGCCGGGCCGCTCGCTCGTGGAGGGTGGGAAGGTCGAGCCCGGCGTTGTCGGCCGGGGCGGCCTCGTTCAGGTGGTCGGGCAGGCGGGTCACGGCATCTCCTCGGGTTGGGGGGCCGCCGGGGAGGACGGCGAGGGCCGGGTCGGGCTGGGCCTTTGCCGGTCCCGCCACCTGAGCGACCTCCACGGTTCCCACTGTCACCATCGTGGGCCAGAGACGCACCAGGGCCGGCGAAGGTGTAGTCGGTCCCGGGGAGTCTTCGAGACGTCACCGGCGACAGTCCTGCTGCCCGCCCCGGCGAACCCGTCGGGTGTGCGAGGGATCAGACGCCGACCAGCCGTTGCACCCGCCCGTCCCAACGGGCGAGCGCGGCATCGTCCACCTCGGTGGGGAAGCGGCGGCCCAGGCCCTCGGCGATCTGGGCCGCGGCCAGGCGGGGCAGCATCGTGGCCGCCAACCGGGGGTGGCGGGCCAGGCGGGCCGCCATGCCCGGGAGCTGGCCCACGGGGAGCGAGTCCCATCGCTGGTCGAGGCCGCTGTGGGTCATCTGCTCGGTGACCAGCCCGGCTCGCAGCATGGTCTGCACACCGGCCCCGCCCAGGGCCGAGCTCATGCGCCGGAGGCCGTCGTAGGCGGCGAGCAGGCCACCGAGCTCCCGCTGGAAGAGCACCTGGTACTCCCACAGCACGGCCTTGTCGCCCGGGTCGGCGGTCCCGCTGACGGCCTCGGCCAGAACCCGCCCGGCGATGAGCCCCACGCCGATCCCCGACCCGTGGGCGGGGAAGACCTGGCAGGCGGCGTCGCCCACCAGGGCCAGGCCGGGGGCGGTGAACCGGGCGTAGGGCCGGCGGAGGGGGATGACCCCCGCGCCGCTCTGGACCGGCTCACCGATCCACGGCTCGTCGCGGCGCACGGCGTCGAGCATGGCCGGGCCCGTGCCGTGGGTGCCGTCGGCCAGGCAGCCGACGAGCACCGACACATGCTCGAAGTCCTCGGAGACCTTGATCGAGCGGGTGGAGAACCCGCCGTTCGTCCCGATCACGTTGACGGCGTCGCCGGCGTCGGCGCCGTAGCGGTCGAGGAAGCGCTTGGCCCCGTCGGTGTCGGCGATCCGCAGGTGGGAGTCGCTGGCCGAGCACAGCTCGTCCTTCCCCACCGGCGGGCACCAGCGACGCAGAACGGCCGACTCCCGGCGCAGGGCGCCCCGGCGCCCGGAGGCGTCGACGAACAACGCCGCCTCGATCCGCAGGGAGATGGGGTCGGCGCCCTCGGGGGCCGCCGTCAGGTCGAGGGCGGCCATGCGCCCGTCGCGCCAGGTGACCTGCAGGTCCGCGGCCCGCTCGAACATCTCGACCCCGGCGTCCGTGGCCAGGGCTCGCAGGCGACGACCGAGCCGGGCCATGTCGACGCTGGCCACCGGGCTACGGGACACGGTGACGCCTCGACGGCCGTCGGGGGTGAAGAGGTGGAGGGCCCCGCGGTCCGACACCCGCTCGGGGGGCTCGGGCAGGGGGAGGTCAGCCCGGGCGACCTGCCAGTCGAGGAGCCCGTTGTGCCACTGCGCCCCGCCCTCGTCGAGGGGCCGGCGCTCGACGAGGACGACCGACCGGCCCCCACGGGCCAACTGGTAGGCGGCGTTGGCCCCCGCCGTCCCCGCCCCGAGGACGGCCGCGTCGACCTGGACCGTCCGGCGTGGCACGAGCGCCAGGTTACGCACGGGGTGCGGAGGCCCCGCACCAGTCCTCCCTGCCCGCTCCACGGCCGGACAACGAGCGGACCACGGTCGCCGGGGCTCCGGTAGAAAGGGGCCATGAACAGGGCCTGGACCGAGCAGAGCGGCTTCGACGTGCGGGTCGAGTGGGGCCCGGTCGGGGTGCAGGCGGTGCCGGGTGACGTGGTGGTGGTGATCGACGTGCTCCGCTTCACTACGGCGGTGGAGGCCGGGGTCGCGGCCGGCGTTGCCGTCCACCCCTACCGGTGGCGGGACGAGACGGCGGCCGCCTTCGCCACCCAGGTCGGGGCGGTGCTGGCCGACGGGTCACCGGGCGCGCCGTCGCTCTCGCCCGACAGCCTGCTCGCCCTGCCCGCCGGTGCGAGCGTCGTGCTCCCCTCGCCCAACGGGTCGACCTGCGCCACCATCGCCAACGAGGCCGGGGCCACGGTGGTGGCTGCCTGCCTGCGCAACGCGGCCGCCGTCGCCGCCTGGCTGGCCCGGGCCGGAGGCACGATCACCGTGGTGCCCTGTGGGGAGCGGTGGCCCGACGGGTCGCTGCGCCCGGCCCTGGAAGACCTGCTCGGCGCCGGTGCCGTCGTCGCTGGATTGCCCGGCCGCCTGTCGCCCGAGGCCCGGGCCGCGGCGGCGGTGTGGCGGGAGGCCGAGCCCCGGCTGGGCGAGGTGCTGGCCGAGTGCGCCTCGGGGCGGGAGCAGATGGTCCGGGGCTGGAAGGACGACCTGGCCTATGCCGCGGCCCTCGGAGCCAGCGCCGTCGTGCCCGTGCTCCGCGACGGGGTCTTCGTCGACGCGACGGCCTGAGCGTCAACCCCCGGGCGCCGCCACGGGCCCCGAGCCGGACCAGGCGGCGGAGAGGGCGGCCAGCTCCCGCTCCGGGAACCGGTGCCTCCCCTCCCGGTAGAGGGGCGTGCAGGGGATGCTGGCCAGGTAGGTCGAGAGCACGACGAGATCCTCGGGCCCCCGGTGGCGGCGGCGCCGCTCCAAGAGGGCGATGAACTCGTTCTGGGTGCCGGTCATGCTGCGGCTGGCCGTCTTGGCCCAGCGTCCGTCGGCGCTGGCCGCCACCTCGGCGGCGACGAAGCCGGGGTCGGCGCCGAGAGCGTCGAGCACCAAGCCGAGCTGGGCGGGGAAGCGCTCGGTCAGCGTCTTGGCCGGGGCCAGAGGAAGCAGCACGGACAGGAGGTGCCGCTCGTTGACGAACAGGGCCACGGTCGGGCGCCAGAAGATGGCCGTGGCGTACCAGTTGCCGAGCACGGGTGTCGGTTCGTCGACCACCGGTTCGAGCGGGGCCTTGACCCGGTCCCGCAGCTTCTGGGTGCCGTGGATGGTGTACATCGTCCGAGGAGCCTGGCATGCCCCCGCTCTCCCTGCGTCCCGTGCTCGCGGCGTTGCTCCGTACGCTGCCGGAGTGCCCCGGTCCGTCCTCCTCGTTGCCGTCGTCGGCCTCGCCGCCCTGGGCTGCGGGCGGGAAGCGCCCTTCCCCGACCGGACGGCCCGCGTCACCCTCGACGGCGCCACCACCACCTTCGCCGTCGACGCGTGCGTCCTCGACGGGCAGACGGCCTACGTGGTGGGACGAGCTGACGACGGGCAGGTGGTGCAGGCCGTGGTCGGGGTGGAGGGCGACGGGGAGACAGGAGTTCCGGCCTCGACCGGACTCACCGTGATGGACGGCGACACCGGCGTCGCCGCCTTCGGGGCGGAGGCCTGGGCCCGCCGGGGGGAGGCCGGGGAGCCGCCCGGCACCGTCACGTCGGCCCGCATCCGGGGCGCCCGCATCCAGGCCCGAGGCCGGGCGGTGCCGGTGGACGGCGCCGACCGCCCACGGGCCGGCTCCGAGGTGGAGGTGGCCTTCGACGCCCGCTGCGACGAGCGGGACGGCGAGTAGGGGTCGGCCACGCGGAGGTCATCGTCTCCGGCTCAGGCGCCGTAGCCCACCGACGACGTGCGGTTCTGCATGGTGCCCAGGCTGGCCCACAGGATCCCGAACGGGCCAGTGGTGAGCTTGTTGTCGCCGGTGAGGTTGGCGTTGTCGAAGTGTTTGATGTTCCCGCAGGCGTGGTGCCGGGTCGAGGCGATGGTGTTGTTCCAGGGATCGCCGGCCCCGAAGGCGATCGAGCCCCCGCACTCCCCGGTGACGGTGAGGGCGGATCCGAAGCCGTCGGTGTTGTCGTAGTGGACGGCCACGGTGACCGAGCTCAGCATGGCGCCGACGAACTCTCCGGGCTCCGCCCACTCGCACCAGACCTCGGAGGTGGCCCCGGCCTGCACCTCCTCGATGGGGAGGGTCGAGGTGGTGCAGCTCATCACCAGGGCGGGCTCCTTGGCCGCCGTCGGCGCGGCGGGGTGGACGGCGACGGCCACGGGAGCGAGGGCGCAGGCGGCAGCGACGCGCGTCAGGGACGTAGGTACGAGGCGGGCCATGAGGAGACTCCTTGGGGTGCGATGAGGAGGGACGAGGAGGACAGGATCAGGGAGGAGCGGTCAGCCGGTGCCGACCTCGGATACACGGAAGACCGTCTTGGCCGGGTCCTTGGTACTGGGCTCGTCGGCTCGGACGTGCAGCGTCGTGGGGCGGGCGGTGCGACGGCCGAAGGTGACCTCGACCGTCCCGTCCCCCCTCGGGGCCGAGAATCGGGTGCCACCGTCGTCGGGCGACGCATCGTCGACGACGGTGACGCCGAGCTGGCCGAGAGCCTCGACGAGGCCGCCCCGCACGTCGGGGGCCAGCGTGGGGAGACCGAGAAGCGAGATGACGTGCTCGGGCAAGACCGTCTCACCGAGTGCGGCGCGAAGAGCGGCAAGGAGGGTGGTGGGGTCACGGGGGAGGCGGTCGAGCTCGGAGGGGACGAAGCCGGCGACGGTGAGCCCGCCCGGACCTCGGCCCTCGTCGAACTCCTGGCCCGCCTCGTCGGCCCCGGGGAGGGCCCCGGCCCGGATGCGGCCGGCACCATCACGGGCGATCCACTGCTCCTCCCGCCATCCCACCAGCCCGGCCGCCCGCTGGGCCTCGGAGGGGATGTGGTCGACGACCAGGTGGATGTACGGGTGGGACATATCGTGAGGCGCTCGTGGCTGGGTGCGGGCCACCGCGGCCAGCTCCTCGAGAGTCAAGGGGGCGACGGCGGGCGGGTTGCCGACAGCCAGCGGGTCGCCGGGGGGACGGCGCAGGGCGAGGCCCACCACGACGAGCGACCCGGCCATGCCGGCCACGAGGACGAAGACCAGCATCCGTTGCCACCGGGGCACGTAGAGGTCGGGGCGGCCGGCGGGGCCGAGGGTGAGGCGTCGGTGCGCTTCCACCAGCGCCCAATCCTCCAGCCCGCGGGACAAGGACGACATCGCGCCTCGCCGGCCACGGCCCCACGGATCCTTGCTGCTCACCCCACCCCCCTCCAGACCACTGTCGTGGCATCGAACCATGACCTCGATTGCGTCACGTGCGCGATGCCTGACGTTCACTGACACGTCGCCGGTGGAGGAGATCCTCTGATGCCGATCGTCGTCGATGTCGATGTGATGCTGGCCACGATTGCCAGCCTGGCGACCTCCTGCGGTGGGAACCGGACGCCTGATCGGCCCCAAGACGTGTCACTGCTGAGCGGTCCCCTGGTGCGTGGAAGGGTCGTGCCTGTGAGCGAGCCTCAGCCCACCCCGCAATGGCGCGACAGCCGGAGGCATCCGCCACCACGGGCCCGCGAGTAGGGAGATCCTGCGAGTCGTAACATCGACGCGCAACGACGAGGACGAGGACGAGGAGCAGATGATGACCGGACGCGTGGTGCACTTCGAGGTTCCCTACGATGACGCCGACCGGGCCCGAGCGTTCTACTCGGACGTGTTCGGGTGGGCGATCCAGCCGGTGCCGGAGTTCGAGTACAACTTCGTGCAGACCGGACCGACCGACGACACGGGCATGCCCACCGAGACCGCCTACATCGGCGGCGGCATGTTCCAGCGCCAGGAGGACGTCGGCCGGCCCGTCATCACGATCGACGTCGACGACATGGCCAAGGCTCTCGCCACGATCGCCGAGCACGGGGGCGCCGCCGTCGGCGAGCCCCAACAGGTCGGCGACATGGGCGTCGCCGCCTACTTCACCGACAGCGAGGGCAACCTCATGGGCCTCTGGCAATCACTCGGCTCGAGCTAGCGACGCGGCAACGCGATCAGCGATCGGACACCAGGCTCTTGGCCGACCTCGACCAATGGCCCGACCGAGGCGAGGCCATCGCCCATCTCGCCGAACGAGGAGGGGCGACGTACCTGACCATCGAAGCGTCCAACCACGGCCGACCCGTGTTCGGATCAGTCCTGTCCGCTGACGCCATCACCTTGTCGTCCGGCCCAGCGGGGCCATGGCCCTCCGAGCTCCGCACCTTCGCCAGCGACACAGCTCGAGTGTTGATGCTCGGTGCCACCAACATGCTCAGCAGCTACGCCGGGCTGATGCGCACCCGACGGCTCCACGGCGGGCCGTTCGTCGTCGTCCGCGCCCAGCTGGAAGCGCTGGCACAGGTCCGCTGGATCCTGGGTCCCGGTCTGAACGCAACCGTCGAGGCCGGCGACGAGTTCGCACGCCAACGAGCGGCCCGCGCTTATCTCACCCGTCTCCTCGACCTCAAACAGCGGCGACGGGTCGACGAGCTCTCCCACGGGGTCGGCTCAATGGAGTACGCCGAGGCGGACAGGCGCCTCGAGGGCGGCAAGGTCCAGGCGACGAACCTCTTCACGGATGTCGTCCTGACGTCTAAGAAGCCGTGGACCATCGCGGGCCAGGCGAGGCCCGACATCACAACCATGGTGCAGGAGTTCGTCGACCTCGCGTTCCAAGCCGGTCCCGACGATCGCGTCCGCAACCCCTACGGCTTCCAATCAGCGATCGCTCACATGAACGTGTCGACGGTGTTCCTGGCCACCGAAGAGGCGCACGGGGACGACATCGTCCGGCGGGTTCCTGTCGTCGACCCACATGCGATGGAGGTGCTCGCCCGGTTCACCATCTGGTCGTTCGCTCGAGGAGCAGAGATAATCACCGCCGCCATGGAGTGGCCTCGCAGCGATCTCGACGACTGGGAGGACGAAGCACAGGCTTGCTTTGACGCCTACGACAAGGCCCGCCCATCGAGCTCCGAGGCAGTCACTCCAACCGATCTTGATGGGTCGAACTGACTTGGACCTCTGTGGCGCGCTCGGAGGGACTCGAACCCCCAACCTTCTGATCCGTAGGTCTGTTTCAATGCATTTCCGCCACTTACCGTCAGAGCCGTTTCTGACCCCTGAGCAGCCGATTCGGGCTATCCCGAGCGACCACCAGAACCGCTGAGTAACCCGGTTAGCCCAAGTTTGCTTCTCACGCTGCTTCTCACGCAGCGGTCGTTGGCGGCCGTCGCAACATCTCGTCGTCAGCGAGGTCGGAGCGGGATCGTCCCTCCACGAACTTGCATCGCCGTCTCGGCCGCCTCGATGAGGTGCCGAAGGCGAGCATCGTCGTCAGGCGGCATACAGCGCTCGGGCGGTGTCGCGGACGGTGTCCCGGAAGTACCGGCTCAGGTCAGCGTAGGTCCGAAGGTCGACCTCTCGCCCCAGAAGCTCGCCCAGCTCGATCTCCATGGCAGCGAGGCCCAGGAGGCCTGGCGTTCGACCGCGCTCGAACTCGACCAAGAGGTCGATGTCGCTATCCGGACCGAAGTCGTCGCGCAGGGCAGATCCGAACACCGCCAGATGTCGGACCCCGTGGCGCGACGCAAAGGCAGCCACCGCCTCGTCATCGATGCCCAGCCCCGGACGGATCTGCATCCCCCCATCATCGCCCACAGACCACGCCCGGTGGAGCGTCTCCACCTCTGAGCTGAGCTGACGTGAGTCGCGGTTCAGCGATCCACATTGCGGAGTCCGCACCACCCGACACGCCGAAGAAGCCATCCGCAGCGTCGATGCTCCAGCCGGGGTTCGTCTCAGGCGACTTCACTCAGCCATCGCTGGAACCGGCTGGTAAGGGACATCGCGCTGCGCGCAAGTTGTATTCGACGGTTCCCCCGAGCAGCAGACCGCTCGGCGATCGCGGATCGTGCCGACGCGTGCGCTCCGGTTGGGTCAGTACGGGCGTCGCCCACGCCCGTGCCGTGCTGATAGGCGCAATCGGTAGAGCACGTCTGGTTCGTGCGCTTTGCGGTGTGTTGGCGCAGGTCGTAGCGCAGGGCACCGGGGTCACCGAAGCCGCTCGGCGCCACGACGAGCGAGAGGAACTGGTTGGTGAGCGCGGACGCGGCGGCGAGCGAGGTCGCGTACACGTTCTGCCTCGTACGAAGCGGGCTGTCGAGTGGCAGGTCGGCGATGTAGGACAGGTCATCGAGGCTGCCATCTCGTTCAAGCTGGACGTCGGCGACGTTGTACTGCTGGAGGCAGCGCATACAGGTTCGGCCAGGGCCGACGACATGAGAGCGCCAGTAGGCGTTGCGTAAGCCACCGGCGGTGCCGGGTTCAAGGCGGATGCCGCCGTCGATGACCGGCACCACCCCGCTGTAGGCAATCGTGTTGAGCACGTGGCGCGGCCAGGGTCGGTCGACGCAGGAGAAGATGACGTCGAAGTCGAGGGCGGCGGTCAGACCCTCCGGTTCGCAGATGCTCAGCTCGAAGGACTCGGCTTCGAACCCATCCGCGGTCGCGGCTTGGTTGATCATGCGATGGGCGAGCTCGGTCTTGGACGTGAACAGTCGTGCGTCAAGGCTCGTAGCGCCGTGGAGCCGGTCCAGGTTGACAACCTCCACGGTGTCGAAGTCCATGACGCCGATGTGCTGGATGCCGGTCCGAGCCAGCATCTCGAGCACGAGCTGGCCAACGCTCCCGGCGCCCACGACCAGCACCCGGAGCCGAGCCAGGTGCGCCTGCACGGCATCGCCCCAGGAGTGCACGGTGCGCACCTGGGACGGCTGCGGCTTGGGCTCCGGACGAAGCTGTGGGTGGTAGCCGACTCGGAGTGCCGACCCGAGCACTCGCACGCTCTCAGCGTCCGTGCGCGACACATCGGCGCCCCGTCCTTGGTCCCAGGCACGAGCGCTCCAGGTCTGGGATCCGGTGCTGAAGGTGAGCCCGACCAACGGTAGGCCGGTGAACTCACGGCAGAGGTTGGCGATCTTGCGCTCGGACTCTGCGTCGGCGCTGCCATCTACGGCGGACTGCCACGTCGCGGCGCCTGGGTGCGAGTGCAGGAACGCCACACCCGCTCCCTCCTCGGCGGCGAGGCGCGCCACGCGCATTGCGTAGTCGCCTGTGAAGGATGCGGTGCCATGGACGGCTCGCTCTCCAGCCCGGGGCAGCATCGCCTCAGTGACAACCGCCGTCTTGCGGCGCCGTCCCGTGGATGGACGCCACAACGCAAAGCAGAGGTCTTCCTGCCCATCGGGCCGGGTCAGGTGGGTGCTCAGGCGGTCATGATGATCGCCGGTCAGCGCCACAGAGAACGGCGTCGTCATCCGATCGCGCTCCCCAGCAACGCCCGCGCGTGCGCGGCCCACTGCGCACCGTGTGAGCCGCCGTCGACCCACTGCTTGTGTGGCCGGCTCCACTTCGCCCACCCTGGTCCCAGCTCAGACGCCTGTTTCCCGCCCCCATCGAGGTCGATGGCCTCGGGAAGATGGACCCAATGCGGAGGGATCGTGGGGAAGTCCGTCGGCGGGTCCGCGCCGACCCACACCATCTGGCCGGCGTGCGGGCCGAGCGGGACCTCGACCTGGACGAGGACGATGGGGTCGCGCACGTCGGCGTCGAGCCCCATCGCACGCATCGCCTCTACGAACCTCTCGATTCCGGCACTCATTCGACCGGCATCGACCCCGTGAAGAACGAGACGTACTTGCCGTGGGGAACGAGCTGCACCTCCTCGGCATCGTCGTACCGCTTCTCGTTGCCGTTCCCCACGATCCGAATGAGGTCGTAGTTCGCCGGATCGAGCCCCCCGAACCGTCGCAGCACCTCGGAGGCCGACATGCTGCGCTCGTCGGAGGTGTACTCGACGCCATCGAGCGTGAAGGTGACCGGGGGCTTGCTCTCGGGCTTCTCGGGCGACATGGCCTTCTCCTTGTCTGCGGGCTCCCCCTGCCACACATGCCTTCGTGAATCAGGTCGGAGTGTTCTCGATGGAGAACACTACCACTTCTGCGTTCCTGCTACAGAACACATATGATGCGAAGGAGAACATGCCGGTCACGACCCTCTCGCTCCTCGACGAAGCCCGCCTACGACACCCGGGCCGGTCCGACATTGACTGCATCGAGCGCGTAGCCGCGGAGATCATCGACGAGCTCGCCGAGCGGCCTCCAGTCTCCCTCGAGGTCGTGGCCAGCTTCCGGGACATCCGTTGCGTCCGGGTCGAGCCGCTCCCCTTCGCCGGCTCGCTGACGCCGGAGCCCTCGGGGCTCGTCATGCGCTTGAACTCGCTCGATGGCCGCAGACGTCGGCGCTTCAGCGGCTTCCACGAGATCGGCCACACGTTCCAACCCGGCTATTTGCAACAGACTCTCTTCCGGTGCACCCACCGGCCACCTCGACCACCTGGGCCCGCCGATCCGGAGGATCTCGCCGACGCCGCTGCCGCGGAGCTTCTCCTTCCCGAGCGTCACTTCCGAGCCGATCTAGCTGCTGTGGACCGCGGTTGGGACGGGGTCAGTGTCTTGGCCGACCACTACGACGCGAGCCTCTACGCGACCGCGCTCCGAGCCGTTCGATTCGCATCCTCATCGACGCTGCTCGTCGTCTTCGAACCCGGCTTCCGCAAGGAGGAACGTGGCCGACCGGATGCCACCGCGAAGCTCCGCGTCGTGACGAGCCGCGCCAATGGATCGTTCCCGTTCATCCCCGGCAATAAGTCGGCCTCACCTGGCGGTCCGATCGCGCGAGCACTCTCCGGCGAGGACGTAGAAACGACCACGAGCCTCGCCGACCTCGGGCTGGCCGACGATCGTGGCCTCCATGTGTCAGCGCGTCTCTTCCCCTACGCTGATCCCCACGGTGAAATCCGCCAACGGGTCATGGCTCTCTACCGGCAACTACCCAACGCTCGACGCTGACATGGAACAGCTCTCCCCGGTCGGCCAACGGATTCGCCAACGGCGAGACGAACTCGGCCTCACCCTCACCGCCCTCGCCGAGCGATCCGGCGTCGCCAAGAGCTATCTGTCCAGTCTGGAGAACGGCTCCGGCAACGCTCGACCGTCCGGCAAGACGCTCTACAGAATCGCCGAGGCTCTCGGAACCACCATGTCCGACTTGCTCGGCAGTCGCCTGCTGGTCGAATCCAATGACGAGATACCACTCGCGCTCAGGGACTTCGCTGAGGACGCCGGCCTGAGCGATCGGGACGTCGCCATGCTCTCTGGCATCAACTTCCGAGGGCAGCAACCCGCAGACAAAGACGCCTGGGCATTCGTGTGGCGAGCCATCCGGGCCAGCGTCAACGACGCCCAGACCACCCGCTAACCTCCCGGCTCGCATCCGTCTGGCCCCAGGTGCAGTTGACCAGACAGTCCTCAGCACCGTGCCCATCTCCTCGCCTCGGATGTCCGCCGCGTCAGATGCTCTGGAGCGATGCTCGGTCGACGTAGACCCCGTGACTGGCGAACTCCTCGGGGGTCTGCTCCCGGATCAAGGGGTGCAGCCGTTCGTAGGGCGAGACGACCCAGCCGGGAGCGTCGAGCTTCCATCGGGCACCGCTCGTCCAAGCCGGTACCGGCCAGTGGCGAACAGACGACACCCAATCGACCGCAGCGGCGATGAGCGCATCCCACCGGAGATCTCCGGTCGTCGGGGGCTCCTCCTCGACGGCGGCGCAGCTCACCTCGGGGTCGAACGCGGTGAGATCGTCGACGAACTGGATGACCTCGCGAAACGCCGTGTCGTGCTCGGCAGCCATCAGGCGATGTCGCACCCGCTCGACAAGGGCTGTCGGCATCGCCATCCCGTCCGGCTCCTATCCCACGACCGGCATGCCCAAGGAAGGTAGCCCCGACCGTGGATGTCAGCGCAGACCGTTGAGCGAGGCGAGGAGGTCGGTGAGAACATCCGTGATGTCATTGGCGTCGACAGCGGCCAGCTCCGCAACGGGCGACGATCGCAGCGCGGCGGCGGCCTGCTCCATGTCGCCCAAGTCCTCGTTGAGTGCAGCCGCGACCTGGGCGCGCAGTCGCCAGGGAGCGTCCGCGATTTCCTCGATGAGCCGGTCGTGGTGATCGAGGGCGAGGCGGTAGAGGTCGAAGAGATCACCTGGGCGCTTGGTGGCGCGGCGTTGCGCCCTGGCATACCGGAGTGCGTGGGCCTTGCAGGCGATGAGCGCAGCCGGGGTGGCGACCCGGATCGTTGCGGTCGTGTCCGCCGCGCCGATGATGAGCGGCGTGGCCGCCTCGTAGGCGTAGCGGTGAGCGCAGACGAAGAGCCGGCCTGCCGGATCAGCGACGACCTCCTCCACAGCCGCCGGGAGAGGCTGGGTGTCGATCACGTCGAGCTTCATCCCATCGAGGAACACGCCGTTGCCGTCATCGGTCGGTGCGGCGACGCCGGCCGTGACGAGGCTGGCGGCGGTGTCCTCGTCGGGATTGTCGAACACGCTGTCGAGGTCTCGCGTAACGCGGTGGGCGCCACCGAGGCGGACCATGACAGCGAGTCCACCGACGAGGGCGAAGTCGTAACCCTCGAGCTGAGCCACAGCGGCCAGGAGATCGCCAGCCGGGCCGCTCAGGCTCACGACCTCGTTTTCACCAGGGGCGGTCATCGACGTCCCAGTCCCGGACGATCTCGGCCCCACGAGCGGTGTCCCCGGCGAGATTCAGAGCGACGATCACGGGGTGGGCGACAGCTTGGCCCTCGTCGGTCCGGGTCGACGCGTCGGCGACGGCCAACGGGGTCGGAGCGAGGGCGATGCGAGCCACGGCCGCCGCTGGCGTTGCCGACACGCCACAGGATCGGCTCAGTCGCCGGACGGTGGCCGCATCACCGGCCAATAGCTCGACCACAGCACCGACGCCACCGACCGGGGCGCCGAGGGCAGCAGCGGCCTGATCCCCGACGAGGGCCGTGTCGTCATCGGGTGGAGGCACCGTGGCGAGATGCACCCAATCGGGACGCCAGACATCCGCTACGGCCCAGAACAGGCCAGGAACGGCGGCGCGACGGTCCCGCGTGAGGTACCCGGCATCAACAAGACGACGGACGGCCAGGGACACACCGCCCGGGCTCGCACCGACGAGCCGGGCGAGCGCACGAACTCCCGGCATCGGCTCCGGGTGGGCCAGCAACGCCGAGACCGAGACCGCCGACACCACTGCGCCGGCAAGAGGGTCGACGACATGCCGAGACCGGGCCCTCGGGACAGGCGGCACGTCCACGTCCAGCCACATGCCTCCATACCGCAGCTTGAGATGCCCCCGACGATCGAGCCATCCAACCCCGAGGTCATCGAGCCGAGCCCGATCCGAAGCCACGATCCGATCAGCCACCGCTACCTCGCCGGGCCTGCCCGCCTCTGAGGGAGTGACGACCGCCAGTTCAGCGCGCTGACCATCAGGCAGACGCACCGCGACTTTTCCATCTCTCGCGCGGCCGGTCACCCCAGCGCCCAGCGCAGTCAGGCTGTCGACGAGCGCATCCACCTCATCGGTGAGGGTCATGGTCGCAGTGTAGACGTGTTTGATGTGGATCAAACACTAAACAGAGGCATCGCCGAGCATGGCCGGTCAGCGGCCGAGACGACCGGTCTCGCGTGCCCACGCCGCTACCTCCGACCACAGCCACAGTCGGATTCGACCATAGGCCCACGTAGGAGCGGGAAAGTCCGGGTAGCGATCGATCCAGTTGTAGACGGTCTGGACGTAGGCCAAGCCGAGGCGCTCTGCGATCTGCTGTGCCGCGACCAGATCGTCGATGTCAACCCGGCGTCCCATGTGGCCCAGCACGCTAGGGCGTCGATAGATCCAGATCCTTGACTCACTAATGATCCAGTGGTACCTCTGGGGTCGACACATGGAGTGGCCCCGGCGCAGCTGTCACTGCCCGGGGCCGTGGCCGGAACCCCCGAGGAGGTCCCGACGATGGCTGACGATACGCGCCCACGCCCAGGAGGTGTGGACGGCACAGAAGCATCTGGAAGTCCTGTCCAAGACGACGAGAGCATCACGGTCGACGCCGCAGTGCTCTCCCGGCTCCGCCGCGAGGTCGCCGATCTCCGGCTACAGATCGAAGAGGGGGTGAGGACGCGTCAGCTCGTCGTCGTCGACAACGCCGGCGTGGCACGCGCCCGCATTACGGCTGAGTCCGGTGGGGACTGTGGCTTCGTCCTGCTCGACGAGGACGGCTTCGAGCGCATCCACCTCGTTGGCAAGCCCAACATCGGCATCATCAACATCGCCGGCCGCACCCAGGGGGACGAGTCGACCCACGTCGAGATGTTCGCTCTCGACCCGGAAGACGGCGACAGCACCTACGTCGGCGTCGAACTGGTCGACCGAGGCAACAGCGTCGCCGGCTTCGCCATGCACGAAGGAGAACCGGGACACTTCTGGACCGACGAGGACTGACCCAGCCCCTTTCATGGGGCATGACACCGACCCGGCAGGAGGCACCGGCCTCAGGACCCAGCCTGCGCCGCAGGGCCAACGCCGGGGACGACGAAAACGCACCTCATCGAGGGCGGCCGCTGACATAGCGGTGGCGGTCGAGCCACTCGGCGATCTCATCTGGATCGAACCGGATGAGGTGGCCCCACTTTATGAAGGGGATGCGTCGCTCATGGATGAGGCGACGGACGTGACGGACGTC
This sequence comes from uncultured Iamiaceae bacterium, assembly GCA_964643485.1. GTDB lineage: Bacteria > Actinomycetota > Acidimicrobiia > Acidimicrobiales > Iamiaceae > Iamia. The sequence continues at coordinate 7,376 of CAZXRA010000053.1, read as the reverse complement.
CACGCCGAGCGTCTCGGCGACCTGGGTGACGTTGAGTAGTCGAGGTAGGTCCTTCGGCGAGGACGGCAGGGATAGCTGAGACATCGGTGCCCCTTTCAGGTTGACGATCGGTGACAGCGGTCGCCGTCAGATCCGGCGAGGACTCATCGGTGAGCCCTACGACTGGACTCACGCCACTAGGCCCGTCTCGTTACCGATCCCTCTCACATGGTCGCGGTGACACCACCCGTCCGTCGCCGCTTCGTGGCCTTCGGTTCGGATCGCTGCCTCAAGCCCGACCCTCGATCTCGCCGACAACGGAGCCTCCACGCTCAGCAAGACCGACCATCACGACCCCGAGAACCTGACCGCCACGCCCCGCCAGATACCAGTCATCACGAAGTCCTGGACCAGTCCCCTGATCCGTACGACACCTGAACCCGATGAGGAACATGATTGCAACCGTTGGTTGCGGGACCTTGCCCGGGACGTCGTGATGGCCTGGTTCCGGCGCATGGGTGTCGACGAGGTCGCCTACCACGAGGCGACCATCATCGGCCGGGCCGACGATCACCCCTGCCAGGCCCTGGACTACTACGGCTCCCGCGGCGAGACGCCCTTGCGGTGGGGCGGCGCCGGGGCCGTCCGCCTCGGTCTGCACGGTGAGGTGACTGCCGAGGCTTACGAGGCGGCGTTCGGGCCGGGAGGGTTCCGAGATCCAGCTTCTGGATTTCGGTTGGTGAGGACGAAGCGACCGGGGTTCGAGTTGGTCGTGAGCGCGCACAAGTCCGTCGCAGTGCTCGGCGTGATGGATCAGGCCGACACCATGCACGCCCTCTTGGACGCGGAGACGCAGGCGACGATGGACTGGCTGGATGGCTGGTTCCAGCAACGGGGCGGCCGGCGGGGGCGGGCTCAGGTCCGAACGGCCACGGGTGGCTTGGTCTATGCCCGGACGGCGGCATGGCACCTCCCGGGCCGGTGACCCACAGCCCCACGATCACGTCCTGGTGGCGAACGTCGTCGAGATGCTCGATCGCACCGGCGGCTACAAGGGCCTCGACAGTGCGTCGCTCCGAGACACGGTGGAGGCGGCCACGATGGTCGGCCGACTTCACTCCGCGGCCCGGGCGGCCGAGATGGGGTTTGTGATCGCCGCCGATCCGGGGGAGTCGGGGAACCTGCGCCACTGGCGCATCGCGGGCATCCCTGACGAGGTGTGCGGGCTGTTCTCGAAGCGCAGCGACGAGATCACCGCCTATCTGGCCGAGTCCGATCACAGCGACAGCTACCGAGCCCGCTCGGTACCGCCCGGCAGAGCCGGGCGGCCAAGCGCCACACCGGCATCGACCAGCTCATGCCCGGGTGGCGGGCCGAACTGGGCTCCATTGGATGGACCGTCGAGCGCCTCACCGCTGCGCTCGAAGCCGCCCGCACCGAAGTGGGCCTGCCGGCACCGCTGTCCGAGCAGAAGGTCGAGGATCTGGCGGCCGAGGTGCTGCACGTCGACGGCGACCTGATGGCCAAGCACAAGGTCTTCACCCGCACCCACCTCGTCACCGCCATCGCACCGCTGCTCTACGGCCACGACCCGGCCGAGCTGGACCGGGTCGTCGACACCATCCTCGGCGGGCACCACGTCGTCCCCCTCCTCGGCTCCGGGGCCGTCCATGAGCGGGCCTACGCGACGGTCGAAGTCCTGGCCACCGAGCAGGCCATCGCAGACAGCATCGAGCGCCTCACCCGTCAGCCCGGCCCCGCTCTCCCCGAACCGGACATCACCGACGCGGCGGTCGCCAAGGGCCGTGAGATCGGCCGCTCGCTCACGCCGGGACAGTGGGATGTCGTCGAAGCGGTCTGTGGCTCCGGGCGAGCTGTCGAGGTCATCATCGGAGTCGCCGGCTCTGGCAAGACGACCGCTCTGGACGCCGCCACCACCGCCCTGGACCGGGCCGGCTACCGGGTCGTCGGTACGTCCACCTCAGGCCAAGCGGCCAGGACCCTTGGCGCTGAGGCGCACATCGAGTCCCGCACCATCGCCTCGCTCCTCTGGCGCCTCAACAACCACCAGATCGTCCTCGACCACCGCACGGTCCTGATCCTCGACGAAGCAGCCATGACCGCCGATCGGGAACTCCACCGGGTCATCGACCATGTCGAACAGGCAAGGGCGAAGCTCGTCCTCGTCGGCGACCCCCGCCAGCTCTCCTCGATCGGCCCCGGCGGCGCCCTCGCCGCCCTCCTCGAGCGCCACCCCGAAGTCCTCACCACGCTCAGCCAGAACGTCCGCCAACGCGACCCCGCCGAACGCCGCGCTCTCGCCCAGCTCCGCAACGGGAACGTCCACAAGGCCATCGACTGGTACCTCGGGCGTGGTCGCACGTCCCTGAACGCCAACCGCACCGACGCCCTCATCGCGATGACCGACACCTGGGCCCGGGACATCGCCGAAGGACACGACACGGCGCTGCTGGCCTGGCGCCGGGACGATGTACGGGACCTCAACCGCCTCGCCCGCCAGCACATGCACCGATCGGGACGACTCTCGGGACCCCACCTGGTTGCCCCCGGAGGACGGGCATACGCCGCCGGGGACCAAGCCGTCGTCCTCGCCCCACTCCCCGACCACGGCCTCGTCACCTGCCAACGCATCACCATCACCCGCGCCCACCCCCAAGACCACGCCCTCGAAGCCAAAACCACCGACGGCCGCCGCATCCTCCTCACCGGCGCAGCGATCGACGCCGAGCACCTCGACCACGGCTACGCCGTCACCGTCCACCGCGCCCAGGGTGCCACCTACGACCGCGCCCACGTCCTCGCCGCCGGCGGCGGCCGAGAACTCGCATACGTCGCCCTCAGCCGCGCCCGCAACCACACCACCCTCCACGCCATCGCGGATGACCTCCCCCAACTCCGCCAAGACCTCGCCACCGACTGGACCAACCCCACCCACCAACGCTGGATCACCGACACCGCACAGCCTGGTGAGCCTGCCGGTGAGCAGCGCTCCGAGCCTGACGACATCGAGAGCACGCTGAACCAGGATGCCGCCAGGATCATCAAGCGACTCGACGCCCTACAAGCGCGGCATGCATCACGGAGCATCGATGATGACTTCGGCCTCGGGCTCTGACAGTTCGGCGAGATGGAGAGCGAACAGTTGCTCCCTAAACCTCATCAAGATAACTTGACATCAGTGGATCCGGTCATCCTGCCGAGCGCTCGACAACACGGGATCACCGACGACGACATGCTCCACACCCACCGCCACCCAATCCGCGTCCTCAAGGTCGACGACCTCACGATGATCGTCGGAGGAGACCAGGCCGGCCACCTCCTAGAGGTAGGCCTCGCCACTTCCGAAGGCACCGAGTTCATCGTCCACGCCATGGCCGCACGACACCTGAGGTGACCCAGATGCCCCGATCCATGCAGGAGATCCTCGACCACGCCGACGAGCTGGCACGGAAGCTGGAGGACTACGAGCCCTCACCCGACGACGAGGTTGATGTCGCCGAATATCTCCTCCGCCGAGCCGCCCTCAGCCGGGCCCGCAGCGAGCGCCAGGTCGCCGAGGCCGTAGCCAGCGCCCGGGCCGCAGGGCTCTCGTGGAAGCGCATCGGAACCCAGATCGGCACCTCCGCCCAAGGCACCCAGCAACGATACAGCGCCATAGTTAAGTCACCCCGGCTGATCCTAGGCGCCAACGACGCAGATATCTGAGCGATCTTCGCTCATCTATCTGTACTACGGATTGCAGCGTTCGAGCGCGCTGTCTGACAAACAATCCGAGGCAGAGGATAAGAGAAGCAGACGCGGCTGTTTATGTCATGTATTGCTCGATCGAGTCGACGGCGTGTCGAATGTCGTACGTGATCACGATTCCCGTGTTAGCGGGTACCGCTCCGGTCCCACCAACGACTGAGATCTGCTCCGTTCTGTACGCACTGACCACCGACATGACATGCCAGTCCTTGGTGCCTATCTTGTTGAAGACAACAGGGCCGCCAGAGAAACCCGGATTATTGATGCCATCGAGCAGAAACAAGCTGACTCCGTTGACGTCCTCGTCGAGTCCAGCAACGATCGACTTCTTCACAAAAGGATAGGCGCCAAAGCGGGCATCTCGCAGACCCAACCCATAGGGCCAGCCAAGGAAATATGCGTCCTGAGAGAAAATCACTCCTCCAGACGTCGCGTGTAACGTCAGGTTCGGCGGCGTGATGTCCTGCGAGAGTTCGAATACGGCGATGTCAGCTCCGACTTCAGCAGGCGGTACAGGCGTCAATTCCACATTCGCTCGCACAGCCCGCCGCAACACGATCACTTGATCTGGTCGCGCCCCTTCAACCACGTGCCTCGCCGTGACCAACCATTGACGCCCTTTAACGTCGATCGTGAAGCCTGCACCTCGACTCATAGGGGTTGTTAGCTGGACAACGCGTTCGTAGGCTTGAGCTGGAACCATCTCATCAAGACTGCCACGCCGCGCAAGTCCGCGCATACCGGCGATAAGAATCCTCCCGAGAGTTCATCCGGGTACTGCCAACCCTGTAAGGGTTGGGGTCAATATGGTCAGGTGCAGATGGCCACAGAGCCCTCCCGGGGTGGGGCACGGTGACTGCATGGGTAGCGCGACCATTCAGCTCGGCCCGAAGAGGGTTTGGCCAAGTTTGTCCGCGGCTTCGCGTTGCATGGTGGGGGTGACGTGGCTGTAGAGGTTCATGAAGAGGCTGGGGTCGCTGTGGCCGAGGCGTTCGGCGGCGACCTTGGGGGGGATGCCGCTGGCGAGCATGAGGGTGGCGCTGGTGTGGCGGAGGCCGTGGGCGGTGAGGCGGGGGAGGCCGGCGTCGGTTGAGGCTTGGCCCAGGGCCTTGGAGATCACCTGCGGGTGGTAGTAGCCACCACCGGGCTTGGTGAAGGCGTAGTCGGACTCGACGCAGTCCTCCTGGCGGGCCTCGAAGCGCTGCATCTCTCGCTGCTGCTTGAGCACGGCCACGAGGCCGGAGTCGAGGTCGACGGTGCGGGTCGCCGTGGCGCTCTTGCCCTGAGACTCGACCAGGTCCCAGCCGAGGGTCGAGGCGAACTCCACGATTCGGGCGTGCTGGCGGACCAGGTTGACGTTCTCCCACCGCAGCCACACCAGCTCGCCGATCCGCAGGCCTGAGCCGAGCAGGAAGGCCCACAGCGGGTAGAGGCGGTCGCCGTTCTGGCTGTCGAGGAACTGGCGGGCCTGCTCCGGGCTCCAGTGCTTCGGGACTGACCGCTTCGTCGGGGGGCGAGCCACGGACGTCATCGGGTTCGTGCGGATCACGCCCTGTTCGACGGCGAGCTTGAGCGCTCCCGTCAGCGGTGAGCGGGCCAGGCGCACGGTGTTGGCCGCCAGTGGCTTGCCGCCCTTCGTTCCACCACCGGCCAGGAGCTGGCGCTGCCAGGCCAGGACCACCTCGGGGGTCAGGTCCCGCACCCGCTTCTTCCCGAGCCACGGCCGCACGTACGACGCCGCGTTGTGGCGGTAGTCGAACCTCGTCTTGGCCGAGAGCTTCTCGTCGGCGTCGAGGCCGTCGAGGTACAGGTCGAGCAGGTCGTCCACCGACAGCGTGGCCGGCAGGGTGGCGGCCCGGGGCCGCTCGTCCACCTCGTCGAGCACCTTGCGCCGGGCCCGGGCCGCATCGGCCGCGGTCGGGAACCCGCGCTTGGTGACCTGTTGCTGGCGGCCCGTCAGGGGATCCCGACCGAGCCAGACCTTGAAGTACCAGCGGCCCTTGCCGTCCTGGTACACGCCGTCGCACTTCGGCATGACGCCTCCCGTGAGAAGCAAGCGTGAGAAGCAGCGAACCCCAGGATTCCCGGGCTTCTGCTTCTCATATGCTTCTCACGGAGCGGGTCCGGCGCAAGAGCCTCCGCCAAATAAGGCTCTGACCTGGATCTATGTGGCGCGCTCGGAGGGACTCGAACCCCCAACCTTCTGATCCGTAGTCAGATGCTCTATCCAATTGAGCTACGAGCGCAGGGCGGCGGTCATCGTAGGCCACGCCCGCCGTCGGGCCGAAGCCCGATCTCAGATCCACAGGTCGTCGTCATCACCGGCCTGCTCTCTCGGCCCCCGGAGCCAGCGGACAACCAGGGCGTAGAGGCCGGCGATCACGGCCAGCACCACGATGGCGACGAGCAGCGGGCCCAGACGACCCACCGACCCGACACCGCTCAGGAACGACAGCAGCGGGACCGAGGCGAACACGGCGAGGAGAACGACCCCGGCGACCCGGGCCCGGCGACCTGTCGGCGCCTGGCTCTCCCACTCCTCGTCCTCCCAGTCCACGCCCTCACCGTAGAGCCAGGCATCCCCGCCCGGGGCTACACGGGAAGCGGTTCCGCCGTCGCCTCGGCATGGCGGGACGATCGGTCCTCGGCCGCCGCCCACCGCTCAGCCAGGAGGTGCCCGGCCCGGCGGACCCTCTCGATCCGGCGCACCAGGCGGCGCCGAGCCTCCTCCGCCGCCGGCGTGAGCCCCTCCAGATCCTCGATCCGCCAGTGGCGCAGCACCACGGGGACCAAGATCTGGTCGTGGTGGACGACGAGGTCGTAGATCCCGGCCTTGGCGATGGCCAGGGCGTGACGGTCGAAGCCCAGGATGCCCGTCCCCGGCATCTCGAAGTCGGTCACCTGCCGCTCGATCGCCTCCACCACGGGGGAAGGATCACGCTCGATGGCGGCCGTCACCATGTCGCGGTAGAGCAGGTGGTGCAGGTTCTCATCCGCCCCCACCCGGGCCATGACCTCGTACCCCGCCTTGTCGTCCAGCAGCTTCCCGGTGGCCCGGTGGGCGATGCGCGTCGCCAGCTCCTGCAGGGCGACGTAGACCAGCCCGTCGAGCGGCGATGGCGGCTCCGGCACGATTCCGTGGGAGACCTGGTGCATCCGGGCCCGCTCCAAGGCAACGGGATCGACCAAGCCGGTGACGGTGAGATAGTCACGGATCACGATGGAGTGGCGGCCCTCTTCCGCCGTCCACCGCCGTGCCCACACTCCCCAGACCTCGTCGCCCCCGAACATCTTGTCGATGGTGGCGAAGTAGTACGGCAGGTTGTCCTCGGTGAGCAGGTTGACGAAGAGGGCGCTGCGCACCGCCTCCGGGACGGGAGATCGCCCGGCGTCCCACTCGGGCAATGCCGTGGCGGCATCGGCTCGCTCCCAGGGCACCAGCTCGTGGGGGAACCACTCCTTGGTGGTGGCCAGATGTCGGTCCACCAGCCGCTCCAGCGTCGGAGTCAGGTCGGACAGGAGCTCAGGGTCGTGCGGCACGCCGTCAGCCGACCCACAGGTCGGTTGGGTGAAGGCACCACCCCAGCGCACCCCTCGAGCCAACCACCCCGCCGCGACACAGGCGGCGC
>CAZXRA010000052.1:0-3079 GCA_964643485.1 uncultured Iamiaceae bacterium | reverse complement strand
GATCTCCAGGCCCCGCTCGCGGGCGGCGAGCCGCACGAGGGTGTTCTTGTAGATCTTGTAGGTGCCACCGGCCGCCCGAAGGGCAGCCCGGAGCTCGGCCATGGCCGCGACGTCGAGGCCGCGGTACTCGGTGAGCACGGCGGCCTCGGCGGCGTCGAAGCGCTCACCGACCTCGGTCACGACGGCGACCTTGTCGGGTCGGGGTTCAGCCACGGCACCTCCTCTCTGTCTGGGTGTCCTGTGCAGAGCGCGGAGACCGGGAGAGGAGACGTACGTCCCCCACCTCATCAGGCGGACTGGCGTCCCTTCACCACCCGGGGGTGGACCTGAGGTCTTCGGCGAGCGAGAACTCGAATGTCAGCTCGGGGACGCTACCGGAGACCCCCCCGCCGGCTCAAGACGGCCCGATGTGGCGCGACCGGCGGATGTCCCCGGCACGGGTCACGAGTAGGCGCGGATCTCGTCGCCGGCGATGACGAGCAGGCGCTCACCGCTGACGGCGACCTGGCTCAGACCGTCGACGTCGAACCTCCAGCGGAGGCTGGCGTCGCTCAACTGGAGGGCCCGGATGGCCCCGTCGGCGTGGACCAGGAGCGACTCCGTGGTGGCCGTGACCTCCTCGCCATCGGCCACGTCTGCGCTGCCGCGCACCGAGCCGTCGCTCAGGTCGAGGATCTGGGCCTTCCCGCTGATCTCCACCAGCGTCATGGTGTCGTCCCGCACGTAGGTGGTGACGTACCCCTCGGGGCCATCGACGGTCCAGGCCTCTGCCAGCGCTCCCTCCCGTGGCTCGTAGGCCACGACCTGGCCTCCCCCCATGACGAGGACCAGATCGTCGACCACCTCGAGCTTCCCGGACCCGGGGAGGTCGACGTCGATGTCGATGGTGTCGACCTCCTCCCCGGTGGAGAGGTCGAGCACGGTGAGCTGCTTGGGGTCGCTGACGTAGGCCAGGAGCCGATCGCTGCACAGGGCCACGTCGGCGGCCTGGACGTCCCCCTGGTCGATCGGGAACCGCCACACCTCCTCCCCGGTGCGCGCGTCGACCCGCGTGATCCCATCCTCGGCGGCGACAACGACGACACCACCCCCGCAGTCCTTCACCCCTCCCTGCCCCTCCCAGAGGGTGTCGCCGGTCTCGGCGTCCACCATGCGCCGGTTGAACTCGCCGTAGTCGCCGACGACGATGATGCCCTCGGAAGCCGACACGAAGTGGCCGTCGGCGCGCCAACGCGCCTCGCCCGTGGTGGCGTCGATGCGCCGCAGCTCCTTGGCCCCGCTGACGATGACGTCCCCGTCCTCCAGGGCGTAGGGCAGGGAGTAGCCCGCGATCCGGACCGGGCGGTCCCACACCTCCTCGCCCGTCGCGCTGTCGTGGGCCATGACCTCCGTCTCCGAGCCCACCTCGAGATCGTGCGTGTTGGCCGCGAACACGTGCTCGTCGGTGGTGATGAGCGAGCAGAACTTGTCGCACGCGAAGTCGACCTGCCAGTCGGCGCCGACATCCGGTGGATCCGTGGGGCCGGGTTGGGTGACCCACCGACCCGAGGAGGCGAGGAGCGGCGCAGCCGACGACCCGCCGTCCCGGAGAAGGCTGCCCCCCACGACCACGGCGATCACCACGACGACCGCCACCACCGCGACGAGGAGGAGAGCGGACTTCGAGCGGGACGGGGCCGGTCCCGAGGCCGCCGGGGCGGCGCCGTTCATCACATCGGAGGACACGTCCTCCTCCTGTGCACTCCCACGCGTCGCAGAGCCTCTCATGGGTCCCCTCCCTGGTACCGATGGGGCTGCTGGATGTTGGCCCAACAGCCGAGAGAGGCCGAAGTGTACGACTCGATCGACTCGTCGACCGGTCAGGCCCACGGGGCCCGGCGACGGGTCTCAGTCCTCCTGGGGGTGGATGCGGGCGGGATCGACCTTGATGCCGGGGCCCATGGTGGAGGAGAGCCCCACGCGGCGGAGGTAGCGGCCCTTGGCCGAGGACGGCTTGGCCCGGTGCAGCTCGTCGATCACGGCTCGCACGTTGGCGAGGAGGGCGGGAGATTCGAAGCTGGCCTTGCCCACCGGCACGTGGACGTTGCCGTAGCGGTCGGTGCGGTACTCGACCTTGCCGCCCTTGAAGTCCTCGACGGCCTTGCCCACGTCGGTGGTGACGGTGCCCGTCTTGGGGTTGGGCATGAGGCCCCGGGGCCCGAGCACCCGACCCAGACGGCCGACGAGCGGCATCATGTCGGGCGTGGCGATGGCCACGTCGAAGTCGAGCATCCCGCCCTCGACCTGGGCGGCCAGGTCGTCGGAGCCCACCACGTCGGCCCCGGCGGAACGGGCCTCCTCGGCCGCCTCGCCGGCGGCGAAGACGGCGATGCGCACGTCCTTGCCGGTGCCCGACGGCAGGCCGACGGTGCCTCGCACCATCTGGTCGGCCTTGCGGGGGTCGACGCCGAGGCGGATGCTCAGCTCGATGGTCTCGTCGAAGCCGGCGGTGGCCAGGGTCTTGGCCAAGTCGACGGCCTCGTCGGCCGGATGGAGACGGTCACGGTCGTACCGCTTCGTCGCGTCGGTGTAGCGCTTTCCGTTCGCCATGGTGGCTCCCTCTCTGAGAACGGCCCGGGGCGAGGTGCTCCCCAGTGCCTCGTGTCGGATGTCGGGTCGGCGTCAGCCGATTCGACCAGGGTGGTGGGTGGGGTCGGAGGACGTGGTCGATCTAGACGACTTCGAGGCCCATGGAGCGGGCCGTGCCCTCGACCTGCTTGACGGCGGCGTCGATGTCGAGGGCGTTGAGGTCGGGCATCTTGGTCTCGGCGATCTGGCGGACCTGGTCGGCGGTGACCGAGCCGGCGCCGGCCCGACCCGGGGTCTGCGAGCCCTTGGGGACCCCGGCCGCCTCCCGGAGGAGGACGGGCGTGGGGGGGGTCTTGGTGATGAAGGTGAAGGACCGGTCCTCGTAGACGGTGATCTCGACGGGGACGATGGTGCCCCGCTGCGACTCGGTCTGGGCGTTGTAGGCCTTGCAGAAGTCCATGATGGCCACGCCGTGCGGGCCCAGGGCGGTGCCGACCGGCGGGGCGGGGTT
>CAZXRA010000051.1:0-4933 GCA_964643485.1 uncultured Iamiaceae bacterium | reverse complement strand
TGGCGGCGGTGACGGCCGCCCCCTCCGGGTTGTGGGCGGCGTCGACCACGACGGTGGGGTGACGGGCCACCTCCTCGAACCGGCCGGGCAGGGTGAGCCCGGTGAAGGCCTCGGCCACGGTCTCCTCGGCCGGGGGCCGGCCCAGGAAGGCCTCGACGGCGGCCAGGGCGACGGCGGCGTTCTCGGCCTGGTGGGCTCCGTGGACGGGGAGGTACACCTCCTCGGCCAGGCCGCCCGGGGTGCGCAGGTCGACGAGGTGGCCGCCGACGGCGATCCGGTCGGCGGCCACGCCGAAGTCCTCGTCACGGATCCAGGTCTCGGCCGCGCCGGCGGAGGTGAAGACGTCGCGCAGCGCCGACTCGGTCTCCCCCAGCACCAGGACATCGGTCACGCTGGGCTTGACGATGCCGGCCTTCTCCGAGGCGATGGCCTGCCGCCACCCCGTGGCCCCGTCGGTGTGGTCGCGGCCCACGTTGGTGCAGACGGCCACGGTGGCGTCGGCCACGTTGGTGGCGTCGTAGCGGCCGAGCATGCCGACCTCGACCACGGCGACGTCGACGGCCTGGGCCGCGAAGTGGGCGAAGGCGGCGGCGGTGAGGATCTCGAAGTACGAGGGCGTCACCCCCGACAGCTCCTCCACCGCGGCGACGTCGGCGATGAGTTGGCCCAGGGTGTCGTCATCGACGGGTTCCCCGTCCCAGGCGATCCGCTCGTTGAGCCGCTCCAGGTGGGGGCTGGCGTAGGTGCCGACGGACAGGCCTTGGGCCCGGAGCAGGGCGGTGGCCATGCGGGCCACCGAGCCCTTGCCGTTGGTGCCGGTGACGTGGAGCACCGGGTAGGCGTGCTGGGGGTCGCCCAGGGTGTGGGCGAGCCGGGCCATCCGCTCCAGCGACAGGCCTTCGACTCGGCCAGCGACGGCCTCCAGGTTGGTGTGGGCGTCGAGGTAGCGCAGGGCGGAGGGCAGGTTCACAGCGCCGCCACGCTACCGGTCTCCCGGTCTGTGCCTCCCATGCGAAGTGGCCCGCGTTCTGGTCGTCGGAGCAACCAGATCGCGGGCCAGTTCGAGGTCGCCGAGGTCAGGCCACGCGGGCGCGCAGCTCCTCGGCCGCCTCGCCGGCCCGCTCTCGCGCCTTCTCGGCCAGCTCCGGCGCCTTCTCGCGGGCCACCTCGGCCAGCTCTCCCGCCCGGGCCCGCGCCGCCTTGGCGTGGGGGCGGGCCGAGTCGATGGCCACCTCGGTGAGGTCGAAGGCCTTCTCGCGGGCCGTGTCGGTGAGGGCCCGCACGTGGGGACGGGTGGCGTCGGCCAGCTCGTACAGGGAGTGCGAGGCCCGCTCGGCCAGCTCCTCCACGTGGGGCAGGGCGGCCTCGGCGGCGTCGAGGGCCCGATCGACGGCGCCCTCGACCCGGCGGGCGACGAAGCCGGCCCGCTTCTCGGCCCGGCGCTTCACCTTCTCGGCCTTGCCCTTGGCCTTGCCGGCCACGACGGCGACGGCACCGGCCCTCTTGGCCTTCCGGCCCAGTCGCCACTGGAGGACCAGGCCCACGGCCCCTCCCACAGCGGCCCCCTCGGCCGCGCCCTTGGCGATGCCCGGCATCGGATCGACGTCGGGGTCGGGGGCTCGATAGGCCTGGATGGCGGCGACACCGGCCCCGACGACACCCCCGATCAGCACTCCCTTGATGGCCTTGTGCACGGCTGTCCTCCGACGCTCGACGTGGCGCCGTCACTGCCCCGGCACCGGCCGTTCACGCTAGCCGGGTCGTCTCCTCAGGAGGCCGGGTCGGGGGGACGCTCTCCGTCGGGAGCGCTGGCGTCGAGCTCGGGCGTCCACACCTCCGCCCCCGGGTACCACGAGAGGGTCTGCCGGGCGACAGGGTGCACCGACACCCGCGGCTTCCCCCCGGGCCAGAGGGGCTTCTGCACGGTCCGGATCCACACCATGCGCGGATCGCTGCCTCCGGGGAGGAGGCCGTAGCGGGCGCGCCTCCGCTCCCGATCTCTCTCGATGACCCGGAACCCCGCCTCGAGAGCGGTGGCCACTCCCAGCCACGGGAGCAGGCCGGTGGCGAACAGCGCCATCAACCCGAGGAAGGACCGGCCTCCTCCGTTCAGCAGCACTGTCACTCCGTTCAGCAGCACTGTCATCGTGCCGTAGGTCAGTCCGGGCCCCACGGCCCGCATCAGGAAGGAGTTGCGGCGGTAGTTCGGGTCTTCCAGCTTGTCGAAGACCCACCAGATCCAGCGGGGGTGGATGACGAACCCGACGTCGAAGGCCAACCAGGTCAGGAACGGAGGGCGACGCTGGCGCCGGGTACGGAGGCCGCCGCGCACCAGATCGACGGCCGTCCGCCACGGGAGGCGCGTGGCGCCCACGGGGAGGGTGTCGAGCACCGTCGCCACGATCTCGTCGCCCTGCTCGGCCCGCATGCGCCAGGGGTAGGCGGCCAGGAGGCGGCGAGCCTGGGCCTCCGGTCGGCTCACGGTGGTGCTCACGACGCCACCACCCCGGGGACGACCGGGGATCCGTTCAGTTCCTCACGGGCCATGGCCAGGGCGGAGGCCCGACGCTCGACCTCGTCATTGAGGGCGGCGGCCCCCTTGTCGGTCAGGCGGTAGTAACGGCGCTCCCGGCCCTCCACCATCTCGGTGCGGGTGGCCTCCACCTGTCCCTCGCCGGTGAGGCGGTCGAGGGCGCCGTAGAGGGTGCCGGGCCCGAGGCCCACGGCCCCGTCGGTCAGCTCTCGCACCCGCTGGATGATCCCGTAGCCGTGGCGCTCCTCCCGGGCCAGGGCCAGGAGGATGTGGAAGGTGGCGTCCCGCACGGAGCCCACCATACATCGCCTACCGATGCATCGGCAACCGATACAACGCCCGGGCTAGGAGGCGGCGCGGCGGGGGCGCTGGGTGCGGCGCTCGGCCGTGCGGGGCACGAGGGTGGGGTTGACCTTCTCCCGCACGACCTCGGCGTCGATCACCACCTTCTCGATGTCCGTGCGCCCCGGCAGGTCGTACATGGTGTTGAGGAGCACCTCCTCGAGGATGGCCCGCAGGCCGCGGGCACCGGTGCCCCGGAGGATGGCCTGGTCGGCGATGGCCTCGAGGGCGTCGTCGGTGAGCTCCAGGTCGACGTTCTCGTACTCGAAGAACTTCTGGTACTGCTTGGCCAGGGCGTTGCGGGGCTCGACGAGGATGCGCACCAGCGCCTCCCGGTCGAGGTTGGCCACCGCCCCGATCACCGGCAGGCGGCCGATGAACTCGGGGATGAGCCCGAACTTGAGCAGATCCTCGGGGAGGACGCTGGCCAGGACATCGCCCATGTCCTTCTCGTCGGCCCGGCGGATGTCGGCCCCGAAGCCCACGCCCTTGGCCCCGGCCCGGCTCTCGATGATCCGCTCGATGCCGGCGAAGGCTCCGCCGCAGATGAAGAGGATGTTGGTCGTGTCGACCTGGATGAACTCCTGGTGCGGGTGCTTGCGCCCGCCCTGGGGCGGCACCGAGGCGACGGTGCCCTCCAGGATCTTGAGCAGGGCCTGCTGCACGCCCTCGCCGGAGACATCGCGGGTGATCGACGGGTTCTCGGCCTTGCGGGCCACCTTGTCGATCTCGTCGATGTAGATGATCCCGGTCTCGGCCTTCTTCACGTCGTAGTCGGCGGCCTGGATCAGCTTGAGGAGGATGTTCTCGACGTCCTCGCCCACGTAGCCGGCCTCGGTGAGGGCGGTGGCATCGGCGATGGCGAAGGGGACGTTGAGCAGGCGGGCCAGCGTCTGGGCCAGGAGGGTCTTGCCACAGCCGGTGGGCCCGATGAGGAGGATGTTGGACTTGGCCAGCTCCACCACGTCGTCGCCGTGGGCCCGCTGGCTGCCGAGCTGCACCCGCTTGTAGTGGTTGTAGACGGCGACCGACAGGATCTTCTTGGCCTGCTCCTGCCCGATGATGAAGTCGTTCAGGAAATCGAAGATCTCCCGCGGCTTGGGCAGATCCTCGAGGGTGAGGTCGGACCCCTCCGACAGCTCCTCCTCGATGATCTCGTTGCAGAGATCGATGCACTCGTCACAGATGTAGACGCTGGGGCCGGCGATCAGCTTCTTCACCTGCTTCTGCGACTTGCCGCAGAACGAGCACTTGAGGAGCTCACCACCTTCTCCGAACTTGGCCACCGGGGTTCCCCTGTCGTCGTGGGTGTGTGGGTCGGTCTCGGTCCGTCAGACGGCCGCGGTGATGGGGCCGCTGCGATCCGCCACCTCGCGCGAGGCGATGACCTCATCGATGATGCCGTAGTCCTTGGCCTCAGGCGCGGACAGTACGAAGTCGCGGTCGGTGTCGCGCTGGATCCGCTCGGTCTCCTGGCCGCTGTGGCGGGCCAGGATCTCGTTCAGCAGGTCGCGCATGCGCAGGATCTCACGGGCCTGGATCTCGATGTCGGAGGCCTGGCCGCCACCGCTCCCCCACGGCTGGTGCAGGAGCACCCGGGCGTGGGGCAGGGCCATGCGCTTGCCCGGCGTGCCCGCGGCCAGCAGCACCGCGGCGGCCGAGGCAGCCTGGCCGTAGCAGATGGTGGCGATGTCGGGCTTGACGTACTGCATCGTGTCGTAGATGGCGAACAGCGCGGTGATGTCGCCACCGGGCGAGTTGATGTAGATGTTGATGTCCTTGTCGGGGTTCTCCGACTCCAGGTGGAGGAGCTGGGCCGACACCAGGTTGGCGATCGTGTCGTCGATCGGCGTGCCCAGGAAGATGATGTGGTCCTTGAGCAGCCGGGAGTAGAGGTCGAAGGCGCGCTCGCCCCGGTTCGTCTGCTCGACGACGGTGGGGACGAGGTAGTTGTAGGCCGGTTGCATGTTCAGCTGTCCTGCTCTTCCGGGGCGTCGGCGGTGTCGTCGGTGGGCTCGTCGTCGGCGAGAAGGGCATCGCGGTCGATGGAAGCTCCAT
>CAZXRA010000050.1:0-8491 GCA_964643485.1 uncultured Iamiaceae bacterium | reverse complement strand
CAAGACAAGGACGGCAATGACATCTCTCTCAATGATGCGACGTAGGGCTCTCGGACGGCGATCTCTGGTCGCGGTCGCGGCGGTGGCGGTCCTCCTCCGCGCCACCGCCGCCGGCGGCTCGGACGACGACAGCGGGGACGGCGACGGTTCCGGGAGCGGGTCGGGCTCGGCCGACATCGAGCAGGCCCAACAGCTGCTCGACCAGGGGCGGGAGCGACCCACCGAGCTGCCGGTGACGGAGCCCGTGGGGGAGCCCATCCCCGAGGGCCTGACCGTCGCCTACATCCCGTGTGGCCAGATCCAGGGCTGCATCCAGTCGGCGGTGATCGCCGAGGAGGCGGGCGAGCTCCTGGGGTGGACGGTCAACACCGTCAGCACCGACGGCAGCCCGGAGTCGGTCAACGCCGCCTTCGCCGCCGCCGTCCTCCAGGAACCGGATGCGATCATCTACCAAGGTGTGTCGCGGACGATGTTCGCCGACCAGCTCGCCGACGCCGAGGCGGCCGAGATCTTCGTGGCCGGCATGTCGACGGCCGACGAGACCGGCGGGGGCATCGCCTACACCTTCGGCGGGCCGGACCAGCTGGGCCCGCCCATCTCCCAGCTCCAGGCAGCGGCGGTGACGGTGGATTCCGAGGGGTCGGGGCAGTCGGTCTACGTCAACGTGCCGACCTTCGCCATCGTGGAGCCCCTCACCCAGATGTACAGCGACGAGCTGGGCGAGCTGTGCCCGGACTGCTCGGCCGAGAGCCTCGACCTGGCCCTCTCCGACATCGGCCCGCAGGCCACCACGAAGGTCGTGGCCCACCTGCGGGCCAACCCCGACGTGAAGTACGTCGTGTTGGCGGCCGACGCCTTCACGCCGGGGTTGCCGGAGGCCCTGAACGGGGCCGGCCTCGACGACATCAAGATCGTGGGCCACGGGGCCACGGCGGCCGAGAAGCAGTGGCTGGCCTCGGGCGACATGATCTACGACGTCGCCGACCCGTACTACGAGCAGGTGTACACGATGATCGACGCCATCGCCCGCGACGCGGCGGGGGTGCCGCTCCTCGATCCGGCCGACCAGGCCTACCCGATGTGGCTGGTCGACAAGGACACGGCCCCCGAGGAGGACATCTTCCCGCTCGTGCTCGACTTCGATGCCACGTTCAAGGAGCTCTGGGGCGTGAGCTGACAGGCGGGAGCCGACGG
The DNA here is from genome assembly GCA_964643485.1 of uncultured Iamiaceae bacterium. Taxonomy (GTDB): domain Bacteria; phylum Actinomycetota; class Acidimicrobiia; order Acidimicrobiales; family Iamiaceae; genus Iamia. The sequence continues at coordinate 7,297 of CAZXRA010000050.1, read as the reverse complement.
GGGCGTGGGCCTCGTTGGTGCACATGACGGGCCCGGGTGAACGGTGAGACCCCGGGCCCGTCCCCTTTTTGGCCGGCCGCCCCGGCCGGGACGGAGGACATGGCATGAGGCACGGAGTCTTCCTCGGGCCCTGGCACGACACGGTCGAGGACCCGACCCAGGCGATCCATCGCGACCTGCGCCTGATGGAGTGGCTAGACGACCTCGGCTTCGACGAGGCCTGGATCGGCGAGCACCACTCGGCGGGCTGGGAGATCATCAGCTCCCCCGAGCTGTTCATCGCCGCCGCGGCCGAGCGCACGCGCCACATCCGCTTCGGCACCGGTGTCGTGTCGCTGCCCTACCACAACCCCCTGATGGTGGCCGACCGCATCATCCAGCTCGACCACATGACGAGGGGCCGGGTCATGTTCGGTGTCGGCCCGGGGCTCCTCCCGTCCGACGCCCTGATGCTGGGCATCGACCCGGAGGACACCCGGGACCGGATGGCCGAGGGGCTCGACGTCATCCTGCGGCTCTTCGCCGGCGAGGTCGTCACCGAGACGACCGACTGGTACCGCCTGCAGGACGCCCGCGTGCACCTGTTGCCCTACACCCGCCCGCACCCCGAGATGGCGGTGGCGAGCGTGCAGACGCCGTCGGGCGGGAGGATGGCGGGGCGGTACGGCCTGAGCATGCTCTGCGTGGCGGCCAGCCACCTCCAGGCCTTCGACGCCCTCGCCGTGAACTGGGAGATCGCCCAGGCGACGGCGGCGGAGCACGGCACGACCGTCAGCCGGTCCGACCTCCGGTTGATGGCGCCGATGCACCTGGCCGAGACGCGGGAGAAGGCCCGTGAGAACGTCCGGTTCGGCCTCCGCCGGTTCGTCGAGTACACGAACAACAACACGAAGTTGTTCGACCTCTCGGGGGGCGTCGACCCGGTCGACCTCGTCGTCGACTCCGGATACGCGGTCATCGGCACACCGGACGACGCCATCGAGATGATCACCCGCCTGGAGGACAAGCAGGGCGGCTTCGGGTGCTTCCTCGGCATGGCTCACGACTGGGCCGATCACGAGCAGACCAAGCGCTCCTTCGAGCTCTACGCCCGCTACGTCATGCCCCACTTCCGCGGGGCCAACGCCAGCCGGGAGGCGTCCCAGGAGTGGGTGGCGGACCGTCGGGAGGATCTGAGCAGCCGGCGCAGCAAGGCGGCCCAGCTGATGGTCGACAAGCATGCGGCCGAGACGGCCTCCGGCCCGTCCTGACCGGCGACCGCTTGCGTCGGCGCCGGGCGCCCGGTAATATCAGAAACAGATTCTGCTTCACAGAAGGGACGTGGGTGGCGCCGAACGGCGGCGGGGGTCGGCGCCACCCACCCGATGCAGACGGGAGAGTTGGTGACCACGGACCCGAGGGACAGCGTCCCGACCATCCTCCAACCGCTGCACACCGACGAGTTCGGGCCCGTCCCGCGGACGGGGGAGGATCGACGCACCATCGGGCGGGTGGCCGACGCCGGGGCCACGGCCACCGACACCCTGCGGGTGGCCGAGCCGGTGTGGGCCCGGAGCCGGCTGGGCACGGCGGCGGGGCTGCGGGCCCTGAACGCCGAGCACGGCGCCACCTACTACGACGTCCCCGTCGAGGCCGAGACCGACAAGGACGCGGCGGCCGAGGCCTTCGATGGGCAGGCCCCGGTCGTCGACGTGCAGTCCCACTTCATCGCCCCCCAGGTGAGCCCGCCGATCCACGACCTCATCACCGGCAACCGGGAGACCTTCGGACCGGCGTGGTGGCGGGAGGGGCCGACCCGCTACTGGATGGACGAGTACTTCCGGTGCCTCTTCGTCGAGAGCGAGACGGCGGTCGCCGTCCTGACCTCGGCCCCGGGCGCCGACGGCCAGGTCTTCCTGACCAACGAGGAGCTGGCCGCCACCCGCGAGCTCAGCGACCACCTCGGCGGCCTGGGCCGCCTCCTGAACCACACCGTCGTCCACCCCATGGAGCCCGGGCAGCTCGAGGCCATGGAGGGGTGGCGCGCCCGGTTCGGGACGGTGGGTTGGAAGGTGTACACGATCGGGGCCTACAAGGATCTGGGGAAGGCCGAGTGGAGCTCGGAGTCGGCGTCGTGGCAGCTCGACGACGAGCGCACCGGCATCCCGTTCCTCGAACGGGTCATGGAGGTCGGCCCGCGCCTGGTCTGCGCCCACAAGGGCCTGAGCCACCTGGCCCCGGCGGGGTCACCGCGGGACATCGGCCCGGCGGCCCAGGCCTTCCCGGAGATCGACTTCCTCGTGTACCACTCCGGGCTGGAGACCCCGCTGGAGGGGGAGTACCGCGAAGGCCCCTACGGCGCCGCCGTCGCCGACGAGGGGGTGAACCGGCTGGTGACGTCGCTGCGGAAGGCCGGGGTGGCGCCCGGATCGAACGTCTACGCCGAGCTGGGCACGTCGTGGTTCCTCCTGATCAAGCGGCCGCGGGAGGCGGCCCACGTGCTGGGCAAGCTGCTGCTCGCCGTGGGCGAGGACAACGTCGTCTGGGGCACCGACAGCATCTGGTACGGGCCGACGCAGCCGTTGATCGACTCGTTTCGGGCCTTCCAGATCCCCGCCGAGCTCTGTGAGCGGTACGGCTACCCGAAGCTCACGACCGAGATCAAGGAGAAGATCCTCTGCCGCAACGCCTGTCGCGTCTACGGCATCGATCTGGCCGAGGCCAAGCGGTTCGCCGACGACGACGAGGTCGGATGGGCGCGTCACATGATGCGTGAGTACCAGAGCAAGGGCCTTCCGACCCTTGCCTAGCCGGCTCGACCACCGGCGGGGGGACGACCTCGTGCGCCAGCCCACGTGGCTGGCCACCAACAGCGGCTGGGGCTCGTACCGGGCCACGTTCCCCCCCCTCCAGACCGACGCCATGGTGGCCCGGCTCATGTGGATGCCACCCGGCCAGCGCAGCCCCTGGCACGGCTCGGGCGGCTGGCCCGAGATGGGCCAGCCCGTCCCGCCCCTCGGCGACGGCGCGATCTTCCTCGCCGTGGAGGGAGAGGTCGAGTTCTCCGCCGGCGGGGCGACCTTCGCCATGGAGCCCAAGGACGTCCTGCTGGTCAACGCCGTGGTCTACAGCTACCAGAACACCTCCCTCGCCCATTGCCTCTTCTGGACGGTGCAGCCCCGCCGCAGGAGCACTCCCGCCCCCGCCGACGACGAGGGGGACCAGGTCGTCTGGCGGGGCGATCCGGCGGCCTCGGCCCTGTCCGGCAGCCACCCGTACTACGACGCCGAGCCGCCCCCGGCCCCCGATGCCCTCGACCGCATGAGCATCGTCCCCTGGCGGGACCAGCGTCGGGCCGAGATCGCCTGGCACGGGGAGTGGGGGTCGCACTGGGGGGCCTACCCCGCCATCGAGGCGGGGGTGTGCGGCCGGATGGTGCGCGTCCCGGCCGGGCAGCGCACCGCGCCCCGGACCGCCGACCACGACGTCCTCCTCCTGGGGGTGGACGACGGCGCCGTCGAGGTCGAGGTCGACACCGACCACTGCTCGGTGGGCACCCGCGACGCGCTGCTGATCCCGGCGGGCCAGGCCTTCTCGTACTTGAACGCGGGCTCCCGGGATGCGCTGGCCTTCGAGGTGTGGCCTCGTGCATAGCGGTCCTCTCCCCGGCCGGGAGGACGCGCCGCCGGTGCTGCGCGTGCAGGACGTGAGCAAGTCGTTCCCCGGCGTGCGGGCCCTGCGCGGCGTGAGCCTCGACATCGCCGCCGGCGAGGTCCACGCCCTCGTGGGCCAAAACGGCTCGGGCAAGTCGACCCTCATCAAGATCCTGGCCGGGTACCACGCCGCCGACCCCGGATCCCACGTCTCCGTCGATGGCGAACCTCTCGACGTCACCCGGTCGGGCGCGGCCCGCCACGACCGCCTGCGCTTCGTCCACCAGGATCTCGGCCTCTTCCTGGAGCTGAGCGCGGTCGACAACCTGGCCCTGCGCAGTGGCTTCGCTCGCGGCCGGGCCCGCCGGGTCGACTGGGCCGAGCAGGCCCGGATCACCCGCCGGCTCCTGGCCGACTTCGACGTCGACATGGACGTCGACCGCCCCCTCGGCGAGGCCACGCCCATCCAGCGCACGATCGTCGCCGTGGCCGCGGCCCGGGCCGGATGGCACGACGGCTCCGGCGTCCTGGTCCTGGACGAGCCGACCGCCGTCCTCCCGCCGGCCGACGTGGCCCGGCTCCTGGAGATCGTCGAGCGGGCCCGGTCCCGGGGGACGAGCGTCCTCTACGTCTCGCACCGGCTCGACGAGGTGATCGACGTCGCCGACCGGGTCACGGTGCTCCGAGAGGGCCGGGTGGTCGCCAGCCAGGCCGTGACCGGCCTCACCACGCAGGCCCTGGCCGAGCTGATGGTGGGGGCGGAGGTCGACGCCGGCTACCGCGCCGGCCTGACGGCGCCGCCCGACAGCTCGGTCGTCCTGCGGGCCCGGGACGTGCGGAGCCGCTACCTCCGAGGTGTGGACCTGGACCTGCGCGCCGGGGAGGTGGTGGGGGTGGCGGGGCTCCCCGGCTCCGGGCGGGGCCAGCTGCCCTACGCCATCGCCGGCGCCTCGCCCCACGCCCGGGGCCGGGTCCAGGTGGCCGACGGGCCGTGGGTGTCCCTGCACACGTCGTCGTCGCCCGAGATCGCCCTCGTCCCGGCCGACCGCTCCCGGGAGTCGTCCGTCGTCGACTTCAGCGTGACCGAGAACCTGTCCCTGCTGGTGCTGAGCGACCTGGCGCCCCGGTGGTGGCTGGGGAAGGCGGGGGAGCGGGAGCTGGCCCAACGCTGGATCAGGAACCTCGCCATCGTCGCCCCGTCCCCCGACGACCTGATCACCAACCTGAGCGGGGGGAACCAGCAGAAGGTCATCATGGCCCGGTGCCTGGCCGCCGACCCGCGCGTCCTGGTCCTCTGCGAGCCGACGGCGGGCGACGACGACGGCTCGCGGCAGGCGATCTACGAGCTCATCGCCGAGCGGGCGCGCGCCGGCCTGGCCCTGGTCGTCAGCTCGTCGGACGTGGGCGACCTGCTGGCCGTCTGCACCCGGGTGGTCGTGATGTGCAACGGCCGGATCGTCAGAGAGCTGGCCGGCGAGAGCATGACGGACCACGCCCTGGTGCAGGCCATGGAGGAAGTGGGGAGCGAGCAATGGTGACGGGCGAGCTCCAGGAGACCAAAACCTATCGGGATGACGGGGACGACGGGTCCGGGGGACGGACGGGATCCGGTGCCGACGCGGCCCGTCGGCCGCGACACCGGCCCTGGCCGGAGGTCGTGAGCCCCCGGAACATCGGAGCCCTCTACGTCCTCGTCGTGATCGTCGTCATCTTCGGGATCTGGGTGCCCGACACCTTCCTGACCCAGGCGACCCTCAAGCAGCTGGTGAACGGCAACGCCATCACCGCCATGGCCGCCCTGGCCCTCATCGTGCCCCTGTCGACCCGGACCTTCGACCTCTCCTTCGCCTACACCATGTCGCTCTCCGGCGTCACTGCCTCCTACCTGGTGGTCGACCACGGCGCGGCCGTCCCCCTCGCCTTCGCCGGGGCCATCGGGGTCGCCGTCCTCGTCGGGGCGATCAACGGGTTCGTCGTGGTGGTGATGCGCATCGACTCGTTCATCGCCACCCTGGCCACCGGATCGCTGATCCAGTCCTTCATCATCTTCTTCACCGACGGGGGCATCAACATCAACAGCCCCCTCCTCTCGGAGGGCTTCTCGCGGGTGGGCCAGGGCCGGATCGGGGGCGTGAGCTACCCCGTCTTCATCGTCCTCGGGCTGGCCGTGATCCTGTGGCTGTTCATGGAGCACACGTCCACCGGCCGCCGGCTCTACGCCACGGGCTTCAACCCGGAGGCGGCGAAGCTGGCCAACATCCGGACCGACCTGCTGCGGTTCACCTCGCTGGTGGCCTGCGCGGCCATCGCCGGCCTCGCCGGCGTGATCCTGGCCTCCCAGCTGGCGTCGGGATCCACCTCGGCCGGCACCGACTACCTCCTCCCGGCCTTCGCCGCCGCCTTCGTCGGGGCCACGCAGTTCAAGGGGGGTCGCTTCAACGCCTGGGGGACGGTGGTCGCCGTGCTGATGCTGGGCACCGGGATCCTCGGCCTCGCTCTGGCCAGTGCCCCGGCGTTCTCGTCGAGCATGTTCACCGGGCTGGTCCTGATCGCGGCCCTGGCCGGGGCGGGGGCCCGGCGCCGCACCCTGCTCCAGGGCTCGGGAGGCCGCATGGACCGGCTCTTGGCCCTGGTCGGGCGCGGGCGTGGTCCCGACGACGAGAAGCCCGATGGCGCCTGACCGCCGAGGGGCCCTCCACGAGGCCTTCGCCCGGATGGTCCGGATCCGGGCCTTCGAAGAGGCGGTGGCCGAGGGCCACGCCCGGCAGGTTCTGCCCGGCCTCCTCCACCTCTCCATCGGGGCCGAGGCCGTCGCCGTCGGCGTGGTCTCGTGCCTGGGAGAGGACGATCGGGTCTTCAGCGGCCACCGCCCCCACGGGCACTTCCTCGCCGCGGGAACCGATCCCCGGAAGCTGATGGCGGAGCTGGCCGGTCGGGAGAGCGGCCTGTGCCGGGGGCGGGGCGGGACCATGCACCTGATGGACGATCGGGCGGTGATGGCCACCGGCATCGTGGGCGGCACCCTGGCCATCGCCGTGGGGGCGGCCCTGGCCCAAGCCGAGGGGGCGGTGACCATCGCCTTCTTCGGGGACGGGGCGGCCCAGAACGGGGCCTTCCACGAGTCGATGAACCTGGCCTCCCTGTGGGAGGCGCCGGTGCTGTTCGTGTGCGAGAACAACGGCTGGGCCGAGTTCTCGTCCCGGCAGGAGCACACCCGGGTGGGTGACGTGGTCCGCTACGGCGACCTCTACGGCATGCCCGCCCGCGGGGTCGACGGGAGCGACGTGGAGGCGGTGACGGCCGCGGCCGCCGCCCTCCTCGACGGGGTGCGGGCGGGCGAGGGCCCGGCCCTGCTGGAGGCCCACGTCGCCCGCCTGCGGCCCCACTACGAGGGCGACCTGCGGCGCCCGGCGACCGAGGGCGATCCCCTCGTCGTCCTCGAGCAGGCCCTGGTCGCGCTGGGCACCGAGCCCCGGGAGCTGGAGGAGGTGCGGGCCCGGGAGGGCGAGGCGGCGCGCGCCCTCCTGGAGTCGGTCCTGCGGGAGCCGGCCGCCGATCCGGCCCTCGATCCCGACCTCGTGTTCGTGAGCCCGCTGTGAGCCAGGATCTCACCCTCATGGGGGCGTGCCGTGATGCCCTGGCTGAGGTGATGGGCCAGGACACCC
>CAZXRA010000049.1:0-13144 GCA_964643485.1 uncultured Iamiaceae bacterium | reverse complement strand
ACACCTACACCGACGACGAGCTCCTCGCGCTCAACGCCGAGTTCGAGCACGCCCCGGCATCCAAGATCATCCGCTGGGCCGTCGACGCGTTCGGCCCCCACCTGTGCCTCACGGCCTCGATGACCGACGCCGTGCTCATCGATCTGGCGGTGAAGGCCGACCCGGCCATCGAGGTCGTGTTCATCGACACCGGGTACCACTTCCCCGAGACGCTCGAGACGGTGGAGAGCGTGCGCCGGCGCTACGGGCTGAACCTGCGCATGATGACCGTCCCCCACCACGACGAGGAGCTCTGGAAGGTCGACCCGGAGAACTGCTGCTCGGCCGTGAAGGTGGGCCAGCTCGACCGGGCCCTGGCCGGCAAGGCGGCGTGGATGAGCGGCCTGCGTCGGGCCGAGGCCGACGTCCGGGCCACCGCCCCCATCGTGGTGCGCGACCTGCGGGGGCTGGTGAAGGTGAACCCCATCGCCACCTGGTCCGACCTCGACGTCCAGGGCTACATCGCCGACCACGACGTGCCCGTCAACCCCCTCACCCAACAGGGCTACCCGTCGATCGGCTGCATGCCCTGCACCTCGAAGGTGGCCGAGGGCGAGGACGCCCGGGCCGGCCGGTGGCGGGGCCAGGACAAGACGGAGTGCGGCCTCCACGTCATGTGACGGAGGCCCTGGTCAACCGGCCGGAACCGACTTCGGAGCGCCTCGGCGGGCCCGCTACGCTGCCCTCACCCCTGTGGTGTAGTGGCTAACATAGCGGTCTCCAAAACCGTTGCCCCGGGTTCGAGTCCCGGCGGGGGTGCTATCCGAAACCGCGCATGGATGGCAACGCGGCCCGGGCACGCTGCCCCCCATGATGCGGCGTTCTCCCTTCCTTCGGCTCGGTGCGACGACGGGGGCTGCTCTCGTCGCTGTCGCCCTGCTGGCTCCCGTCCCGGCGGGGGCCACGCCTGCTCCGTTGGTCACCGAGGACGCGCTCGGTCTCCGCGTCGACGTGACCGCCCTGGACGGGCCGGTACTCGACGCCATCGAGGACGACCTGGACACCGTCGTCGAGGCCGTTCTCGACGACGTGGCTTCCGATCCCACCGGCCCCTTCGGCCCCCCGAAGACGGTGGCGGTGGCGGCCGACGTGGACGCCACGATCGACGTGGTGGCCCCCGGCAGCGCCCATCCCGACGGCGCCCTGCTCCTCGACGTCGATCTCACCGGCATCGAGCTCGACTTCACGATGGACCCGCCGTGGCCCTTCGCCGACTGCCACATCGGGGTCGAAGCCGATCCCGGCGCGGTGGGTGTGGCGGCCGAGGTCGATCACGGCGTCCTCCCCGACCCACCCTTCGCCACCGGGGCGCCGCTGGGGACGTGGGACCAGGAGCCCATGGTCTCCACGACCGGAGTGTGCTGGACCTACGTCGACGAGGAGACGTTCTCGACGTGGTGGACCGAGACGTGGGACGCGGAGGATCCCGACAGCGCGGCCGGGCGCATCCAGGCGGAGGTGGCCTCCGCTCTCACGGGCCTGGCCGACGACGTCTGGGCCGACCTGGTCCTCGTGCCCGTCGCCGGGCTGAACCCCTTCGGGGTCATCCTCGACACCATCACCACTGACGACGACGGCTTCCTCGTCGTCGCCAGGACCGATGCGACGGCCGGCATCACCCTCCCCGGCGTCCCGGGCGGCCCCTACGTCGTCTCCAACGCCCCCGACGCCGGGTCGACCACCACCCTGGCCAAGGTGCTCCAGGAGCGCGACCAGGTGATCGTCTCGCTCCACCCCAACGTGCGCAACCAGCTCGAGGAGGCCTTCGCCCTGGCCGGCGTACCCTTCGACCCCGGCGTCCTCGACTTGGCCCCGATCGAGCTGAGCAGCGTGCCGGTGAATCCCTGCGTCCTCTGCGGCCCCTACGTCGGTGACGACCGCATCACCGCCGTCTACGAGGTCGGCTGACTCACACCCGGACGTTGAGGGTGACGCCGTCGCCCACGGTCAGGAGGACGGTCATCACCCGGTCGTCGGCCAGGGCGTGGTCGTTGTAGGCCCGGATGGCGGTGCGGGCGGCGTCGGCCTCGTCGGCATCCACGGCGGCGCCGCCCCACAGGGTGTTGTCGACGGCCAGCACCCCGCCGGGGCGGAGGCGGGGGACGAGGGCGTCGTGGTAGGCGATGTAGCCCTCCTTGTCGGCATCGACGAAGGCCAGGTCGACGGGCTCGTCGTCACCGAAGAGGTCGCCGGCCAGCGTCTCGACGGCCGGGGCGATGTGCAGGTCGATGCGGTCGTCCACCCCGGCTTCGGCCCAGGCCTCCCGGGCGATGGCCGTCCACTCCTCGCTCACGTCGCAGCACACGAGCCGGCCGCCGGGGGCCAGGTTGCGGGCCACGGCCAGGGCCGAGAGCCCGGTGAAGGTGCCCACCTCGACCGCCCGCCGGGCCCCGGTGATGCGGGCCAGGATCCCGAGGAGGACGGACTGGTCCGGGGCGATCTGCATGCCCGCCACCGCGCCCAGGGCCTGGGTGCGGTCGACGAGGCGGTGGGCCACGGGGTCGAGGGGCTCGCTGTGGCCGTGCACGTAGGCGGCGAGGGCGTCGGTGAGCAGGAACGATCGCGGGCTCATGCCCGCATCCTCCCACCCGCCCGAGGCCGAGAAAGGTGCAGGGTGCGTGCAAGGATGCCGTCCATGCGCTTCGGCATCTTCTACGAGCACCAGCTCCCCCGGCCCTGGGGGCCCGACGCGGAGTACCAGCTCCTCCAGGACGCCCTCGACCAGGTCGCACTGGCCGACCGGCTGGGCCTCGACTACGTGTGGGAGGTCGAGCACCACTTCCTCGAGGAGTACAGCCACTCCTCCGCCCCCGAGGTGTTCCTGGCCGCGGCCAGCCAGCGCACATCCCGCATCCGCCTGGGCCACGGCATCGTCCAGCTCCCTCAGGCCTTCAACCACACGGCCCGGGTGGCCGAACGGGCCGCCACCCTCGACCTGTTGTCGAACGGGCGGGTGGAGCTGGGCACGGGCGAGTCGTCGTCGGAGGCCGAGCTGGGCGGCTTCGGCATCGACCGGGCCACCAAGCGCGACCAGTGGACCGAGGCCCTCGACGCCCTCACCCGCATGATGGTGGAGGAGCCCTTCGGCGGCATCGACGGCGCGCACCTGAAGATGCCGCCCCGCAACGTGGTCCCCAAGCCCCGGCAGAGGCCCCACCCGCCCCTGTGGGTCGCCTGCAGCCGCAAGGAGACCATCCACCTGGCCGCCGAGAAGGGCATCGGCGCCTTGTCGTTCAGCTTCGTCAACCCCGACGAGGCCAAGCACTGGGTCGACGACTACTACGCCACCCTGGCCTCCGAGGCCTGCGTCCCCGCCGGGTTCGACGTGAACGCCAACCTGGCCGTCGTCCTCCCCTTCATGTGCCACGACGACGAGGAGACGGCCATCGAGCGGGGCCTCGACGGCGGGCACTTCTTCGGCTTCTCCCTGCTCCACTACTACGCCTTCGGCCGGCACAAGCCCGGCGTCACCAACATCTGGGAGGAGTTCCAGGAGAACCGCTCGGCCTTCGGCTTCGACCGCACCATCGCCGCCGGCACCGGCGGCCACCTGGGGGCGACCATCGAGGAGAACGGCATCGGCTCGCTGCGGGGCGCGGTGGGCACGCCGGACCAGATCCGCGACCTCCTGCGGGCCTACGAGGACGTGGGCGTCGACCAGGTGATCTTCGTGGCCCAGGCCGGCAACAACCGCCACGAGCACATCTGCGAGAGCCTGGAGCTGTTCGCGGCCGAGGTTCTGCCCGACTTCGCGGCCCGGGCCGACAAGGTCGAGGCGGCCAAGCGGGAGCGGCTGGCCCCGGCCATCGAGGCCGCCCTCGCCCGCCGGTTGCCGGCCCGCCAGCCCGAAGGCGACTACGAGATCTCGGCCGCCATGCAGGTTTGACCGCGGAGGGTCCAACGCCGGTCCCGGCGGCCGATAGGTTCCTCGACACACCGATCGAGGGGGTCGCGCCGGCCGCCTGCTCCCCTCGCCCGCAGGAGACGACCATGCCCGACCTGTCCGAGGACGTCCTCGCTCCCGACGTGGTGGTGCGGCGCGCCCCCACCACCGACGCCCACATCCGGCCCAGCGACAACGAGGCCCCGCTGGTCACCGTGGGCGACGGTGCCCTGTGGGCCCGGGCCGAGGCCGGTTCGCTCGGCGTCGACCTCGGCCACGGCAGCGTCAACGCCGTGGTCCGGCGGGGCACCGTGCTCTTCGACGCTCGCGGCGGTGCCGGGATCGTCATCGTCCTCCGGGGCGAGGTCGACATCTGCGTCAACGGCGAGGCCGGGCGCCGGGCCCGGGCCGGGCAGGCCCTCAGCTTCGATGCCGCCGGCCGGGTGGGCGAGCCCGACCCGGTCGACGCGGCCGAGCTGGCCCACGACCCGTTCATCTCCCTCAACCTGGTGCTCGACGCCCTGGCCGGCGTGCCCGTCCGTCTCCCCGAACCCCCGGCGCCCGTCGACGACGACGAGGCCCGGCGGGGGCGCAGCATCTTCAGCGGCGGCCGCAGCCTGCGCTCCTAGGCGCCATCAGCCGTCAGTACCGCTGGTCGTACTCGTCGCTGCCGAGGAGATCGGCAACCAGGGCCGAGGTGGGCTGGACCTTCCACGTATCGATCTCGCAGGCGCAGGGCACCCGGCGGAGGAGGGCGAAGTAGGTGATGATCACGTCGACCTCGGCCCGGGTCTTGTTGACGTACTCGGGCGACTCGGTGAAGCCCAACATCACCCGTCCCCTCGTGCGCCGGCCCGAGTCGAGCTCGGCCTTCCAGTAGGCGGCGCCGCTGGGGTCGGGGGCCCGTTCGAGGACGTTCTGGTAGACGAGGTCGACGAAGGCGGCGTTGTCGAGGTGGCCGTAGCGGTTCCGGAACTCGTTGGAGACGGCCATGAAGTCCGACACCGTCCACAGCGTGCGCCCGCCCATGACCTGGCCCCACCAGTACTGCATGCCGGGGGTGTCGGGGTCGCGGAGGAAGAAGCCCCGGTAGAGGCGGGTGAGGCCGGCCATCCGGGTGCGGTAGCTCGTCGTGGTGATGCGGTTGGTGGCGAAGGCGGCCGGGGTCTGCCCGCCGTTGAGGGCGGCCACGCCGTTCAGCAGCTCGGAGCCGGAGGGGTCGCGCTTGAAGAGGTCGCGGTAGATGGACTGCACGAAGGGGACGGGGCCGGAGTGGGGGCCGTAGTAGCCGATCTGTGATCGCACCCAGGAGGAGAAGGTGCCCAGCTCGGCGTAGACCCCGGGCAGGTCGCCGCACTCCTCCGCCCCCCAACTGGTGATGCCGGCCTGGAGCCACGTCCCTCCCTGGTTGACGAGGAGGGGACCGCCGCTGTCGCCGGCGCAAGTGTCCTTGCCGTCGGGCCAGACCCCGGCACAGAGCATGGACGACGAGATGATGGCCGAGCCCCAGCCGGCGTCGCGGCACTGCTGGTCGCTGATGATCGGGATGGTGACCTGGCGCAGATCCTGGACGATGGAGCCACCACCGGACGTCGACCCCCACCCCGTGGCCACGGCGGAGGTGCCCGAGGCGAACGTCGCCCCCGCGGCGACGAGGGGCTGGGCCGGGGCGCTGGTCGGGGTCGCCAGGTGGATCAGGGCCACGTCGCGGTGCTCGTCCGGGTCGGGCGTGTAGCCGTCGATGACGCGCAGCTCGTCGGCCGGGTGGACGGTGCCGCCGGAGCTGCGCTGCTGCGAGCCGGTGCGCACGGTGAGCTGCGCCGACGGGATGAGGGCTCCGAGGCTGTCGTGCACGCAGTGGGCTGCGGTGAGCACCCAGGACGGGTCGATCACGGTGCCGCCGCAGCGGAAGCCCCCGTTGCGGAGGACGGCGGCCATCGACGGCCAGGCCCCGTTGGGGGCCACCGCACCGCCGACGATGCGGGGCGAGCCCACGGGAGGCGGCTCCTCGGCCGCCATCGCCGTTGCCGGCACCACCATCAGCCCGGTCAGGGCCACCAGCGCGGCCAGGAGGGCGGTCCCGAGGAGGCGGCGGGCGGGGCGCGGGGGGGATCCGGGCGCGATCACCGAGCCAGCCTGCCAGACGCCGTGCCCTCGGGGCGGCCGTCATCCCATCGAAGAGTGGATCCTCCACCTCATCGGTGGCAGATCGACCTTTCGACGGCGAGCGGCGGGCGGGGCGAGCGGCTACGAAGGGGCGCCGTGCCTTCCCCCATCGAGGACTATGCCCTCCTGTCCGACACCGAGTCGGCCGCCCTGGTGGGCCGGGACGGGTCGATCGACTGGCTGACCTTCCCCCGCTTCGACTCCCCCGCCTGCTTCGCCGCCCTGCTCGGCACCCCGGAGCACGGCCGCTGGCTGATCGCCCCTGCCGTTCCCGTGCTGCGGGTCGAACGCCGCTACCGGCCCGGCACCCTCGTGCTGGAGACCCTGTTCCACACGGCCGAGGGCTCCGTTCGGGTGGTCGACTGCATGCCGGTGCGGGACCAGACCCTCCAGGTGGCCCGACTCGTGGAGGGTGTCAGCGGACGGGTGCCCCTGCGCATGGAGCTCGTGGTCCGTACCGACTACGGCTCCATCGTCCCGTGGGTACGGCGAGAGGACGGCCACCTGCGCTTCGTGGCTGGGCCCGACGCCCTGTTGCTGTCGTCGCCGGTGCCCGTGGTGGCCGACGGTTGGCGTCACGTCGCCGACTTCTCCCTCACCGCCGACGAGTCGGTCGGCTTCGAGCTGGCCTGGCACCCGTCCACCCAGCCCACCCCGGCCCTCTCCGACGTGGCCGGCAGCGTGGAGCGCACCACCGAGTGGTGGGAGGCGTGGAGCGGGCGGTGCCGTCGACCCGAGCGATGGGCCGACGTCGTCGTGTCGTCCCTGACCGTGCTCAAGGGGCTCACCTACGCCCCCAGCGGGGGCATCGTGGCCGCGGCCACCACGTCCCTGCCGGAGCTGATCGGCGGGCCCCGCAACTGGGACTATCGCTACTGCTGGCTGCGGGACGCCACCTTCACCCTCCTCGCCCTCCTGGAGGCCGGCTTCACCGAGGAGGCGGCGGCGTGGCGGGAGTGGTTGTTGCGGGCCGTCGCCGGCCGGCCCGACCAGGTGCAGATCATGTACGGCGCCCGGGGCGAGCGCCGCCTGCCCGAGTGGGAGGTGGACTGGCTGCCGGGCTACGAGGGGTCGCGGCCGGTGCGGGTGGGCAACGCCGCCCATGCCCAGCTCCAGCTCGACGTGTACGGCGAGGTGCTCGACTCGCTCCACCAGGCGGCCGAGGCCGGGGTCGGCGACCACCGGGGCGACACGTGGGCCCTGGCCACGGCCCTGGTGGAGCACCTGGAGGGCATCTGGCGCCAGCCCGACGATGGGATCTGGGAGGTGCGGGGGGAGCGCCAGCACTTCACCCACTCCAAGGTGATGGCCTGGGTGGCGGTCGACCGGGCCCTGCGGTGGGCCGACCGCGGTCACCTCGATGCGCCAGTCGCTCGGTGGCGGGCCCTGCGGGAGGAGATCCGGTCGGACGTCCTGGCCCACGGCGTCGACGCCCGGGGGGTGCTGGTGCAGTCGTACGGGTCGACGGCCCTCGACGCCAGCCTGCTGATGGTCCCCCTGGTGGGGTTCCTGTCTCCCGACGACCCTCGGGTGGTGGCCACCGTGGAGGCCGTCCAGCGGGAACTGACCGAGGACGGCTTCGTGCTGCGCTACCGGCCCGAGCACACCGACGACGGGCTGCCCGGCGGCGAGGGGGTCTTCCTGCTGTGCTCGTTCTGGCTGGTGGACGCCCTGTGCCTCATGGGGCGGGGCGCCGAGGCCACCGCCCTGTACGAGCGGCTGGTGGGGCTCCGCAACGACGTCGGGTTGCTGGCCGAGGAGTGGGACCCGGTGGCGGGGCGGATGCTGGGCAACTTCCCCCAGGCCTTCTCCCACACGGGCCTGGTGGAGTCGGCCCTCCTCCTGTCGGAGCAGGGCGGCACCCGCCGCAGCCGCTGACGGCCCGCCCTGTCGCCGTCAGGGATCAGGTGCGCGCGTCCTCAGGGGAGCGTTCGACGAACCACTGGGCGATGCCGGGCATGTGGGGCTCGAAGTCACCGGGGGTCGAGACGTTGAGCATGCCGGCCCGCTCCGAGCCCCGGTTCTCGAAGTCGTGGGTGACGGTGCCGGGCACCAGGACGAACGACCCGGTCGGCGCCTCGGTCCACTCGGTACCGACCATGATGTTCAGGGTGCCGGCGATGACGTAGAAGACGTCGTCCTCCGGGTGGCTGTGTGGGCCGGGGCCCTTGGTCTGCGGGTCGAGCCACCACTCCGAGATGGAGTACCGATGCGCCGTCTCGGCCCCGTCGGCCTTGAAGACGGCCGAGAGGGGCCCCATGGGATAGGCCCGCCCCTCGCCCGGCCCCAGCACCACGGGCGGTCGGTCGACGGCAGTGTCCCTGTCGGTCATCGTCGCTCCCTTCGCTCGCCCGTCGCCAGGCTAGCGACGAGCCCGCGGAGTGGCTGATGCGTCGTGGATCAGTTCGACGTCGCGGGCTGACAGTTGGGGCAGTCGGCGGTGTCGGTGCGGCCGGCATCCATTGCGGCTCCGGCGGCTTGGGCGTACGTGTCGAAGGGGAGCCACTGGCCCACGGTCGAGCCGCTGGTGCCGTGGAAGCCTTCACCGTCGTTGCACCACACACATGAAGCGCGATGGACCCGGGCCCGACTCCGGTGCCAGTTGTCGTAGAGCCAGTAGGCAGCCATGAGCCCGATCATGGCACTCATTGCCGTGACCTCGCTGTCGCACCCCCTACGCACACTTGTTCGCATGCGTTCTTCCGGGTTCGCCGGGGCTGTCTCTGCGATCGAGCGGCGGGCTGTGGCGTTGGCTTCCGAACTTGATCCCGAGGCGGTGCCGCTGTGCGAGGCGGGTCGTCTGCACGACGGGTTGGATCGCGCCGCACGGGCCATCGCCGCGGCCAAGGCGTTGTTGGCGCCCCGGGTGGCGGCATCGCGGGAGTGGCAACGGAGCGGGCATCGTTCGGCCGAGGAAGCTCTGGCTGCTTGCACCGGCACGTCGCTGTCGGCGGCCAAGACGGCCATGGCCACGGGCAAGGCCCTGGCTGAGAACCCCACCCTCCGCTCCGCGATGGCCCGTGGCGAGGTCTCGGCGGACCAGGGGTCGGTGATCGCCGACGCAGCCCAGGCCGATCCGTTGGCCACCGCCAAGCTGATCGCCACAGCCAAGACGGCCAACATGATCGGTCTGCGGGCCGAGGCGGGTCGGATCAAGGCCGCCGCCGATCGCGACCCCGATGCCACCTATCGGCGCTTGCACCGAGCCCGGCGCTTGTCGCGGCACACGGCCAGTGACGGCTCCCGGCACCTCCACCTCCAGGGGCCGGTGGATCTGGTGTCGATCGTCGAGGCTGAGCTGGATCGCTGCCTGTCCCATCACATCCGCGCCATGGCCCCCGGTGGTGTCCGCGAGTCTCACGACACCATGGCCTTCGACGCGGCAGTGGCCATGGCCCGTCGTTCCGCCCGCGCCGACCAGGGCGTGACCGGCGCACGGTCCGGGAACCCCACGGCCTCGCCTCAGCCCGACACCTCCCGTCCTGGTGCCTCTTCCTCTCGGTCCGCCACGGATCAACCGACCGCCGACACCCCGAAGTGTTCAACCGACAGCACCGGGCCGCGCTCGGCCGAGAACGGCCAGGCCCAGCGAGTCGGGGCCGATCCTTCCGAGACACCGGCCCGTCGCCCACGCCGACGGGCCGCCCAACCCGCGCCGGAGCACCTGGCCCTGCTGCGCATCGACATCGAGGCGCTGTGGCGGGGCCACGTGGAGGGCGACGAGATCTGCGAGGTGGCCGGCATCGGATCCTTCCCCATCTCCGCAGCCCGACGGCTGCTCGGTGACGCGGTGGTCAAACTGATCATCACCAGGGGCGAAGCCGTCGCCAACGTCACCTCGCTCACGCGGGGGCCGACGCAGGGCATGCGCTACGCCAAGCTCTGGACCAACCCGGTCTGCACCGCCATCAGCTGCTCGGGCACTGTCTTGGAGTACGACCACCCCTACGGCGTCGAGTACCGACGCACCCACCACACCCGCCTCGACGAGCTCGACGGCCTCTGCCACGCCCACCACGCCCTCCGTACCCACCGCGACTGGGCCCTCGTCCCCGGCACCGGACGACGCCCCATGGTCGCCCCCACCGACCCCCGCCACCCCAAGAACCGACCCAGAACGACAGGAGACAGCGGCACGACCCGCCCCAGACCGGCGAGCGCCCTCCCGGCTCTGCCTCGAGCGTCGATGCTGCCCCGACGACAGCTGCGACCCCGCGCGCCCACCGATCAGACCCACCACGCCAGGACGACTCCCGGCCCGCCAACCAACCCGACCGACCAGCCACGACGATGGGCACCACGGGCGAGCGACCGACCCTGTTCGGGGATGCCATCGACGCCGATCCCGCGGCGTGAGCCGGGCGGCCCTGGCCGACCGCCCAGGGGCTCAGCTCGAAGGAGACATCGAAGGTGGCGGCGACCGCAGCGACCCAGGGGACCACCTCACCCAGCCTGTTCGGGACGGCGTCGATGGCGACAGCCGCTCCCCGGGGACGACGACGGGTCTGAGCTCCGAGCTGGCGTTCAGGCCAAGGAGTGGGAGCCCACGACCACGGCGACGACGTAGAGGGCGGTGCCGGCCATGTCGGCCAGGGCCACCGTGGTCGGCCGGGACCGGGACGCCCCGGCCAGCATCAGGTGGCGGCCGATCGGGCGGACCAGGACGAGGGCGGGTACCGAGCGGGTGAGAGCGCGGCGAGCCCGGGCCATGAAGCGATGGGTCCCGAGTCGATGGACAGCGCCGCTCCGGAGGCGGGCGGCGGCCGTCGCCGCCCCCGAGAGGCGGCGGGCCCAGGTCCGGGCCCGGCGACACGAGGTCGGGGCGCCGTCCCGGCCCAAGACGTAGTGCAGCGGATCGGCCACCACCAGGCGGGCCATGGCCACGGGCATGATCGACCACCAGGGCGACTCAACCGAGGCGTGGACCAGGAAGGGCAGGCGGGGCGAGAGGAGCACCAGCAGCACGGGCCGGTCCCACAGCCTCGGTGCGGCCACCGTGCCCCCCGCGGAGACGACCGACAACACGATCAGAGCCATCAGGCACCGGCTGAGCCTCGGCCGACGACAACCGATCAGGCCAGGTGGTCGACGAAGCGCTCGAGCTGGCGCAGGTTGCGGCACTCGAAGACGCCGTCGCAGTGGGTGGCGTACTCCCCCACGATGGAGTCGCCGGTGTCCCAGTAGTTCCGGGGCTCGGGGTTGAGCCAGTAGACGTGGCGGGCCCGGTGCTGCATCTCCTTCACCACCCACGACTGGGAGGCGTGGTAGTTGTTGCGGGCGTCGCCCAGGAGGATCACCGTGGTCTTGGGCCCGATCTCCCGGCCCCAGCGGTTCCAGAACTCCTCGAAGGCGTGGCCGTAGTCGGAGTGGCCGTCGACCCACACCACGTCGGCCTCGGTGTTCACCCGGTGAATGGCCTCGTTGATGTCCTCGGTGCCCTCGAAGTACGACGTCACCTCGTCGATCCCGTCGATGAACGTGAAGGCCCGCACCCGGGAGAACTGGTGGCTGATGGCGTACACCAGCATCAGGGTGAAGCGGGCGAAGGCGGCCACCGACCCGGAGATGTCGGCCACCACGAAGATCTCCGGCTTGTGGGGCCGGGGGTAGCGGAACTTGGGATCGGCGGGCACACCGCCGTAGCTGAGGGAGCTGCGCACGGTGGCCCGGAAGTCGAGGGCCCCCTTGCGGCCGTGGCGGCGCTTGCGAGCCAGACGCACGGCCAGACGCCGGGTGAGCGGGTAGAGCGCCTTGCGGAGGTTGACCATCTCGTCCCGGCTGGCGTGCATGAAGTCCACGTCCTCGGGCAACGGCTTGCGCAGCGTCCGGGCCATGGCCTCGACGCCCCGATCGGCCACCAGCCGGCGCCGGATCTCCGCCTCGACCTCGCGCTTCAGCCCCTCGATCCGGCTCTGGAACTCGTCGCGCTCCAGGCGCTCCTCCAAGGCCGTCAGATCCTGGCCGTCCTCTCCGGCCTTCTGGCGCGACTGCTCCATGAGCTTGTCGAGCACGGCGTCGAGGTCGAGGTTCCGTAGCGTGCGGTAGAGGTAGTACGTGCCCCCGACGGGCCGGCCCGGCTCCATCCCGGCGTAGCGCTTCACCGCCTGGCGGGCCAGAGCCCGCAACATGGCGTCGTTGCCGTTGAGCAGGGCCTGGTAGAGCATCTGGGCCAGCTCCTCGGGGGTGAGAGCCTCGCCCGCTCCCCCGGATCCCTTGCCCTCGCCCTGCCCCTGGCCCGGCTGTCCCCCCTCCACGTCCTGATCGGGGTCGATCTCCCCGGGCGCCAGGACGGCGTTGTCGTCGTCGCCGGGCCGCCCCCCACGCAGCGAGAAGTAGACCTCGAACACCGTCTCGAAGGCCCGCCAGTGGGCGTTCGACTTCACCAGGGTGGCGCCCAGGGCGTACTTGAAGGCGCTGCGGTCGTCCAGGGGGATGTGCTTGACCGCTTCGAGGGCGTCGAGGTTCTCGGTCAGGCTGACCGGGAGGCCGGCCTGACGCAGCTCCACGATGAAGCCCGACAGCAGCTCCAGGAGGGCCTCGCCCGAGGCCCGGGCGGTGTCCGTGACGGAGCCGTCGGTGCTCATGGGAGCGATCAGCTACTTCGGGCCCGGGGCGAAGGCCTTGACGCCGGACTGGTCCGAGGCCAGCTCCCGGACCGCCTTGGCGATGTCGCTCTGGTACTTGAGCAGGATGTTGGCCGTGCTGGTGGCCGTCTCGGAGTCGACCTCGGTGACGCCCAGCAGCATGAGGGTGCGGGCCCAGTCGAGGGTCTCCGACACCGACGGCGCCTTCTTGAGGTCGAGCTGGCGGAGGGAGCGGACGATGCGGGCGACCTGGTCGGCCAGGGCCTCGGTGATGTCGGGGACCTTGGTCCGGACGATCTCCTTCTCGCGCTCCATGTCGGGGTAGTCGATGTGGAGGAAGAGGCAGCGCCGCTTGAGGGCCTCGGACAGCTCGCGGGTGGCGTTGGAGGTGAGGAACACCAGCGGGATCTGCTTGGCCGTGATCGTGCCCAGCTCGGGGATCGACACCTGGTAGTCGGAGAGGATCTCCAGC
>CAZXRA010000048.1:0-9585 GCA_964643485.1 uncultured Iamiaceae bacterium | reverse complement strand
AAGGTCGTCTTCCCGACGGCGAAGCCGCCGGCGATGACGATCTTGACCGGCAGGGGCGCAGCGGAACCGCGGCTGGCGGCGTCGTCGCCGAGGTCAGAGGGCCTGGAGACCATCGAACACCCTTTCGAGGAGTCGGAGGCTGGGGCGATCGCCGGCGGCGACCTCCCGGTTGAAGTCGAGGAGCCCGTCGTCGCACAGGTCGCCGGTGAGCACACGGGCGACCCCGAGGGGCAGGTGGAGATGGGCCGAGACCTCGGCCAGGGAGGAGGGATCGCGGCAGAGGCGGAGGATGTCGCCCTTCTCCATCCCCAGGTGCTCGGACCGGACCTCGCCGGCCGCGGTCAGGACGAGGATCGTCTCGATGGAGATGTCGGTGCGGGCGCGGGTGCGCCCGCCCGTCAGGGCATAGGGCCGGACCCGGAGGCCGGCACCGTCCCCGCCGGGCGTGGTCATCGGGGCAGCAGCCCCTGGAGCTCGGCCCGCAGCTCGGGTGTCAGCACGGCGCCGCAGCGCTCGACCAGGACGGCCATCTCGTAGCCGACCAGGCCGACGTCGCTGGTGGCGTCGGCCACCACGGCCAGGCAGCTCCCGTCGCTGATGCCGGTGACGAACAGGAAGGCGTGCTCCATCTCGATGATGATCTGGGTGACCTGTCCCCCGCCGAAGCGGCCAGCCGCCCCATAGGCCAAGCCGATCAGGCCCGAGGCCACGGCGGCGAAGCGGTCGGCGGCGTCTCGGTCGAGGCCCTGGGAGACGGCCATGGGCAGGCCGTCGGCCGAGACCACGACGGCCTCGCTCACCCCGGGGACGCGATCGACGAAGCTCGTGAGGAGCCAGTTCACGTTTCGGGCGTCGGTGCTGAGCTGCTGCTGCATTCAGGTGTCCTTCTCGTCAGCGATGGGAGGCGGCGGGGTGGGGCCGCCGGGGGATGAGGCCGGGCCGGAAGGTGAGGCCTGGCCGGCCTGCCGGCCGGAGTGGAAGCGCGAGAGCATGGAGCGCACCTCGTCCGGGGAACGGGTCGAGGTGGTCGCCCCGCCCCGCCCACCGTCCCCGCCGGGGACGGCACGGGTCGCGCCGGCCCGACGGGGCACCCGCCGGACCAGTCCTGCGGCCGTTGTCGTCGGCATGCTCGTCGGTGCCGCCGGAGGGACGGGCGCGCGGCCATGGGTGCCGTTGCCGGTCGAGGGGCCGAAGAGCCGCGCTCCACCGGTCGGGAGCGGCGGGGCCGGCGTGCGCCCCTCCGCGCCGACGAGGGCTCCGGGAGGACCGGACCCCTCGAGGAGCAGCGGCTCCGGAGCCCCGACGGGGGCGGGCCGCATGGGTGCGGCGGGGACGACCGGGGCCAGAGGCGGCGTCGGTGCCGGCGGCGGGACGGGACGGTTGCCGTTGACAGGTGTGCCCCGACGGGTGGGGAGGGCGCCGGGCGCGGTGGGCGCGGCCGGCACAGCCACGTGGGCCACGGGTCCGGTGGGAACGGCCGGGGGGGCCGGCGGTGGGCCAGTCGCCGGGGCCCGCCGGGGGGCGAGGGGGAGGACAGCCGCCTCCTCGGCCACCACCTGGTCGAGTCCGGTGGTGAAGGCCGGGCCGGTGGGAACAGCATCGGCGAGGGTGGCGGGCGCGTCGTCGAGCTCGCCGGTGGCGAAGGGGGCGCCCATCTCGAGCGGCGGCAGGATCGACGAGGGGCTGGGGATGAAGCCGGCCGGCAGCGGGTCCGGCTCGGGCTCGGGGAGCGGTGCCGGGGCGGCGGCGAGGACCGACGCCGGGAGGATGACGATGGCCGTCACCCCGCCGTTGGGCGAGGGCACGAGGCGCACGGTGATCTCGTGCCGGGCCGCCAGCCGGCTCACGACGATGAACCCGAGGGTGCGGGCCAGGGTCAACCCCAGCAACGGGGGCCGGGCCAGCAGCTCGTTGGCGTCGGCGAGCTGCTGCTCCGACATCCCGATGCCGTGATCGGTGATGGAGATCGTGTAGCCCTCGGCGCCCCGGTGTCCCACCACCTCGACCCGGGTGTCGGGCGGGGAGAACTGGGTGGCGTTCTCCATGAGCTCCGAGAGCAGGTGGGCGATGTCCGCTGCGGCCTGGGAGGCCACCTGGGCCTCGTCCACGTCCAGGAGCTCGACCCGGGGGAAGTGCTCGATCTCGCCGACGGCAGCCATCGTCACCTTGGTGAGGGGCACGGCCTGGCCCCGGCGCCGGTTGGGCTCGGCCCCGGCCAGCACCAGGAGCGACTCGGCGTTGCGGCGCATGCGGGTGGCCATGTGGTCCAGCTTGAACAGGTGCTCGAGCTGGTCGGGGTCCTCCTCCTGCGCCTCGAGGTCGTCGATGTAGGCGAGCTGGCGGTCGAGCAGGCCCTGGTTGCGGCGGGCCAGGTTGACGAACATGTCGCCGATCCCCTTGCGGAGCAGGGTGGCCTGCTCGGTGGCCACGTCGACGGCCACCTCCTGGATGGCGTTCACCGAGCGGGTGAGCCGGGCCAGCTCGGGCCCACCCCCCACTTCGAGGGCCTCCATGCCCTGGCGGAGCTGCTCCATGTCCTCTGCGGCCGGGTTCCGCATGGCCTCGACCAGCTTGGGGAGCTGCTCGCTGGCCACCCGGTCGGTGGCGGTGGTGAGCCGCCGCACCGGGCGGACGATCGAGGTGGCCACGGCGATGGCCAGGCCGACGGCGAGGAGCACGGCCAGGAGGGCACCGGCCAGGTAGAGGCGGGCCGCATCCTCGGCCGCGGCGAGGCGGTCCCGGGCCTGGACGAGGCCGGCGGCGGCGTCTGTGGTGGCGATCTCTCGCAGCTCGACGAGGGTGGCGACCACGGCCCGGGCCCAACGGTCAGGGGGGATGGTCAGCGTGTCGACGGCCTCGGCGTCGGCCTCGTACAGGGCCTCGACCTGCTCGGCGTAGAAGGCGGAGTCGCCCCCCGACATGTGGCTCCGCAACTGCACCCGGGTGGTCGGGGCCGCCTCGGAGCGCACGATGGCGAGCTGGACGGCGCCGTTCTCCACGGCGTCGTCGAAGCGGGCCTTGCCGTCGAACCCGGTGCTGGAGTCAGGGAAGCCCCCGTCCTCCACCGCTCCGGCCAGCAGGATGCCCGTGCGGGCCTGCCAGGAGCCGTAGTCGCCGAGGGACACGACGCTCTGGGCCCCGCCGGCGAGCTGGGTGTCCTTGATGGCGGCGACCATGCCCTCGCCGACGAGGGGTAGCGACGCCTCGATGCCGTTGAAGAGCTCCAGGGCCCACTGCCAGTCCAGGCCCTCGGCGTCGACCTGGGCTCGCAGGGTCCCCCCCGAGAACTCCATCTGGCGCAGCGTGGCCCGGGCACTCTGGGCCCCTTCCTCGTCCTCGGGGAAGTCGGCGACGGACCGCTCCAGGCCGGTCACGGCCTCGTCGGTGCGCCGGCGCTGCTGCGTCAGCTCCCGGGCCGCCCGCTGGCCGTCGGACGCCAGGTAGATGACGCTGTAGAGCGTCTCCCGCTGCAACTCGTGCTGGAGGAGCTGGGCGGCGTCGATCACCTCCAGCCGGCGCACGTCGGCGCGGGTGGCGGTGGCGTCGGCCCGGCGTTGGACGAAGCCCACCGCGGCCAGGGCGATGATCACGGCCAGGGGGGCGGCCACGATGGCGATGAGCTTGCTGCGGATGCTGATCCGGTCGAACACAGGTGGGGTCCGTCCGTTCGGGGTGCGACAACGGGGCAGAGGAAGGCCCGGCACCTGTCGGCCACTCAGAGCGAGATTCAAGTGATCCAGAGTGGTGATGTCATCCGACGACAGGGGCGGCAGCCGCGCTGGCGGGGCCGACGATCTACGCTCCGGCCGACCACAGGAGGTCGCCATGTCCAACATGCCCCCGCCGCCCCCACCGGGCGGAGGCTTCCCCCCTCCCCCGGCCGGTGGCTTCCCTCCCGCCGGTGGCCCTCCTCCGGGCGTGCCCGGCCCTCTCGCCGAGTGGCAGGACCGGCTCCTCTCCGGGGTGATCGACTTCTTCGGCCTCTGGTTCGTCGGCCAGGTGCTCGCGTCGATCGGCAACGGGTTCAGCATCGGATTCGGGTCCGATCTCGGGCCCCTCTGGTACCTCGGCACGCTGATCCAGGTCGCCGCGGTGGGCTGGGCCCTCTACAACGGCTACCTGGCCGGGACGACGGGCCAGAGCTTCGGCATGAAGCAGTCGGGCCTCCGCCTGGTGGGCGAGCAGACGGGCCAGCCCATCGGCGGCAACCAGGGCTTGGTGCGCAACCTGCTCTTCGTGGCCACCGGCTGCTGCTGCCCCATCGTCGGCCTGGTCGACAACCTGTTCCCGCTGTGGGACGCCAAGAAGCAGACCCTGCGCGACAAGATCGCCAAGTCGGTCGTCGTCAAGACCGGCTGATCCCCCCGGCCCACCCCGTTCTGAGCCAGGAGAACGCTCTTTTCGGCTCTCTCCTGGCTCAGAAGGATCTCGGGCCCTTCCGCGTGCCGTTCTGAGCCAGGACGACGCCCTTTTGGGCCCCTCCCTGGCTCAGAACGGAGACGCGGGTCAGCGGAGGGGGGCGTCGGTGGGGACGACGGGCGCCGGCAGCAGGGTCTCGCCCGTGAGGTGGCGGTCGACGGCGGCGGCGCAGGCCCGCCCCTCGGCGATGGCCCACACGATGAGGCTCTGGCCCCGGCCCATGTCGCCGGCCACGAACACGCCGTCGACGTTGGTGGCCCAGCCCCCGTCACGGGCCACGTTGCTGCGGGCGTCGAGCTCCACGCCCAGTTCGTCGACCAGCGGGCCCTTCTCGGGACCGGTGAAGCCCATGGCCAAGAGGACCAAGTCGGTCTCCAGCTCGACGTCGGTGCCCTCGACCTTCCGGAAGCGGCCGTCGACCATCTCCACCTCGTGGAAGCGGAGGGCCCGCACCCGGCCGTCGTCGTCACCCAGGAACTCCTCGGTGTTCACCGAGAACACCCGCTCGCCGCCCTCCTCGTGGGCCGACGACGTGCGGTACATGAGCGGCCAGGTGGGCCAGGGCGTGGCCGTAGCCCGCTGGTCGGGCGGGCGGGGCATGATCTCGAACTGGTGGATGCTGGCCGCGCCCTGGCGGTGGGATGTACCGAGGCAGTCGGCCCCGGTGTCGCCGCCGCCGATGATGACGACCTTGCGGCCCCGGGCCGAGAGGGGCGAGTCGAGCAGGTCGCCCTCCTGCACCCGGTTGGCTGGCGGGAGGAACTCCATGGCCTGGTGGATGCCGTCGAGGTCACGCCCGGGGATGGGGAGGTCGCGGGGCTGGGTGGCCCCGCCGGCCAGCACGACGGCGTCGAACTGGTCGCGCAGCTCGGCCGCGGTGATGTCGGTGCCTACGTCGACGCCAGGGCGGAAGACGGTGCCTTCGGCCTCCATCTGGGCCAGGCGCCGGTCGAGGTGGCTCTTCTCCATCTTGAACTCGGGGATGCCGTAGCGAAGGAGGCCGCCGATGCGGTCGGCCCGCTCGAACACGGTGACCTGGTGGCCGGCCCGGGTGAGCTGCTGGGCCGCGGCCAGGCCGGCGGGGCCCGAGCCCACGACGGCGACCCGCTGGCCCGTCTTGACCGAGGGCATGACCGGGGTGACCCAGCCCTCGTCCCAGGCGTGGTCGATGATCGACACCTCGACCTGCTTGATGGTGACCGGGTCCTGGTTGATGCCCAGGACGCAGGCCGCCTCGCACGGTGCCGGGCACAGCCGCCCCGTGAACTCCGGGAAGTTGTTGGTGGCGTGCAGGCGGTCGATGGCCTCGCGCCAGCGGTCGCGGTAGACGAGGTCGTTCCAGTCGGGGATGAGGTTGCCAAGGGGGCAGCCCTGGTTGCAGAAGGGGATGCCGCAGTCCATGCACCGGCTGGCCTGGGTCTGCAGGTGGTCGTCGGCGAAGGGCTCGTAGACCTCCTTCCAGTCCCGCAGGCGGACCGGCACGGGCCGGCGGGTCGGCGTCTCGCGGCCGTGCTTCAGGAACCCCTGGACGTCACCCATCTCAGCCCCTTGCCGCGGCCATGATGGCCTCGTCGATGTCGGCCCCGGACTCCTCGGCGGCCTTGATGGCGTTCAGCACCCGCTTGTAGTCGCGGGGCATCACCTTGGTGAACTGGTCGACGCTGAACTGCCAGTCGGCCAGGAGGCGGTCGGCCACCGTCGAACCCGTCTCCTCCCGGTGGCGGAAGACGATGCTGACCAGGTCGGTGCGGTCGAGCTCGTCGAGGGGCTCCAGTTCGACCATCTCCCGGTTGAGCAGGCCGGAGAAGACCCGGTCGGGGTCCCACACGTAGGCGATGCCGCCCGACATGCCGGCGCCGAAGTTGCGGCCGGTGGGGCCGAGGACGACGACCTTGCCGCCCGTCATGTACTCGCAGCCGTGGTCGCCCACGCCCTCCACGACCGCGGTGGCGCCGGAGTTGCGGACGCAGAAGCGCTCCCCCACCACGCCCCGGAGGTAGGCCTCGCCGCCTGTCGCCCCGTAGAGGATGACGTTGCCGGCGATGACGTTGTCCTCGGCCACGAAGTCGGGGTGGACCTCGTGCGGCGGGCGGACGACCAGGCGCCCGCCCGAGAGGCCCTTGCCCACGTAGTCGTTGGCGTCGCCCCGCACCCGGAGGGTGACCCCGTGGGGCACGAAGGCGCCGAAGCTCTGTCCGGCCGAGCCGGTGAAGGTGATGTCGATCGTCCCGTCGGGCAGGCCGGCCCCCCCGTGGGCCTTGGTGATCTCGTGGCCCAGCATGGTGCCGACGGTGCGGTTGACGTTGCGGATCTCCCGTTCCAGCACCACCTTCTCGCCGCCGGTGATGGCGGGCTGGCACGCCTCGATCAGCTCCATGTCGAGGGCCCGGTCGAGGCCGTGGTCCTGGGTCTTGGTGCAGTGGAGGTCTTGGTCGGGGAAGGCCGACCGGGGCTGGGCCAGGATGGGGGTGAGGTCGAGGCCCGAGGCCTTCCAGTGGTCGACGGCGGCCCGGGTGTCGAGCAGCTCGACGTGGCCGATGGCCTCGGCCAGGGTGCGGAACCCGAGTTGGGCCAGCAGCTCCCGCACCTCCTCGGCCACGAACTCGAAGAAGTTCTCCACGAACTCGGGCTGGCCCGTGTAGCGCTTGCGCAGCTCCGGGTTCTGGGTGGCGATGCCGACGGGGCAGGTGTCGAGGTGGCAGACGCGCATCATGATGCAGCCCGACACCACGAGCGGGGCGGTGGCGAAGCCGAACTCCTCGGCCCCGAGCAGGGCCCCGATGATGACGTCGCGGCCGGTCTTCATCTGGCCGTCGACCTGCACGACGATGCGGTCGCGCAGCCCGTTGAGCAGCAGGGTCTGTTGGGTCTCGGCCAGGCCCAGCTCCCAGGGGCCGCCGGCGTGCTTGAGCGACGTGAGGGGGCTGGCGCCGGTGCCGCCGTCCTGGCCGGAGATGAGCACGACGTCGGCGTGGGCCTTGGAGACCCCGGCGGCGACGGTGCCCACACCCACCTCGGACACCAGCTTCACGTGGATCCGCGCCGAGGGGTTGGCGTTCTTGAGGTCGTGGATGAGCTGGGCCAGATCCTCGATGGAGTAGATGTCGTGGTGCGGCGGGGGGCTGATGAGCCCCACACCCGGGGTGGAACCCCGGGTCTTGGCGATCCACGGGTAGATCTTGTAGCCGGGGAGCTGCCCGCCCTCGCCGGGCTTGGCCCCCTGGGCCATCTTGATCTGGATGTCTTCGGAGTTGGTGAGGTACTCCGCCGTCACGCCGAAGCGGCCCGAGGCGACCTGCTTGATGGCCGACCGCTTGGAATCGCCGTTGGGCAGGGGCACGAACCGCTCGACGTCCTCCCCGCCCTCACCGGTGTTGGACTTGCCGCCCAGCCGGTTCATGGCCACGGCCAGGGTCTCGTGGGCCTCGGCCGAGATGGAGCCGTAGCTCATGGCCCCGGTGGAGAAGCGGGCGATGATGGCCGAGGCGGGCTCGACCTCGTCGAGGGGCACCGGCGTGCGGCCCCCGGCGTTCAGCTCGAAGAGGCCCCGGAGGGTGGCCAGACGCCGGGCCTGGTCGTCGACGAGCTGGGTGTACTCCTTGAAGATGTCGTACCGCTTCGAGCGGGAGGCGTGCTGGAGCTTGAACACCGTCTCGGGGTTGAACAGGTGGTGCTCACCCTCGCGGCGCCACTGGTACTCGCCGCCGACCTCCAGCTCGCGGTGGGCCCGCTCGCTGGGCCGGGGGGCGTGGGCCACGGCGTGGCGGGCCATGACCTCCCGGGCGACGACGTCGAGGTCGATGCCGCCCAGGCGGCTGGACGTGAGGGTGAAGTACTCGTCGACCAGCTCCTGGCCCAGGCCGATGGCCTCGAAGACCTGGGCCCCGGTGTAGGAGGCGACGGTGGAGATGCCCATCTTGGACATCACCTTCAGCACGCCCTTGCCGCAGGCCTTGATGTAGTTGGCCACGGCCTCGTCGAGGCCGGTGTTCTCCAGGGCGCCCCGGTTGCTCATGTCCTCGAGGGTCTCGAAGGCCATGTAGGGGTTGATGGCCGAGGCGCCGTAGCCCAGCAGGAGGCACATGTGGTGCACCTCGCGGGCGTCGCCCGACTCGATGACCAGGCCGACCTGGGTGCGGGTGCGCTCCCGCACCAGGTGGTGGTGGACGGCGCTGGTGAGCAGCAGCGACGGGATGGGCGCCAGCTCGGCCGTGGTCCCCCGGTCGGAGAGGATGATGATGCGGGCGCCGTCGGCGATGGCCGCCGACACCTCGGACCGCACCTCTTCCAGGGCCCGGCGGAGGCCCTCGCCCCCGTCGGCCACGGGGAACAGGCCCCGGACGACCACGGAGCGCAGGCCGGGCATGTCGCCCTCGTCGTTGACGTGGACCAGCTTGGCCAGCTGGTCGTTGTCGACGATGGGGTGGCGCAGCAGTACCTGGCGGCACGACGCCGCCGTGGGGTCGAGCAGGTTGGCCTCGGGCCCGAGGGTGCCGAGCAGGCTGGTGACCAGCTCCTCGCGGATGGCGTCGAGGGGCGGGTTGGTGACCTGGGCGAAGAGCTGGGTGAAGTAGTCGAACAGCAGCCGGGGCCGGTCGGAGAGCACGGCGACGGGGGTGTCGGTGCCCATGGAGCCCAGGGCCTCGATGCCGGTGCGGGCCATGGGGGCCATGAGGATCTTGAGATCCTCGGTGGTGTAGCCGAAGGTGACCTGGCGCCGGACCACGTCGGCGTGGGGGTAGCGGATGTGGGGCCGGTCGGGCAGGTCGTCGAGGGGCACCAGGCCGGCGTGCAGCCACTCCTGGTACGGGTGCTCGGCGGCCAGGGTGGACTTGATCTCCTCGTCGCCCACGATGCGGCCCTGGGCCGTGTCGACCAGGAACATGCGGCCGGGCTGCAGCCGCCCCTTGCGCACCACGTGGGCCGGGTCGACGTCGACCACGCCCACCTCGCTGGCCATCACGACCAGGTCGTCGTCGGTGACCCAGTAGCGGCTGGGGCGCAGGCCGTTGCGGTCGAGTAGGGCGCCCATCACGGTGCCGTCGGTGAAGGCCATCGAGGCCGGACCGTCCCACGGCTCGAGCAGGCACGATTGGTATTCGTAGTACGCCCGCAGGTCGTCGTTCATACTCTCGTGGTTTTGCCACGGCTCGGGAATGAGCATCG
>CAZXRA010000047.1:0-17221 GCA_964643485.1 uncultured Iamiaceae bacterium | reverse complement strand
CTGCCGTCGCAGCTCGCCCCCGCGGAGGCCCGCCGCGCCTTGGTGGCGGCCGAGGTGGCCGTGGCCCGGGCCGAGGCCGACGCCGCCGGGGCCGCGGCCCAGGTCGAGGCCGAACACCGGGCCCCCGCGCCGGTGGCGTGGGACGCCCAGGCCGCCCGAGGTCGCCTGGGGGAGACCCTGGCCGCCCTGCGGGCTCGGGCCGCCGACCTGCTCGGCACCGACCCCGGAGACGACGTGGCCTCCGCCCTGCGGGATCGCATCGCCACCGATCCGCTGCCCGACCTGCGCCTCGCCCTCGACGAGGTCGGCGTGCCCCTGGGGGAGATCCTGAGCCGGGACGAGGTCGAGGTCCGGGCCCGGGCCTGGGTGGCCCGCCAGGAGGACGCAGCCCGCAAGGCCGCAGCCCTCGCCGCCGAGCGGGTGCAGGTGGAGGACGAGCTGGCCCGCCTCGACGCCCAGGACGGCGCCCGGGCCGCCCAGGCCGCCCTGCTCCAGCGGCGCGACGACCTGCGACGAGATCTGGCCCATGCCGAGGAGGCCCTGGCCGCGGGGAGCGGGGCCGACGAGCGCCTGGCCCACGACCTGGCCGAGCTCGCCCGGGCCGAGGCCGAGCTGGCCGACGCCGAGGCGGAGCCGGCCCCGGTGCCCCTCGTGGTCCCTCCCGCCGCCGCTCCGGTGGACGTCGACCTGGTCCAGCTCGAGGCCGAGGCCCGCGATGCCCAGACCGCCCTCGACGTGGCCGTGTCCCACCTCCTGCCCGCGGGCGGGCCGGTGGGGGCCGAGCCCGAGGCCGAGGCCGAGGCCGACCGGGCCCTGGGCCAGGCCGAGGCCCGCGTGGTGCTGGCCCGCATGGAGCTGGAGGGACTCGAGCGGATCCAGGCCGAGCGGGCCGCCGGTGGCCCGGTGGCCTCGACGATCGACGCCGATGCCGCGGCGTGGCGCATCCTGGCCCGCATGGCCTCCCAGCGGGAGGCCTGCGTCGACGGTGGCCCCGGCCCGGCCCCGCTGCTGGTCGACGAGCCCTTCGCCGAGCTGGCCGCTCCCGAGGTGGAGCGCATCCTGGATGCCGTGGCCGGCCCGGCCTCGGCCGTCCAGGTCGTGGTCCTCACCGCCTCGCCCGACGCCCTGGCCTGGGCTCGGGCCGCCGACCCGGAGCAGGTCGGCGTGGTGACGGCGGCCGCCGCTGCTGGCTACGCCGCCCGGTAGGCGGATCGCCCTCCGTCAGCAGAATGTGCCCCGGCTGCGTAGGGTGGGGTGATCGAGCA
Source organism: uncultured Iamiaceae bacterium (assembly GCA_964643485.1). Lineage (GTDB taxonomy): Bacteria > Actinomycetota > Acidimicrobiia > Acidimicrobiales > Iamiaceae > Iamia. The sequence continues at coordinate 15,956 of CAZXRA010000047.1, read as the reverse complement.
CGCGGAACGCACGCCCCCGCTTGAGCCTCCGGCCTTCCTGATCGGAGCGCGGCGGGCCGGCTGCGGTCCCGCTCGTCTCCGGGTCGTCGTTCGGCGCGCCCATCCCCCACAACGAGGAGGAGCCACGTGACCACCATCTCCGATGCGACGTTGCGCACCCTGACGGGCTTCCGGACGAACGGCGTGCCCGTCACGTCCTGTTACCTCGATGTCGACGGACGTCGACTCGTGACCCAGCGCGACGTGGATCACGAGCTCGACTCCGTCCTCCGCGCCGCCAAGAGCCGGGCGAACGGCACGGCGTCGGTGCACCGCGACCTGGCCCGCATCGAGAGCTACGTGAAGGGTGGTTTCGACCGCTCCCGGGTTCGAGGCCTGGCCCTCTTCTCCTGCTCGGAACACGACCTCTGGGAGGTCGTGCCCCTCCCGGTGTCGGTGCGCAGCCGGGTGGTGGTCAACGACCAGCCCGCTCTCGGCCAGCTCGAGGCCATCGCCGAGGTGCAGCGTCGCTTCGGGGTCCTCCTGGTCGATCGCCAGCGGGTCCGCATGTTCGTGTTCGAGCTGGACGAGCTGGTGGAGCACACCGAGGCCCGGGGCGAGTCGGCCCGTGACTACGACAGCCGGGGCGACAAGGAGAGGGGCGACGTCACCGGCCACGTCGACGCCCTCACGTCCCAGCACGTGCGTCGAGCCGCGGCCCTGGCCTTCGCCGTGTACCAGGAACACGGCTTCGAGCACCTCTGCCTCGGCGTGCCCGACGACATGGCCAGAGAGATCGAGGGCGCCCTCCACCCCTACCTGCGCGACCGCCTCTGCCCCCGCCTCGCCGTCACCCCGCAGGCCTCCGTCGCCGAGATCACCCGGGTCGTGGCGGCCATGGAGGAGGCCACCGAGCGCACCCGGGAGGGGGCCATCGTCACCCGCTTGCTCGACGCGGTCGGCGCCGGGCGCAAGGCCGTCCTCGGTCTGGAGGACGTGCTGGCCGCCCTGGCCGAGAACCGGATCGAGCAGATGATCGTGTCGGACACCTTCCACCAGGAGGGCTGGCGCTGCCAGGCCACCGGCGCCCTTCTCGCCATCCGTCCCCATCGGGACGAGGACGCCTCGCTCCATGCCGTCGAGGACGTGGTGGAGGAGGCCATCGATGACGCCCTGGCCCGGGGAGCCAAGGTGGAGATGGTCTCCGGCAACGTCGATCTCGACGTGCACGGGCGCATCGGCGCCCTGCTGCGGTACTAGGCGGTGGCCGCACCGACCGGGGGCTCACCCGGCGCGCCCCTGGTCATCGGCCTCGACCTGGGAGGGACCAAGCTGCTGGGCCTGGCCCTCGACCCCGGCCACGAGGGGTCGGAGCCCCTGGCCGAGCAGCGCGTCCCCACCCCGAGCGGCACCGATGCCGTGCTCGACGCCCTGGCCGGGTTGGCCGCCTCGCTGCGGGACGAGGCCCGGGCGGCCGGGCGCGACGTGCGGGCCGTGGGGTTGGGGGCGCCGGGTCTGGTCGACCGGGCCGGGACGTTTCGGTACGGCCCCAACCTGCCGGGCGTGGTCGGCATCCCGCTGGCGGCCGAGCTGGGGGAGCGGCTGGGCCTGCCCGTGGTGGTCGACAACGACGCCACCTGTGCGGCGTGGGGCGAGCATGAGCGGGGCGCGGCCCGGGGCCGCAACCACTCGCTCACCATCACTCTGGGCACGGGCATCGGTGGCGGCATCACGATCAAGGGCCAGATCCTGCGAGGGGCCTACGGCTTCGCCGGCGAGCCCGGCCACATGGTGCTCGACCCGGCCGGGCCGAAGTGCCCGTGCGGCCGACAGGGGTGCTGGGAGCGCTACGCCTCGGGCTCGGGCATGGGCTGGTTGGCCCGGGAGGCGGTGCGCACGGGATCGGCGCCCGCCGACGCCGGCTTCGTGGTCGCCGCCGGCGGGGACGTGGCCGATGTGCGAGGCGAGCACGTGGTCGCCTCCGTCCGGGAGGGGGACAGCGTGGCCCGCGCTGTCCTCGACACCTACGCCGACTGGCTCGGCGTGGGCCTGGCCAACCTGGTCAACGTCCTAGACTCCGAGATCGTGGTGCTGGGAGGGGGGGTCTCCGAAGACGCGGACCTGTTCTTGGATCGGGCTCGATCCGTGGTCCGCGATCGCCTGCTGGGGGACGAGCGTCGTCCCCGCGTGCCCATCGTGGCGGCGCGCCTGGGGGAGCGGGCCGGGGCCGTGGGTGCTGCGCTCCTGGCCGCCCTCCGCACGTGACGGGAGGGCGGTAGTCTCGGCGGCGGAGGAAGCCGGCCGACGAGGGGAGGCGATGGTGGCCTCACCTCTCGATCCGCCGGCGTGGTCACTGCCGGGCAGCTCCACGCCTCCGCCGCCCTCACCGCCTCCTTCGTCCTCCGGGCGGTCGCCGCTCCTGCTCGTCGGGGTGGCCGTGCTGGTCATCGCCGCCCTGGCGGTGGGCCTGGTCGTGGTCCTCGGATCGGGGGACGACGGGCGCCCGGCGGCCGAATCCGACGCCGAGGAGGCTCGGACCTACCCGGCGGCATGGGACCCGCGGGTGGCGTCCATCGCCGAGTGGGTGGCCGAGGAGCGGGGCCTGGACTTCGCCCATCCCGTCGAGGTGGCCTTCCTGGCCCCCGAGGAGTACCGGGAGCAGATCGCCGGGACCGAGACCGACGCAGACGAGAAGGAAGCGGAGGACGCTCTCGCCCTCCTCCGGGCCCTGGGCCTGGTCCACGGCGAGATCGACCTCGAGGAGGAGGTGGCGGCCCTCGCCGGCGACGGCTCCTTGGCCTACTACGCCCCGAAGGAGGAGAAGGTCTACGTCCGGGGCACCGAGGTGACGCCCGGTGTCGAGGCCACCCTGGCCCACGAGCTCACCCACGTCCTCCAGGACCAGCACTTCGACCTGGAGCGCCTGTCCGATCCCGAGCTCGCTCACTGGGTGGTCCTGCGCGCCCTGGCCGAGGGCGACGCCAGCCGCATCGAGGAGCGCTACGTCGAAGAGGAGCTCTCGGACGAGCAGCGAGACGTCTACCAGGAGGAGAGCGATGCCGATGCCGAGGCGGCGAACGACGCCCTCGAGGAGGTCTCTCCCGTCCTCATGGCCCTCTTCACCGCCCCGTACATCTTGGGCCGGGGCTTCGTCGACCACCTGGAGAGCGGCGAGGGCGAGAGCGCCATCGACGATGCCCTCCGCGACCCGCCGTCCGAGCAGGAGCTGCTGAACCCCACGGTGCGGAGCACGGAGGCGGCCGAGGAGGTCGCCGTCGAGGTGGAGGCGCCCGACGGGGCCGAGGTGCTGGACGAGGACACCTTCGGGCCCCTGAGCTGGTACCTGCTGCTGGCCGCCCGGGGTGAGCCGGTGGACGCCCTGCTCGCCCTGGACGACTGGGGCGGCGATGCCTTCGTCTCCTATCGGCAGGACGGGAAGGTGTGCGCCACGGCGGCCGTGGCCGGTGACGACGCTGCGGCCACGGACCGGATGCACGAGCTGCTCACGGCGTGGGCAGCCGCCGGTCCGGAGGCCGGGGCCGAGGTCGGGCGGGTCGGCGACGTCGTGGAGCTGCGGTCCTGCGATCCCGGGGGCGATGTCGACGCCACCGAACCGGCGGGGCTCGTCGGTGTCTTCTATCTTCCTCTCATCCGGACGCAGATGCGTCTGCAGCTCCTGGCGAGCGGCGTTCCGGCCGGCGCGACGTCCTGCGCTGTCGACGAGGTGATCGGACAGATCACCTCCGATCAGCTCGCCGACGTTGGTGGCCTCCTGGACGGTCTCCCGGCCACGGTGCAGGCGGCTGTCACGGCCTGCACCTGACCGCGGGTCGATCAGGTGTGGTAGCCGGTGTCGACGGCTCGCTGGAGGCTCTCGGCGATCTCGGCCCGGGCCTCCTCGACGCCCTGGAAGCCTCGGGTGTCGGCCCACTTGCCCGGCTCCAGGGCCTTGTAGATCGAGAAGAAGTGCTCGATCTCCTTGGTGAGGTGGTCGGGCAGGTCGCTGATGTCCTGGACGTGGTCCCAGCGGGGGTCGCCGGAGACGACGCAGATGATCTTGGCGTCGGGGCCGGCGTCGTCCTCCATCCAGAACACGCCGACGGGCCGGCAGCTGATCACGCACCCCGGGAAGGTGGGTTCGTCCAGGATCACCAGGGCGTCGAGGGGGTCGCCGTCCTCGCCCAGGGTCTGGTCCACGAAGCCGTACTCGGCCGGGTAGACGGTGGCCGAGAAGAGCCGCCGGTCGAGCCGGATGCGGCCCGTCGCGTGGTCGACCTCGTACTTGTTGCGGCTGCCGCGGGGGATCTCCACGATCACGTCGATCTCGTCCATGGCCCTGATCATGGCGGCAGTAGGGTGCCTGGATGGAGTTCCGCCGGATCTCGGACCTGCCCCCGTACGTCTTCACCATCATCGACGGGTTGAAGGTGGCGGCCCGGCGTGACGGCCAGGACGTGATCGACCTCGGGTTCGGCAACCCCGATATGCCCTCGCCGGCCATCGCCGTGGAGAAGCTGGCCGAGGCGGCCCACAACGCCCGCAACCACCGCTACTCGTCCAGCCGGGGCCTGCCCAAGCTGCGGGAGGCGGTGGCCGACCTGTACATCCGGCGCTTCGGCGTGGCCCTCGACCCCGAGCGAGAGGTGCTGGCCACCATCGGGGCCAAGGAGGGCTTCAGCCACCTCATGTGGGTGCTGCTGGGCCCGGGCGACTCGGCCCTGGTGCCGTCGCCGTCGTACCCCATCCACATCTGGGGGCCGCTGTTCGCCGGGGCCGGCGTGCAGTACATCCCCATGGGCCTCGGTGATCGCGATCTCATCGGCGAGATCACCGAGGCTATCGACAGCGCCTGGCCCCGGCCCCGGGTGCTGGTGGTGTCGTTCCCCCACAACCCCACCACCACGTGCGTCGACCTCGACTTCTTCCAGGCCCTCGTCGACCTGGCCCGGGAGAAGGAGATCATCGTCGTCCACGACAACGCCTACGCCGAGCTGGGCTTCGACGGCTTCCAGCCCCCGTCCATCCTCCAGGCCGAGGGGGCCAAGGAGGTGGCCGTCGAGCTGTACTCGATGACCAAGTCGTTCTCCATGGCCGGCTGGCGGGTGGCCTACCTGGTGGGCAACGCCGAGATCGTGGCCGCCCTCCAGAAGCTCAAGTCGTACCTCGACTACGGCGCCTTCCAGCCCATCCAGATCGCCGCCACCGTCACCCTCAACGAGGACCAGGACCATCCCCGTGAGGTGCAGGAGATCTACCAGCGCCGACGCGATGCCCTGTGCGACGGTCTGGCCCGCATCGGCTGGGAGATGGACCCCCCCCGGGGCACGATGTTCGCCTGGGCCCCCATCCCCGAGCCCTACCGGGAGATGGGCTCGGTGGAGTTCTGCTCGTTCCTGGTGCGGGAGGCCCACGTGGCCACCTCGCCCGGCGTGGGCTTCGGGCCCGGCGGCGAGGGCCACGTCCGCTTCGCTCTCATCGAGAACGAGCAGCGCATCGGCCAGGGCATCCGCAACCTGAAGCGGGCCCTCACCAAGCTGGGCTAGGGGCGCCCCAGCACACCGCCGACGCAGAAGCGGACGGCGGCGTCGATCACGGGCTGGGGGTCGGCCTCCGGGTGGGCGTGGATGCGCGAGGCGCACAGGTGCTGGGTGACGCCGACGACGGCCCGGGCCAGCAGGTCGGCGTCGCCCTCGGGGATGCGGCCGGCGTCGATGGCCCGGCGCAGGGCCCCGGCGGCGTCGGCGGCGGCGACGTCCTCGCCCTTGCGGATGCCGGGGGCGAAGCGCTCCTCGGTGGCGGCGAAGCGGATCAGGGTGATGACGTCACGGTGCTCGGCCATCCACTCCATGCCGGCCCGGATGCCCCGTTCGAGCTGCTCCACCGGGTCGTCGATGCCGGCGATGGCGTCGCGCTGGTGGCGACGGCGGGCCAGCTGCCCGTCCCGGAGGATCTCGGTGAGGAGGGCCTCCTTGGACGAGAAGTACCAGTAGAAGACGCCCTTGCCCACGCCCACGGCGTCGACCACGTCGGCCACCGAGGTGGGGTGGTAGCCCCGCTCGGCGAACAGGCGGGTGGCCACCTCGATGATCTGGCGGCGCCGCTCCTCGCCGCGGGCCGTGAGCTGGCGATCGGCGGTGGCGCTGTCCGTCATCTCCCGCAGGGTACTTCCTTGACTACATGGTCAAGAGGTTGCGGCCTGGCAACAGGCGCTTCCCGCCACGGAAACACGTCGTTCACACCCCCTCCGTAGGGTTCTCGGCCATGGAGACCTACGTCGTGCGAGTGTGGCTGCCCGACCGGCCTGGTGCCCTGGGTGCCGTGGCCAGCCGCATCGGTGCCGTGCGGGGCGATGTGGTCGGCATCGACATCCTGGAGACGGGCGACGGCGTGGCCGTCGACGAGCTCGTGGTCCGCCTGCCCCAGGACTCCCTGGTCGATCTGCTGGTCGAGGAGATCCAGGAGGTCGACGGGGTCACCGTCGAGGACGTGAAGCGGGCCGACGCCACCGGGCGCGATCCCCGCCTCGACGCCCTGGAGACGGCGGCCATGATCTGCGGGGCCGATTCGATGGAGGAGCTCTTGCGGGCCCTGGTCGTCCACGGGAGCCGCACCCTCGGGGCCGAGTGGGCCGCCGTGGTCGACCTGGGCGACGGCGCCGTGCGAGCCACGGCGGGCACCGCCCCGCCCGAGGCGTGGCTGTCGGCCTTCATCCAGGGGGCCCGGGCCGGTGGTGAGGCGGCCACCGGCGGCGAGGACGTGGCCTGGGCGCCCCTGCCGGGCGTCGACCTGGCCCTGGTGGCCGGTCGGGCCGGCACACCGTTCCGGGCCAAGGAGCGACGGCAGGTCGCCGCTCTCGCCCGTGTGGCCGGCACCCGGGCCCGCGAGGTCGGCCGCGAGCGCTCCCGGCGGGCCCACCCCAGCACCGCCACCCGCTGACCCAGGAGGAACCGTGCGCACCCACCCGCCCTCGCCTGCCCTCGTCAAGGCCGGTCTGGCTCCGGCCCCTCGCACGCCCCCGTCCCCGCCCGACCTGGGCCGGCGGGGACGGTGGTCGCCGCCTCTGCCTCCCGACTAGGAGCCGGCCCGGGCCCGGTCGCCGAGGGTCTCGGCCATCCACTCGGCCTCGTGGGGCCACGACCTCGTCGGAGGCCTGGGGGGCGGGCGACCAGTGGACCACGGCGGCGAGGTGGGACAGGGCGACGGCGATCCGTGCGGCCTCGCCCGGCGTGAGGATGCGTTACTGGTGGCCGGATCGAGGTCGACCCTGAGCGGGCCGCCTGCCGTGTGGGGCGAGGGCGCCGGGGAGGCGGCCGGGCAGGGGTGAGTACCGCGACCGTCGAGGGGGATTTTCGGACGTCATCCTGCGCATCCGCAAACGGTGCCAAGGGTCACGCGTTCTTGTCCGATCCAGGGGATTGGGGTGGGAGCCCTCCGGGCATATCGAACTCATGTTCGTACTGGAAGACGCCGTCGCCGAGATCGAGCGACGGGCCGTTGCGCTGGCTTCTGAACTTATTCCTGAGGCTGTGCCGCTGTGCTTGGCGGGGCTTTTGCACGTTTGGCTCGTTCGGGAGGCGCGGGCCATTGCGGCGGCGAAGGCGTTGTTGACGCCGCGGGTGGCGGCGTCGCGGGAGTGGCAGCGGTCCGGGCATCGTTCGGCTGAGGAGGCTTTGGCTGCTCGGACGGGGACGTCGTTGTCGGCGGCCAAGACGACGATGGCGACGGGGAAGGCTCTGGCCGACAACCCGACGTTGCGGTCGGCCATGGCTCGGGGGGAGGTGTCGGCTGATCAGGGGTCGGTGATCGCCGACGCGGCCCAAGCCGATCCGTCGGCCACCGACAAGCTGATCGCCACGGCCAAGACGGCCAACATGATCGGCCTGCGGGCCGAGGCGGGGCGCATCAAGGCGGCTGCGGATCGTGATCCTGATGCGACCTATCGGCGCTTGCATCGGGCGCGGCGGTTGTCGCGGCACACGGCCAGCGACGGGTCCCGGCACCTTCACCTTCAGGGGCCGGTGGATCTGGTGTCGATCGTCGAGGCCGAGCTGGATCGTTGCCTGTCCCATCACATCCGCACCATGGCCCCCGGCGGGGTGCGTGAGTCCCACGACACCATGGCCTTCGACGCCGCGGTGGCCATGGCCCGCCGTTCCGCCCGCGCCGACCAGCCCCCCACCCGCGACCCCCAACGCGAGGGAAGCGCATCCCCGGCCCGGGCCGACGGCACCACCGACAGCAGCGGCGGAGCGCGATCCGCTGACGAGCGACGGGGTCGGACACCGACGCCAGCCGGGCCAACGGCCACCGGAGCCGATGCCGGAGTTGCTGCTGCCTCCCCGGCGACGACCACCGCTGGCCCTACTGATGCCGGCCATGGTCCTGGCTCCCAGCCTCCTGATGGTGATCCGGAGGGCTCGTCGTCCCGCCAGCGGCGACGACGAGCGACCCTGCCGCCGCCGGAGCACCTGGCACTGCTGCGCATCGACATCGAGGCACTGTGGCGGGGCCACGTGGAGAGTGACGAGATCTGTGAGGTGGCCGGCATCGGATCCTTCCCGGTCTCCGCGGCCCGGCGGCTGCTCGGCGACGCGGTGGTCAAGCTGATCATCACCAGAGGCGAAGACGTCGCCAACGTCACCTCACTCACTCGGGGCCCGACCCAGGGCATGCGCTACGCCAAGCTCTGGACCAACCCCGTCTGCACCGCCATCAGCTGCTCGGGCACCGTCTTGGAGTATGACCACCCCTACGGGGTGGAGTACCGGCGCACCCGCCATACGCGCCTCGACGAGCTCGACGGCCTCTGCCACGCCCACCACGCCCTCCGCACCCACCGCGACTGGGCCCTCGTCCCCGGCACCGGCCGCCGCCCCATGGTCGCCCCCACCGACCCCCGCCACCCCAGAAACACCCCACTCCCCGACAGAAGCGCTGGTCAGAGGTAGTGCTCCAGGCAGTTGAGCAGCATCGTCTGGTCGGTGGCCGTGGCGCCGGTGGCCACCCCGAAGGACAGGCCGGCCACGGCCAGGTAGATCGCCCCGGCGTCGACCCGGGCATCGAAGTCGGTGGTGTCGCCGCCGGTGGCCTCCAGGTGGCGCCGGGCCGCGGAACGCACGTCGACGGTGGCGAGCCCGGGATGCCAGGGCGCCCACAGCTCCAGCTCGGCCACCGAGAGGGCGGGGTCGCCGTCCACGGCGCAGCCCCAGTCGAGGACGCCGGTGATGCGGCCATCCGTGGCCCGCACGTTGCCGTTGATCAGGTCGCCGTGGACGACGTGGCGGCGGCCCTCGCCGGCTTCGGCCAGCGCGGTGAGCCGGACGAGCCCGGCGTCCAGGGCCCGGGCCACCTCGGGATGGTCGGCCAGGCGGGAGCGCCACCCCCGGAGCCGGGGCTCGCGGTCGTCGTCGGCCGCCCCCAGCAGCCAGGCTCGCCACGAGGGCACCGTGCCGTGCCCGGCGGTGTTCCACGGGCCGTAGCCGCCGTCGGCGGGGCGGGGCACGGCCGCGATGGCGTCGACCACGTCGAGGACGGCCGGGAGGACGGCGCGCCAGCCGTCGGCACCGAGGTGCTCGATGGGCGTGCCCCGGACCCGCTCGGAGACGGCGAAGGCGACATCGTCGTGCCAGCCCAGGTCGAGGAGGGCGGGGATGGGCAGGGCGGGGGAGCGGAAGGTGGCGGCGTGGCGATCCCGCTCGAAGTCCTCGGTGGTCGACCCGATGCGGACGACGAGGTCGCGGTCGCCGTCGGAGAAGGCGAAGCAGCGCGACCAGGTGCCCTCACCCAGCTCGGCCACGTCGTCGGCGTCGTACCCGAGGTGGTGGAGCACGGCACCGGCGCAGTGGGCATCGAGGCCGGGGTCGGGGCGTTGGGGCACGGGGGCCTCAGGGGGTGGGGGTGATGGGCACAGCGACCCGGCCGGCCGGGCGAGCAGGGCTGGCGAGCTCGTTGTCCCGCGGCACGCTGGCACGCTACGCGTAGTCCGTCCCCCGCTCGCCCTGTTTCGACGGTGCTTGCATGGACATGCAGAAGTGTGAATACACTGGGACCATGGAGGCAGGAGACCCCGACAAGACGATGCTGGGTGTCGACCAGGTCGACCCCGCCCGGCGCGCCGCCATCCTGGTCGAGGCCCTGCCCTACATCCAGGCCTTCGCCGGGCGGACCGTGGTCATCAAGTTCGGCGGCAACGCCATGACCGACCCGGCCCTGGCCCACTCCTTCGCCGCCGATGTCGTGCTGCTCCGGGCCGTCGGCCTCAAGCCGGTCGTCGTCCACGGTGGCGGTCCCCAGATCGACGAGATGCTGGCCCGGGTGGGCAAGGAGCCCGAGTTCCGCGACGGTCTGCGGGTCACCGATGCCGAGACCCTGGAGATCGTCCGCATGGTGCTGGGCGGCCGGGTCACCCGGGAGATCGTCGGGGCCATCAACCACCACGGCAAGGTGGCCGTGGGCCTCTCCGGGGAGGACGCCGGGCTGATCGTGGCCGAGGCCCGGCCCGGCGACATGGGCTACGTGGGCGACGTGGCCGGGGTGAACCGGGGCGTGCTCGACACCCTGTTGGCCCGCAACTACGTCCCCGTCATCTCCACCGTGTCGGCCGACGCCGAGGGCCAGTCCTACAACGTCAACGCCGACAGCGCGGCGGTGGCCATCGCCGCCACCCTGGGGGCCCAGAAGCTCGTCTTCCTCACCGACGTGCCCGGCGTGCTCACCGACGTGGCCGACCCGGCGTCACTGGTGTCGAGCCTCTCGGTGGCCCGGGCCCGCCTCCTCATCGCCGACGGGGTGATCGCCGGGGGGATGATCCCCAAGGTCGAGGCCGCCCTCGACGCGGTGGAGGCCGGCGTGGGCTCGTCGCACATCCTCGACGGGCGCATCCCCCACGTGCTGCTCCTCGAGCTGCTCACCGATGCCGGCGTGGGCACCATGGTCACCCGGTCGGCGGAGGCTCCGTCCCCATGAGCGCCGCCGCCGCCATCGCCCCGCCCCTCATGCCCACCTACGGGGCGCCGCCCCTCACCCTGGTCCGGGGCGAGGGCACCCGGGTGTGGGACGACCAGGGCCGGGAGTACCTCGACTTCCTCACCGGCCTGGCCGTGTGCAGCCTGGGCCACAGCCACCCGGCGGTGGCCGAGGCCGTCGCCACCCAGGCCCGCACCCTCCTCCACACCTCCAACCTCTTCGCCAACGAGATCGGGCCCCAGGTCGCCACCACCCTCGACCGCCTGTTGGGCACCCCGGCCTGGGCCGACGACTGGACCGGCGACGGCCCCCGGGGCCGGGTGTTCTTCGCCAACTCCGGCGCCGAGGCCAACGAGTGCGCCCTCAAGCTGGCCCGCCGGTTCGGGGGCCGGGGCCGGCACGTCGTGGTCTCCGCCCTCGGCTCCTTCCACGGGCGGACCCTCGCCACCCTCCACGCCACCGGGCAGCCGGCCAAGCACGAGCCCTTCCAGCCCCTGCCCCCCGGGTTCCGGCACGTCGCTTGGGACGACATCGACGCCCTGGAGGCCGCCCTCGACCCCACCGTGGCCGCCGTCCTCCTCGAGCCCCTCCAGGGCGAGGGCGGGGTCAACCCGGCGTCGACGGCCTACGTCCAGGCCGTGCGGGAGCTGTGCGACCAGACCGGCACCCTCCTCATGTTCGACGAGGTCCAGACGGGCCTGGGGCGCACCGGCCGCTGGTTCGGCCACCACCACTTCGGCGTGGTGCCCGACGTGGTCACCATGGCCAAGGCCCTGGGCAACGGTGTGCCCATCGGGGCGTGTTGGGCCCGGGCCGAGGTAGCCGAGGTGTTCGAGCCCGGTGACCACGGCAGCACCTTCGGGGGCCAGCCCTTCGCCACCGCCGCGGCCCGGGCCGTCCTGGCCGAGATGGAGGCCCTCGACGTCCCCGCCCTCGCTGCGGCCCGGGGGGCCCGGCTGGCCGACGGCCTGGTCGACCGGCCCGGCGTGGCCTCGGTGCGGGGCCTGGGCCTGCTCCTGGCCGCCGAGCTCGACGGGCTGCCGTCCAAGGAGGTGGCGGCCGCCGCCCTGGAGCGGGGGCTGATCCTCAACGCCGTCACCCCCACCGCCCTGCGGTTCGCCCCGCCCCTCACCGTCACCGAGGACGAGGTCGACCGGGCTCTGGCCATCGTGGCCGAGGCCCTGGCCGCCGTCGCCGCCACCCAGGAGATCACGGCATGACCCGTCACCTGTTGGAGATCGACGACCTGACCGCGGCCGAGCTGGAAGAGGTGCTCGCCCTGGCCTCCGACCGCTCGTTGCGCCGGGTGCTGGAGGGACGGGGGGCCGCCCTCCTCTTCGAGAAGCCGTCGGGCCGCACCCGCCATTCCACGGAGATGGCCGTGGTGCAGCTCGGGGGCCACCCCGTCTACGTCCGGCCCGAGGAGGTGGGCATCGACCAGCGGGAGACGGCCGAGGACGTGGCCCGCACCCTGTCGCAATACCACGGCGTCATCTGCGCCCGGGTCTTCGACCACGGCGTGCTGGAGCGGATGGCGGCCGCCGGCTCGGTGCCCGTCGTCAACCTCCTCTCCGACGCCGCTCACCCCCTGCAGGCCATCGCCGACCTCCTCACCCTGCTGGAGGAGGACAAGCTCGACGGGCGCACCCTGGCCTGGGTGGGCGACTTCTCCAACGTGGCCCGCTCCCTGGCCCTGGCCTGCGCCATGACCGGGATCGCCGTCCGGGTGGCGGCCCCCGAGGGGTACGGCCCCTCCGACGCCGACCTGGCCCGGGTGCGGGCCCTGGGCGGCACCATCGACGTCCACCCCGACGCCGCCACCGCCGTGGCCGGGGCCGACGTGGTGTCCACCGACGCCTGGTACTCCATGGGCCAGGAGGCCGAGGCCGCCGCCCGACGCCCCCTGTTCGCGCCCTACCGGGTGGACGCCGCCCTCATGGCCGGCGCCGCGGCCGACGCCGTGTTCCTCCATTGCCTGCCCGCCCACCGGGGCGAGGAGGTCACCGACGACGTGCTCGACGGCCCGGCATCCCGGGTGTGGCCCCAAGCCGCCAACCGGTTGCACGCCGCCCGGGGGGCCCTGGCCTGGCTCCTGGGGGTGCGGCCGTGAGCGCCGGGTCGCCCCGCATGGGCCGCACCCAGCGCCAGCACCTGGTGGCCAAGCTGCTGGCCGCCCACCGGGTGACCAGCCAGGAGCAGCTCGTCGACCTGCTGGCCGCCGAGGGAGTTGCCTCCACCCAGGCCACGGTGTCGCGCGACCTGGTCGACCTGGGGGCCATCAAGGTCCGCACCGGCGACGGGGAGTCGGCCTACGCCATCCCCGCCTTGCCTCACGAGCAGCGGGCCCCCGACGACCACCTGCGCCGCGTCTTCGGTGACTGGGTGGTCGAGGTGAACATCACCGACAACATCGTCGTGCTGCGCACCCCGCCGGGCTCGGCCCACGTCGTCGGCTCCGCCCTCGACCGGGCCGGCCTGCCTGAGGTGGCCGGCACCATCGCCGGCGACGACACCCTGTTCATCGTGGTCGCAGATGCCGATCGCCCCGTCACGGGGCCGGCGGCCGCACTGGCCGAGCGCCTGTGCGACCTGGCCGGCCTCCCCCGAGAAGGAAGTTAGATCCCATGCCCAAGCGCGTCGTCCTGGCCTACAGCGGCGGTCTCGACACCTCCGTGGCCGTCAAGTGGATGATCGAGAACTACGGCGTCGAGGTGGTGTGCCTGGCCGTCGACGTGGGCCAGGCCTCCGACGACTGGGAGGTCGTGAAGGAGCGGGCCCGGGCCGCCGGGGCCGTCGAGGCTGTCGTGGTCGACGCCCGCCAGGAGTTCGCCGAGGACTTCGTGGCCCCCGCCCTCAAGGCCAACGCCATGTACGAGGGCCGCTACCCGCTGGTGTCGGCTCTGTCCCGGCCCGTCATCGTCAAGCACCTGGTGGAGACGGCCCGCTACCACGGGGCCGACGCCGTGGCCCACGGCTGCACGGGCAAGGGCAACGACCAGGTCCGCTTCGAGGTGTCGACCCGGGCCCTGGCCCCCGACCTCGAGGTGCTGGCCCCGGTGCGGGGCTGGGGCATGACCCGTGAGGACTCGATCCACTACGCCTACGACCACCAGATCCCCATCGTGGCCACCAAGGAGAAGGTGTACTCGATCGACGACAACCTCTGGGGCCGGGCCATCGAGTGCGGCGAGATGGAGGACCCGTGGGCCGTGCCGCCCCCGGGCGTGTGGCTGCTCACCCAGCCGACCGAGACCGAGCCCCGGGACGTCGTCATCAGCTTCGAGCAGGGGATGCCCGTCTCCGTCGACGGCGAGCGCCTCGGGATGCTGGAGGTCATCGAGACCCTCAACCGGGTCGTCGGCGCCTACGGCTGGGGCCGCATCGACATGGTCGAGAACCGGCGGGTCGGCATCAAGAGCCGGGAGACCTACGAGTGCCCGGCCGCCCTGGCTCTGATCATGGCGCACAAGGATCTGGAGTCGATCTGCCTGGAGCGCGACCTCGACCGGGAGAAGGCCCGCCTCGAGCCCCGCTACGCCGAGCTGATCTACGACGGGCTCTGGTTCAGCCCCCTCAAGCAGGCCTTCGACTCCTTCGTCGACTCCAGCCAGGACTTCGTCACCGGCGACGTGCGCCTGCACCTGGCGCCTGGGTCGTGCGAGGTCACGGGGCGGCGCAGCGACCACTCGCTCTACGACTACGAGCTGGCCACCTACGACGCGGCCGACACCTTCCGGCACGAGGACTCGGCCGGCTTCGTGCGCCTGTGGGGCCTGGGCATCGAGACCTGGGCCGCCCGGCAGGGCGCCCTCCGGGACCGGGACTGATGGCCGCCGCCGGCGGCGACGGGGACGACGGCAAGACCCTCTGGCATGGCCGCTTCGCCGGCGGGCCGGCCGAGGAGCTGCTGGCCTTCACCGTCAGCCTCCCCTTCGATCGGGCCCTGGCCTCCGACGACATCGCCGGCTCCCGGGCCCACGTGCGGGGCTTGGTGCGGGGCGGGCTCCTCGACGGCGACGAGGCGGCCGCCGTGCTGGGTGCCCTCGACACGGTGGAAGAGGAGCTGGGCGCCGGCACCTTCGCCTTCGTGGCCAGCGACGAGGACATCCACACCGCCGTCGAGCGCCGGGTCACCGAGCTGGCCGGCCCGGCCGGGGCCAAGCTCCACACCGGTCGCAGCCGCAACGACCAGGTGGCCACCGACCTGCGCCTGTGGACCAAGCGGGCCCTGGCCGCGGTGGTCGGCCGGGTGCTGGCCCTCCAGGACACCCTCCGGGCCCGGGCCGAGGAGGCGGGCGACGCCTACCTCCCGGGCTACACCCATCTCCAGCAGGCCCAGCCCGTGCTGCTGGCCCACCACCTCCTGGCCCACGGCTGGGCCCTGGCCCGCGACGTCGACCGCCTCCTGGCTGCTCGGGCCCGGGCCGACGTGTCGCCCCTCGGGGCCGGCGCCCTGGCCGGCTCGTCCCTGCCCCTCGACCCCGAGGGCACGGCGACTGACCTGGGCTTCGCCGCCACCTTCGACAACTCCCTCGATGCGGTGAGCGACCGCGACTTCGTGGCCGAGGCCCTCTTCGCCCTGGCCCTGTGCGGCGTTCACCTGTCGCGCCTGGGCGAGGAGTGGGTGCTGTGGTCGAGCGAGGAGGTGGGCTTCGTCGCCCTCGACGACGGCTACGCCACCGGCTCGTCGATGCTCCCCCAGAAGAAGAACCCCGACATCGCCGAGCTGGCCCGGGGCAAGACCGGACGCCTGGTGGGGAACCTCACCGGACTGCTCGTCACCCTCAAGGGCCTGCCCCTCGCCTACAACCGCGACCTCCAGGAGGACAAGGAACCCCTGTTCGACTCGGTCGAGCAGGTGGCCCTGGCCCTGGCCGCCCTGGAGGGCATGATCCGGACGACGACGTTCCGCACTGATCGCATGGCGGCGGCGGCCGACACCCCGGCGGCGGCGGCCACCGACTTGGCCGAGTGGCTCGTCGCCCGGGGCGCGCCGTTTCGCGACGCCCACG
>CAZXRA010000046.1:0-5664 GCA_964643485.1 uncultured Iamiaceae bacterium | reverse complement strand
ATGTCCTTGGCCCGGGCCGGGCCGACGAGCGGGCCCAGGCGCGGGGTCCCGCCGCCGCGCGGGATGATGCCCAGGAGGAACTCGGGCTGCCCGAGGCGGGACCGGTCGGAGGCGATGCGCAGGTCGCAGGCCAGGGCCAGCTCGCACCCGCCGCCGAGGGCGACACCGCTGATGGCGGCGATGACGACCCGGGGGATCTCGGCCACAGCGTTGAGGGCCCGGGTGAACTCGCCACCGATGGTGCGGGCCTCGTCGGGCCCGGCGAACTCGCTGATGTCGGCTCCGGCGGCGAAGACCCGATCGCCGCCGGTGACGACGACAGCCCCGGGCGGGTCGTCGGCCAGGGCCCGGGCCGCCCCCTCGAGCTGGCGCAGCAGCCCGGTCGACAGGGCGTTCACCTTGCCGTTCTCGATGCGGAGGACGGCGACGCTGTCGTCCCGGCGCTCGACGGTGACCAGGGGCTGCTCGGAGGCCATGACCAGCGAAGCTAGTAGCAGGGGGCCACTCGCCCGTTCAGAGCGAGACGGCGCTCTCCGTCTCCATGCCGACGGCCTCGACGGCGGTGACGCCGGGCACCCGGTCCTTGAGGATGCGCTCCACCCCGGCCTTGAGGGTGACGGTGGACGCCGGGCAGCTCACGCAGGCCCCGGTGAGCTCCACCTCCACCACACCGGTCGCCTCATCGAAGCCCCGGAGGAAGATGTCGCCCCCGTCGGCCTGGATGGCGGGCCGGATGGCCTCGATGGTGGTGGTGAGCTGGTCCATCACGGTGAGGCCAACACTAGGGCGACGCCTTCCTGTTCCCCACTCCGAGCCCGGCCTCCCTACCATCCCCGTCGTGCTCCCTCTTGTCCTGGCCCATGGCACCGCGGGGTTGGCCGGCGAGGGGGTGCCGGTGGCCGTCGTGTACGCCATCTTCGTCGTGGGCACGGTGCTGATGGCCGT
Source organism: uncultured Iamiaceae bacterium (assembly GCA_964643485.1). GTDB lineage: Bacteria > Actinomycetota > Acidimicrobiia > Acidimicrobiales > Iamiaceae > Iamia. Next base: position 4,719 of record CAZXRA010000046.1, on the reverse strand, counting down.
GGCCCTGCGGGCCCGGGGGCCGGAGCCCCTGGGCGGCCCGACCGTGGCTCCGCTCACCCTGGACGGCACCGAGTGCGGCCCGTGGCCCGGCGACCGGATGCCTCCCGCGGCACGGCGGGCCCTCCAGGGCGTCGGGGTGGCGATCCTCGTGTTCCTCCTGGCCCTCGGCTGGCTCGGCTCGGAGTTCGTCGGGGCCAACCCGGTCACCCTCCTGCTCCTCACCGTGGGCTGGTGGACGGTGCCCGCCCTGTCGTGGCTCCTGGGCGACTGGTGGCGCCTGATCGACCCCTTCGATGCCATCTCCGCCGCCGTCGACCGCAGGCGGGGGCGCCCGTCGCCGGGACCCGACGGCCTGGTCGACCCCGACGGCGACGAGCCCGGCGACTGGTGGCTCCCCGCCCTGCTCCTGGCCTCGTTCGCCTGGGTGACGACGTGCTGGACCGACGGCCTCGACCCCCGGGCCATGGCCACGTGGCTGACCGGCCTGACCGTCGTCATGGTGGGCGGGGCCGTGGTGGCCGGACGGGCCTGGGTGCGCCGCACGTCGCCCCTCGCCGTGGTCTGCGGGACCGTGGCCGCCGCCTCCCCTGTCGGGTGGGACGACGGCCGGCCCCGCCTGCGGTCCCCCTTCCGGGGCCTCGCCGGCCGGGCCGGAGGGCGACGGACCCTGGCCGCCCTGTCGGTGCTGATCGGGGCGACGGTGTGGGAGGCCGCGGCCGGCACCCAGTGGTGGGCCGACCTGGCCGGCGTCGGCGGCGGGGCGAGGACGGTGCTGTGGTCGACCCTCGGCCTGGCCTGGGCCGTCCTCCTGGTGGCGGCGGTGTGGGTGGGTGTGGTGGGCCTGGCCGAGCTGCTCGCCGATCGGCGGGGGGCACCGGAACGGGCCGAGCCCCTGGCCCCGGACCTGGCCGTCAGCCTGGGCCCTCTGGCCGTCGTGGCCGCCCTGGCCCACCAGCTCGGCCTGCTGCTCGTCGACCTGCAGGACACCTTCTTCCTCCTGCTCGATCCGTTCAACCAGGGCTGGGACCTGTTCGGCTCCTACGCGTGGCGGGCCAACGAGACCTGGCTGTCCCCCGGCGCCACTGGCTGGACCCAGGTGGTGCTCCTGGCCCTGGCTCTCGGGGTGGGCCTGGCCGGGGCGTGGGACCGGCTCATCGCCCGGGTGGGCGCAGCGGTGGCCGACGCCGGCTGGGCCCTCGCTGCCTGGGCCGCCGGAGCCGGGGCCCTCGCCGTGTGGCTCTTGCTGGGCGCATGACGGTGACCCGGTGAGCGCCGCCGCCTTCGTCCTGGCCCACCAGGGCGGCTGGGACGAGATCCTGCTCGTGCTGACGCCCGTCTCCCTCTTCGCCGGGCTGCTGTGGCTGGCCAACCGGCGAGCCAACGCCCAGGCGGCCCGGGACCGGGCTGACACCGACGCCGCCTCCAACCCTGACGCCGACGACTGACGGCGGCGGTCAGCCGGCGGTGATGTCGGCGCCCAGGGCCGCGAGCTTCTCGACGAAACGGTCGTAGCCCCGGGCCACGTGGTGGGCCTCGCTGACGATGGTCTCCCCGTCGGCGCCGAGGGCGGCCACCACGATGGCGGCCCCGGCCCGGATGTCGTGGGCCCGCACCGGTGCCCCCGACAGGCAGGGCACGCCCCGGATGAGCGCGTAGTGCTGCTCGACCCGGATGTCGGCGCCCATGCGCACCAGCTCGTCGACGTAGCGGAAGCGGCCGCCGAAGATGTTCTCGGTGGCGATGGAGGCTCCGTCGGCCACGGCGAGCACGGCCACCATGAGGGGCAGGTAGTCGGTGGCGATGCCCGGGTACGGGAGGCTGTTGATGTCGACCCCCCGCACCCGTTCGGGGGCGGCGGCCCACACCCCGTCGGGGTGGGCGGAGGTGCGGAGGCCCATGTCGCCCAGCTTCTGCATGAGCATGTCCATGTGCTCAGGGCGGGCGTCCTCGATCACCAGCTCGCCGCCGCACACGGCCAGGGCCGCGAGGAAGGTGGCCGCCTCCAGCCGGTCGGGGATCACCTCGTGGTCGACGGGGTGGAGCTCCTCGACCCCCTCGATGGTGATGGTGCTGCTCCCCCCGCCGAGCACGCTGGCCCCCATGCGGTTGAGGAAGGCGGCCAGGTCGGCCAGCTCGGGCTCCTTGGCCGCGTTCTCGATGACGGTGGTGCCCTCGGCGAGCACGGCGGCCATGAGCACGTTCTCGGTGGCCCCCACGCTGGGGTACTCGAGCACGACGCGGGTGCCCTGGAGGCGCTCGGCCGACCCTTCGATGTAGCCGTGTTCGGTGGTGAACGTCGCCCCCAGGCGGCGGAGGGCGTCGAGGTGCCAGTCGATGGGCCGTTGGCCGAAGTCGTCCCCACCGGGGAGCGACACCCGGGCCCGTCCCTCCTTGGCGAGGAGGGGACCCAGGACCACGATGGAGGCCCGCATGGCCTCGACCAGCTCGTAGGGGGCCTCGGGGATGATCTCGGACGGACGGTCGATGGTGAGGGTCCCGTCGGCGTAGGCGACGTGGCAGCCCATGGCCCGCAGCAGGTCGGCCATGAGGCGGACGTCGGTGATGTCGGGGACGTTGCCGATGGTGAAGCGGCCCTCGGCCAGGACGGTGGCGGCCATGAGCTTGAGGACGGAGTTCTTGGCCCCCGACAGCCGGACGCGCCCCTCGAGGGGTGAGCCGCCGCGCACGACGATCCGCTCCAGGGGTGCAGCCATGCCGGCCAGCATGCCATCGCCCGCCCGGGCGGCGGCCATGATGCTCCGGTGCCGCGGGTCACCCAGACGGTCGTCGTCGACGAGGAGGCCGCGGACCTGCTGCTGGCGCCCCGCTCCGACGTGGTCGAGGAGCGGCCCTGGACGACGCCCGACGAGGAGGCGTGGGAGGGGCCGTCGGCGCCCGACGGTGCCACCTCCTTCGCCCTGGCCCGGGGCCCGATGCGCTGGTACCGCCGCGACGTGGAGGCCCAGCCGGCGGGCAAGGGTCGGGTCGAGGTGACCGAGACGACCCACTACGCCCTGGCCCTCGGCCCCTGGTCGATCGTCGCCGTCGCCCCCCTCAGCCGGAACCTCCGACGGGTCGAGGGACGCCAGGTGCGGCGCACGCCGTTCTGGGCCCCGCCCGACCAGCTCGATGCCCGATCCGGGGCCGTGCTCGGCATCCTGCTCACCCTGACCCTGGTCGTCGGCTACCTCGGTACCGTCATCGCCCAGACCATCACCTACGCCGCCGACGAGTTCGGCCGCGACACCGGGGTCCAGGGTGGGGTCCTGGCCGCCGTGCGGGTGGGCACGCTGGGCAGCCTGGTGCTGGTCGGGATGGCCGACCGGCGGGGACGGCGACGCCTGCTGCTGGCCGCGGTGGCCGCCGGGTGTGCGGCCACGGTGGCCGGGGCCCTGGCGCCCAGCATCGAGGTGCTGGGCCTCACCCAGACCGTGGCCCGGGGCTTCTCCACGGCCGCGGCCCTGCTGCTGGCCGTGGTGGCAGCCGAGGAGATGCCGGCGGGGGCCCGGGCCTACGCCCTGAGCGTGATGACGATGGCGGGTGGCCTGGGCGCCGGGATCGCCGTGTGGGCCCTCCCCCTCGCCGACCAGGCGGTGTGGGCGTGGCGCCTGATCTACGTGATCCCCATCCTGGGCATCCCCGTCGTCGTCCGGGCCGGACGGGCCCTGCCCGAGAGCCGTCGCTTCGTCCGCCCGCACCCGGATGCGCCGGTGGCCCGGGGTCACGGCCGGCGCCTGTGGGCCCTGTCCGTCGCCCTCTTCTGCGGAGCCGCCTTCGCCGCGCCGAGCAGCCAGCTCCTCAACGAGTTCCTGCGGGACGAGCGGGGCTTCTCGGGGGCGCGCATCAGCCTGTTCACGATCCTCACGTCCACCCCGGCCGGGATCGCCCTGGTGGCAGGCGGACGCCTGGCCGACACCCGGGGCCGGCGGCACGTGGTGGCCATCGGCGTGGTGGGCGGGGCGACGGTCGGGGCGTGGGGCTTCATGGCTCACGGCTGGCCCATGTGGGTGGCCAACCTGGTGGCGACGATGCTGGGGGCCCTGGCCCTGCCGGCCCTGCGGGCCTACGGGCCGGAGCTCTTCCCGACCGCGGCCCGGGGGCGGGCCAACGGGATCGTGGAGGTGGTGTCGGTGGCGGGGAGCGCCACCGGCCTGCTGGTGGCGGGGTGGGTGGCCGGCCGCACGGGCCAGGTGGGCGACGGCCTGCTGTGGCTCCTGCCCCTGGCCCTGCTGGTGGGCGTGCTCGCCCTCACCGTGTTCCCGGAAACGGCCCGGCGCGAGCTGGAGGACATCAACCCCGAGGACGCCGTCCCCGACGATCCCCTTCCCCGATGAAAGGTCACTTTGCCACCACATGGGTGGACGATCGACCTTTCGACGCGGGGCTCTCCGTCGAAAGGTCACTTTGCCACCGTATGGGTAGCGGGCTGACCTTTCGATGAGGCGACGACGGGCCGGGTGCGACGTCCCGGTACCATCGCCAGCCGTGCGTCGGCCGGAGCTCACCCGTCGGAACCTGGCCATCGCCGGGGCGGCGGTGGCGGCCGTGGCCCTCCTGGTGGCCACCCTGCTGTCCCTCTCCTACGAGGAGCCGGAGCTGGGCCCGGCCTCGTTCCGACCGACCACGACCTCCACCACGACGACGGTGGCGACGACCGCGGCCTCGTCATCCACGACCCCTTCCCCGACGGCGAGCCCGCCGGGGCGCCTGTCGGCCCTG
>CAZXRA010000045.1:0-12711 GCA_964643485.1 uncultured Iamiaceae bacterium | reverse complement strand
TTCCGTTCACCGAGCCGTCCGCCGAGTTCGACATCCGGCGGCCCGACGGCACGTGGCTGGAGCTGGGCGGCTGCGGCATGGTCAACCCCGACGTCCTCCGCAACGGCGGCATCGACCCCGAGACCTACACCGGCTTCGCTTTCGGGTTCGGGATCGAACGCCTGGCCCTGACCCGCCACGACATCCCCGACCTGCGCGACTTCCAGTCGGCCGACGTCCGGATCCTGGAGCAGTTCTGATGAAGGTGCTCCACTCCTGGCTCTGCGAGCTGGCCCCCTTCGACCAGGATCCCGACGCCATCTCCGAGGCGTTCAACGACCTGGGCACGCCGGTCGAGGACATCACCCCCATCGGGCAGGGCCTCGACGGCATCGTCGTGGCCCGGGTGCTGGCCCTGCGGGAGCACCCCAAGGCCGACCGCATCCAGCTCGTCGACGTCGACCTCGGTGACGGCGAGGCCCTGCAGATCTGCTGCGGGGCCTTCAACATGGCCGAGGGCGACCTCGTCCCCCTGGCCACCCTGGGCACCACCATGCCCGACGGCATGGAGATCGCCCGGCGCAAGATGCGGGGAGAGTGGTCGAACGGGATGCTGTGCTCGTCCCGCGAGCTGGGGCTGGGCGCCGATAACGGCGGCATCCAGGTGCTACCCGTCGGCCTCGTGCCCGGCACCCCCATCACGGAGGCCCTGGGCATCGAGCCCGATGTGCTCTGGGAGCTGGAGGTCAACCCCAACCGGCCCGATGCCCTGTCGGTGGCCGGCCTGGCCCGCGACCTGGCGGCCCGCTTCGGGGTGCCCTTCGCCCTGCCCACCGGCGAGGCGACGACGGCCGGCGCTCCCGTGGACGGTGTGCTCGACGTCGAGATCCTCGACCCCGACCTGTGCGGTCGCTTCGGGGCCTGGCTCCTGCGGGGCCTCGACCCGGCGGCCACCTCGCCGGAGTGGATGCAACGTCGGCTGACCCTGCTCGGCATGCGGCCCATCTCGGCCCTGGTCGACATCTCCAACTACGTGATGCTGGAGCTGGGGCAGCCCAATCACCCCTACGACGCCGCTGGTGTCCCCGGTGGGCGCTTCCGGATCCGGCGGGCCCGGGCGGGGGAGAGGCTGACCACCCTCGACGACGTCGAGCGCACCTTCGTCCCCGACGACCTGCTCATCTGCGGGGGCGACGACGTGCCCCTCGGCATCGCCGGGGTGATGGGCGGGGCGTCGGCCGAGATCTCGCCGACGACCATCGACGTGGCCTTGGAGATGGCCTGGTTCCTGCCTCGTGCCGTGGGTCGTACCGCCCGGCGCCTCGGCCTCCTCTCCGAGGCGGCCCGCCGCTTCGAGCGGGGCTGCGACCCGGAGGTCATCCCGCTGGCCGCGGCCCGCTTTGCCACCCTGGCCGGCGAGGTCTGCGGCACGACGCTCGCTCCCGACTGCGTCGACCGGCAGGGTGAGCGGCCCGACCGGACGCCGATCCGGGTGCGCCCGAACCGGGTCAACCAGGTGCTCGGCACCGATCTCGACGCCGGGGCGATCTCCGCCCTGCTCGACCCCATCGGCTTCGCCTCCACTCCGGCCGGCGACGACCTCGACGTGACCATCCCCTCGTGGCGCTACGACTCGTCCACCGAGATCGACGTCGTCGAGGAGGTGGCCCGCCACCACGGCTACGCCCGCATCCCCCGGCGCGAGCTGGCGTCGTCGCTCCCCGGGCGGTTGACGCCGGTGCAGCGCCGCCGCCGGGAGGTGCGGCGCCTGCTCACCGGGCTGGCCGTCACCGAGGCCATGCCCCTGCCCTTCCTGGCGCCCGGGCAGCTCGCCGCCTGCGGCTTCCCGCCCGACGGCATCGAGCTGCGCAACTCCCTGGTGGCCGAGGAATCGGTCCTGCGCACCACCCTGCTCCCCGGCCTGGTTCAGGCGGTGGGCACCAACGCCGCCCGCCGCAACGAGGGAGTGCGCCTGTTCGAGATCGGGCACATCTTCCTGCCCCGTGATCCTGCTGCCCCGGTCGCTGCCGGACCGGGGCGGCCGGAGCTGCTGCCCGACGAGCGGGAGCACCTGGGTGTGGCCCTGGCCGGGGCCGAGGCCCCCGAGGCGGTGCGGGCCTGGTACGCCCTGGCCGAGCGCCTGGGGCTCGACGGGGCCGAGGTGGCCAACGCCGAGCGGCCCGGCCTCCACCCGTCCCGCTCGGGCGTGGCCCGGCTCGCTGGCGATGTCGTGGGGACGGTGGGGGAGATCGACCCCGACGTGCTGGCCGCCCATGGGATCGCCGAGCGGGTGGCGTGGTTGGAGGTCGACCTGGGTGCCCTGCTGGCCCGGGGAGCCGACGATCGTCCGTACCGGCCCGTCTCCCGATTCCCGTCGAGCGACGTCGACCTGGCCTTCGAGGTGGACGACGCCGTCTCCGCCGTCGCCGTGGAGCAGACCCTGGCCGGGGCGTCGCCGCTGGTGTGGGCGGTCGAGCTGTTCGACACCTACCGGGGGGCGGGCGTGGCCGACGGGTCCCGCTCCCTGGCCTACCGGGTGCGCTTCGACGCCGCCGACCGCACCCTCACCGACGCCGAGGTGGCCGAGGCCCGCCAGGCCCTCATCGACGCCGTCACCACCACCCACGGAGCCGCACTCCGGGGGTGAGCGCGGTCCGGGCCCGGCTCCCTACTTGCATAGTGATGCGCTTCTCTGTATAGAGTGGGGCCATGGCCAAGGTCGGCATCGTCGGAGCATCGGGGTTCACGGGCGCGGAGCTGCTGCGCCTGCTGGCCGGGCATCCTGAGGTCGAGGTCGTCGTGGCCACCGGGGACTCGCAGGCCGGGCAACCCATCGCCGGGCTGTACCCGAGCCTGGCCGGCGCCTACGGCGGGCGGGCCTTCGACACCTGGGATCCGGATGCCGTCGACGGGCTCGACCTCGTCTTCTGCGGCCTGCCCCACGGGGCCAGCCAGGCCGTGGTGCCCGAGCTGCGGGGCCGGGTGGGCGCCGTGGTCGACCTGGCCGCCGACTTCCGGCTGGCCGATGCCGCCCTCTACCCCGAGTGGTACGGCGAGGATCACACCGTCCCCGAGTTGCTGGCCGATGCCGTCTACGGGCTGCCCGAGCTGTTTCGCCCCGACCTGGCCGGTGCCACCCTCGTCGCCGGCCCCGGGTGCTACCCCACGGCTGCGGCCCTGGCCCTGGCCCCGCTCCTGCGGGCCGGCCTGGTGGAGCCCACCGGCATCGTCGTCGACGCCGTCAGCGGCGTGTCGGGCGCGGGTCGGGCCCCCAAGCCGAACACCACCTTCTGCACCGCCGACGGCGACGTCACCGCCTACGGCCTGCTGCGCCACCGGCATACGCCCGAGATCGAGCAGACGCTCTCCCGGGTGGCCGGGAGCTCGGCCCAGGTGGTCTTCACCCCCCACCTGGTGCCCATGAGCCGGGGGATGCTGGCCACGTGCTACTCCCGGACCACGGCCGGCACCACGGCGGCCGACGTGACCGCCGCCTTCGCCTCGGCCTACGACGGCGAGCCGTTCGTCACCGTGGTGGAGGGGTCGCCGTCGACCAAGGCCACCCAGGGCTCCAACGCCGCCCACGTCTCGGCCGTGCTCGACGAGCGCACGGGCTGGGCCCTCTCGTTCTGCGCCCTCGACAACCTGGGCAAGGGTGCCTCGGGCGCGGCCGTCCAGTGCGCCAACCTCGTCCTCGGCCTCCCCGAGGGCCTTGGCCTCTCCACGATCGGGGTGTATCCGTGAGCGTGACTGCAGCCAAGGGGTTCGTCGCCTCCGGGGTGGCATCGGGCATCAAGTCGTCGGGCGACCCCGACCTGTCCCTGGTCGCCACCTCCGACGGGCGGGCGGTCACCGCCGCCGGGGTCTTCACGGCCAACCGCATGACGGCGGCGCCGGTGTTGGTGTCGCAGGCCCACCTGTCCTCCACCGGGGGGCGGGCCGCGGCGGTGATCCTCAACAGCGGCAACGCCAACGCCGCCACCGGTGGGCCGGGCCGGGCCGACGCCGAGCGCACCTGCGCCACCGTCGCCGCCGAGCTGGGCTGCGCCGAGGACGAGGTGCTCGTCTGCTCCACCGGCCTCATCGGCATCCCCCTCCCCGTGGAGCCCCTGCTCGGCGGCATCCCTGACCTGGTGGCTGAGCTCACCGACGCCGACGAGGGCGGCGCCGCCGCGGCCGAGGCCCTGCGCACCACCGACACCCGCCGCAAGGAGGCCGTCGCCACCGCGGGGGCGGCCGTCGTCGGGGGGATGGCCAAGGGGGCGGCCATGCTCGCCCCGTCCATGGCCACCATGCTCGCCGTCCTCACCACCGATGCCGAGGCCGACGCCGCCACCCTCCAGCGGGTTCTCGCCGCCGGTGTGGAGGGCAGCTTCAACAGCCTCCTCACCGACGGTTGTACGTCCACCAACGACACCGTGCTGCTCCTGGCCTCGGGGGAGGCCGGGCCCGTCGACGAGGCCGAGCTGGCCGCGGCCGTGGCCTCGGTGTGCGGCTCGTTGACCGAGCAGATGGCCGACGACGCCGAGGGGGCCACCAAGGTGGTGCGGCTCACCATCACCGGCGCGGCCTCCGATGCCGAGGCCCGCATCGGCGCCGGTCGCATCGCCCGCAGCCTGCTGTGCAAGTGCTCGTGGTACGGCAAGGATCCGTACTGGGGCCGGCTGGCCAGCGAGCTGGGCTCGGCCGGCATCGCCTTCGAGCAGGAGTGCATCTCGGTGGCCTACGGCGGGATCACCGTGGCCGCCGAGGGCGTCACCGTGCCTCATGACGAGGCGGCGGTGGCGGCCCACATGGACCAGCGCTACCTCGACATCACCTGTGACCTGGGCCTGGGCCCCGGCACCGCCACCGTGCTCACCAACGACCTCACCCACGCCTACGTCGACGAGAACATGGGCACGAGCTGACGACGGCTCAGCCTCCGGTCAGTTCCCCACCTGGGCGGGCGGTTCCCAGGCGCGGGAGCGGGCCACGGCCTCCAGCCAGCGGGCGTGCTCGGCGTCGGCCTCGGCCCGGTCCGCGGTCGGAGCGACGGAGGCGCCCGCGGCCCACAGGCCAGCGATCTCGTCGGTCGAGCTCCACACCCCCTCGGCCAGGCCGGCCAGGTAGGCGGCGCCCAGGGCTGTGGTCTCGGCCACCGCGGCCCGGGTGACGGGCACGCCGAGCTGGTCGGCCTGCACCTGGAGGAGGAGCTCGTTGGCCGAGGCGCCGCCGTCGGCCCGCAGCTCGGTGACGGCGTGGCCGGCGGCATCGGCCATGGCGTCGACCACGTCCCGGGTCTGATGGGCCATGGCCTCGATGACGGCCCGGGCGATGTGGGCCCGGGTGGTGCCCCGGGTGAAGCCGACGAGGAGGCCCCGGGCGTAGGGGTCCCACCACGGGCTGCCCAGCCCGGTGAAGGCGGGCACCAGGTAGACACCGTCGGTGCTGGCCACCGAGGCGGCCAGGGGACCGGTCTCCTCGGCCGAGGCGATGATGCCCAGCCCGTCCCGCAGCCACTGCACGGCTGAGCCGGTGGAGAAGATGGCCCCCTCGTAGGCGTAGTCGGTGCGGGTGGCGCCGGTGCCGGTGCCGGTGCCGCCTCCATCGGGGAGCGTCCACGCCACGGTGGTGAGCAGCCCGTCGACGGGTGGGGGACAGGTGTCGCCCACGTTCATCAGCACGAACGAGCCGGTGCCGTAGGTGTTCTTGGTCATGCCCGGGGTGAAGCAGGCCTGGCCGAACAGGGCGGCCTGCTGGTCGCCGGCGATGCCGCTCACCGGGATCCCGTTGGGGAGGCCCGTCTCGCCCACGGTCACGCCGAAGCGCCCCGACGAGGGCCGCACCTCGGCCAGGGCCGAGCGGGGCACCCCGAACAGTCCGGTCAGCTCGTCGGACCAGTCGAGCGAGCGGATGTCGAACAGCATGGTGCGGCTGGCGTTGGACGGCTCGGTGGCGAACACCTCGCCTCCGGTCAGGTTCCACAGCAGCCAGCTGTCGATGGTGCCCACGGCCAGGTCGGGCGTGATCTCCACCCCGCCCTCGGTGAGGAGCCACTCCATCTTGGAAGCCGAGAAGTAGGGGTCGAGCACCAGTCCCGTGGCCGGCCGGACAACATCGAGGGCCCCCTCCTCCCGCAGGGCGTCGCAGCGGGCCGCGGTCCTCCGGTCCTGCCACACGATGGCCCGGTGCAGGGGCCGGCCCGTGCGGCGATCCCAAGCCACCACCGTCTCCCGCTGGTCGGTGATGCCCAGGGCCGCCACCGGCTGCTGGAGGTCGGTGATGAGCTGGTTGGTCACCGCCACCATGGCCGTCCAGATCTCGGAGGCGTCGTGCTCCACCCACCCCGGCCGGGGGAAGTGCTGGGTGAACTCCTGGTACCGGTAGCCCACCGGCGTCCCGGACTCGTCGACGGCGAAGGCCCGCACCCCCGTGGTGCCGGCGTCGAGGGCGATGACCACAGCCATGGGCGCCGACCCTACGCGGCGGTGACCACCGATAGGGTCGGCGGGGACACCCCTGACCGAGGAGAGCGAGACCGGTGCGACTGGGCGTCCTGACCAGCGGCGGCGACTGCCCGGGGCTCAACGCCGTGATTCGGGCCGTGGTGCGCAAGGTGGAGCGCCAGCTCGACGGCACCGTGCTGGGCTTCCGCGACGGCTACCTCGGCCTCATGGAGGACCGCTACGAGGTGCTCACCATCGAGCGGTGCCGGGGCATCCTCCCCCGCGGGGGCACCATCCTGGGCACCAGCCGTCACCAGCCCTACGGCGTCGACGGCGGGGTGGCGGCGGTGCAGGCCACCGTGGCCCGCCGGGGCCTCGACGGGGTGGTGGTCATCGGGGGCAACGGGAGCCTGGGGGCGGCGCGCGACCTGGAGGCCGACGGCGTCCACGTCGTGGGCGTCCCCAAGACCATCGACAACGACCTGGGCTGCACGGAGGTCACCTTCGGGTTCGACACCGCGGTGGCCACGGCGACGGAGGCCATCGACCGCCTCCACACCACGGCCGAGGCCCACGACCGGGTCATGCTGGTCGAGGTGATGGGCCGCCACGTGGGCCACATCGCCACCTGGGCGGGCATCGCCGGGGGGGCGACCATGATCCTCGTCCCCGAGGAGCCCTTCGACATCGACGAGGTGTGCGCCACCCTCCGTCGTCGGCACGACCAGGGCCGCTTCGCTTCCATCGTGGTCGTAGCCGAGGGGGCGACCCCCGTCGAGGGCACCTTCGCCCTGCCCGACGCCGGGGTGGACGAGTTCGGGCACCAGCGCCTCGGCGGCATCGCTCACCTGCTCGCCCCCGAGATCGAGGCGCGCACCGGGTTCGAGACCCGGGTGGTGGTGCTCGGCTATCTCCAGCGGGGCGGGTCGCCCACGGCGGCCGATCGGGTGCTGGCCAGTCGCTTCGGCGTGGCCGCGGCGGAGGCGGCGGCCGACGGGGAGTGGGGGACCATGGTGGCGCTCCAGGGGGGCCGCATCGTCCGGGTGCCCCTGGGGGAGGCCGTGGCCGGCCCCAAGACGGTGCCGGGAGACATCCACGACGTGGGCAAGGTGTTCTTCGCCTAGGCCCTCTCCGGGCCTAGCTCTCCTCCGGGTCGCGGGAGGCGTAGTCGGCTCGGGTGACGACGTCCTGGGTGGTGCCCGAGCCGTCGAAGACCTGGATGGCATCGCCCTCGCGCCGGAAGCGGACCTCGTCGATCCGGTACGAGGTCAGGTCGGTGACGGTGAGGACCACCTGGGCGAAGGCGCTGACGGCGGCGTCGCTCTGTCGGATGTAGAAGGTCTCGTTCAGGTCGATGGTGAGAGTGCCGTCGGACAGGGTCTGGCCCAGCAGCTCGCTCTCGGCCGGGATGAAGGTGGAGAAGCCGTCGGTCACGTCGCTCTCCACCGGGCCGGCCAGCAGGGCCTGCAAGACCCGCTCGGGGTTGGGTGTGCCGTCAACGCCGCGCGGCACGGCCACGAGGGGATCGGTCGCCTCGCCCCGACTCAAGTAGATGGTGGCCGTGTTGGCCCCGCTGGCGGGGGCGCTGGTCGGAGCTCCGACCGTGGTCGTCGTGTCGGCGGCCAGGATCCGGGGCGACTCGTCGGTGCTGATGCCGCAGGCGGACAGGAGGAGCAGGCCGACGGCCAGGGCCGCGGTGGCCCCCACGCCGACCTCCCGCAGGCGCCCACGGCTCATGCCCGGGCCGCCGGGAGCTGGACGACGAAGCGGGCACCGGCCTCGCCGTCAGGACGGTCCTCCACCCACACCCGGCCCCCGTGGAGGCGGGCGTGCTCGGCCACCAGGGCCAGGCCCAAGCCGACCCCGTCGCCCGACGCGCTGCGCCGCCCGGCCCCCGCGCCCCGGGAGAAGCGGTCGAAGATGCGGCCCCGGTCCTCGACGGGCACGCCGGGCCCCCTGTCCTCCACGGCCAGGAGCACATTGTCGGCCGCTCCCTCCACGGAGACGCGCGTGGGACCGTCGCCGTAGGCGTCGGCGTTGCCCAGGAGGTTGTCGAGGATGCGGACGAGGCGGCGCTTGTCGGCCCGGACGACCAGGTCGGCCAGGTCGGGGTCGATCTCGACGTGGACCATCGAGCGGCCCGTGCGGGCCTGAGCCACGGCCTGGCGCACCAGCTCCGGGAGATGGACCTCCTCCAGGGACAGGCGGGCCACGCCGGCGTCGAAGCGGGAGATCTCCAGCAGGTCGTCGACGAGCTGCTGGAACCGGGACACGTCGGCCTCCATCAGGTCGACGGCCGAGCGCGAGGCGTCGTCGGGCATCTCGTCCCGGCGCGAAGCCAGCACCGATACCGAGGCGGCCAGGGTCATGAGCGGGCTGCGCAGCTCATGGCTCACGTCGGAGGCGAAGCGACCGTCGCGGTCGACCCGCTCCTCCAGGGCGTGGGCCATGTGGTTGAACGAGGTCACCAGCACGTTCAGGTCCGGGTCGTCGGTGCCCTCCAGGCGGGTGTCGAGGCGCCCACCGGCGATGGCCTCGGCGGCCAGGCCCACGTTGGCCAGTGGGCGCAACGTGCGCCGGCTCAGCCAGTAGCCCAGGGTGCCGCCCACCAGGGTGGTGACCACCGAGGCACCGAACAGCGAGACGGCCAGCGACTCGAGGGTGTCCTCCAGCTCCGTGAACGACACGGCCTCGTAGTAGGCGGCCCGGCCGTCGTCGATGGGGATGCCCACGATCAGCTCGGGCTCACCGTTCAGGTCCACCAGCATCCGGGCCGAGTCCCCCTGGGCCACCGCCTCGCGCAGGGAAGCGGGGATGGCGTCGCCGCTGAACGTGAGTTGGAGAGGGATGGGTTCCCAGGCCCCGTCGGCCAGGCGCACCTCCAGGAGCAGGCGGGAGCTGGAGGGTGAGGCCAGGCTGCCCAGGGCGTCGTTGATGGCGCCGGTGCTGGGGTCGGCCAGGACCCGTTGGCTCATCTGGTTGGCGTTGATCTGGGCCTGGCGGATGGCCGCCGCTTCGCGCTGGTTGATCAGGTTCTCGCGGGTGAGGCCCCAGGTCGTGCCGGCCAGCAGGGTGGCCAGGACGGCGGTGCTGGCCGCGAAGGCGAAGGTGATGCGGGCCCGGAGCCCCAGCCGGGCGGGCAGGAGCAACCGCAGGGGGCGTCGAGGGGGCACGGCGCTCAGGTCTGGAGCTTGTAGCCCAGGCCTCGCACGGTGACCACGTGACGAGGGTTGGCCGGGTCGGCCTCGACCTTGGTGCGCAGGCGCCGGACGTGGACGTCGACCAGGCGGCCGTCGGCGAAGTAGCCGTGGCCCCACACCCGCTCCAGGAGCACCTCCCGGGACAGGACCCGCCCCGGGCTGGTGGCCAGCTCCAGGAGGAGGCGGAACTCCGTCTTGGTGAGGTGGACCTCGTCGCCGCCCCGGCGCACCACCCCCTCCTCGGGCACGATCTCCAGGTCGCCGAAGCGGAGGTGGGTGGCCCCCGAGTCGGTGGTGCGGACCCGGCGCAGGAGGGCCCGGATGCGGGCCGACAGCTCCTTGGGGGCGAAGGGCTTGGTGAGGTAGTCGTCGGCCCCGGCCTCCAGGCCGGCCACGATGTCGTGGGTGTCGTCGCGGGCGGTGACCATGATGATGGGCACGTCGCTGTCCCGGCGGACCTGGCGGCACACCTCGAAGCCGTCGACGCCGGGCAGCATGATGTCGATCAGCACGACGTCGGTCGGAGCCTGGCGGAAGCGCTCCAGGGCCTCCTCGCCGGTGGACGCCTCCTCCACCTTCCAGCCCTCGTCCTCCAGGGCCAGCTTCACCGCGGTGCGGATGCGCTCGTCGTCTTCGACCGTGAGGATGCGGGTCGCCACCCCTGCATCGTGCCTCATGCGGGCCCCCCGGGGCGATCATCCCGGGCGGGGGGTGGCCGACGAGGGCTAGACGGCGGCGGCGCCGGCGGTGGCGACGAGAGCCTGCAACGGCCGGGCCAGGCCCGTTCCGGCGGCCACCACCCCCCGGCCCGGGTGGTCCACGTCGAGCGGGTCGCCCCGGAGGTCGGTGACCACGGCGCCGGCTTCGGTGGCGACCAGGCCGGCGGCGGCCCAGTCCCACGGCTGGAGGCCTTGCTCGTAGAACCCGTCGAGCCGCCCGCAGGCGACCCAGCAGATGTCGATGGCGGCGGCCCCGACGCGGCGGATGTCGCGCACCTGGGGCAGCACCTCGACCAGGATCTCCGCCTGGCGCCGGCGCTGCCCGGCGTCGTAGCCGAACCCGGTGCCGACCAGGGCGACGGCGGGGTCGGTCACGGCGGTGCAGCGGATCGGCGCTCCGTTCCGGGTGGCCCCGTGGCCCTGGGCGGCAGCGAAGGTGTCGCCGTGCAACGGGTCGACCACCGCCCCGGCCACGACCTGTCCGTCGACCTCGGCTCCGATCGACACGTTGCAGCCCGGGATGCCGTACACGAAGTTGACGGTGCCGTCGATGGGGTCGACCAACCAGCGCACCCCGGAGGTGCCGGCCCGGTCGGCTCCCTCCTCGCCCATGACGCCGTCGTGGGGCCGGGCGTCCAGCAGGGCGGCGACGATGAGGGCCTCGACGTCGCGGTCGACTTCCGTCACCGGGTCGGTCGCCGTGCTCTTGGCCGTGATGCGCAGGTCGGCAGCCCCGGCCCGAGCCCGGATGCGCTCGCCGGCCTCGGTGGCGACGGCCACGGCCAGGTCGCGCAGGGCGACGGGGTCGACGGCGGTCACGAGCGGCGGGGGCCGCGGCGGGGTGGCTGGCGGCCCTCGGCCCGGGCCCGCTCCTCGATGGTCTGCCACTCGGTCATGGCCCGTAGGACGAGGACGGCGACCACGGCCACGCCGGCGGCGGCGAGGACGGCGCCGACGAGGGCACCCACCGCCGCACCAGCGCCGGCGCCGGACTCCCCGCCGGAGAGGTCGACGATGCCGTAGCCGATCAGCCCCCCGCAGGCTCCGGCCACGACGATGGCCGCCACGGCCAGGAGCCGGGCCAGCGGGGGAGGGGCGGCCGACGGCAGGGCCTCGGGCCCGGGGCCGGGGCGGGGCGCGGGGGAGCGGCGGGGGGGGCGATCCGGGTCGGCCATCGCCGCCGACGGTAGTGGCGGCACCGGCGCCGACCCCACCCAGACCGGTTGCACCGATCCGACACCTCTAGAGTTGCCCGCCGTGCCCGTGCTGGTCGTGATCCCGACCTACGACGAAGCCGAGAACGTCGCCGACGTCCTCGGGCGGGTGCGCGCCGCCGTCCCTGATGCCCACGTCCTGGTCGTCGACGACAACAGCCCCGACGGCACCGCCGACCTGGCCGAGCGGGCGGGGGCCGAGCTGGGCCAGGTCGACGTCCTCCGCCGGCCCGAGAAGGGCGGCCTGGGCCCGGCCTACCGGGCCGGCTTCGCCTGGGGGCTGGCCCGGGGCTTCGACGTGCTGGTCGAGATGGACGCCGACCTGTCCCATGACCCCGACGCCCTGCCCGAGCTGCTGGCCGCCGTCGCCGCCGGCGCCGACCTGGCCATCGGGAGCCGCTACGTGGCCGGCGGCAGTGTGCCCGGGTGGCCCCGGCACCGCCTGGCCATCTCCCGGGCCGGCAACGCCTACGTCTCGCTGTGCCTCGGCATGGGCATCCGGGACGCCACCGCGGGGTATCGGGCCTACACGGCCGACGCCCTCCACGGCCTCGACCTGGGCACCATCACCACCTACGGCTACGGCTTCCAGGTCGAGATGGCCTACACCCTGGTCCGTCAGGGCCGGAAGGTCGTCGAGGTCCCGATCACCTTCCGTGACCGCATCAGGGGCACGTCCAAGATGTCGCTGGGCATCATGGGTGAGGCGTTCCGCCTCGTCACCTGGTGGGGCTTCCGCGATCGCATCCTGCGCCGGGCCCGCCCGGCCCGTCCCGCCACCGGATCGGCCTCTCGGGCCGGTTGACCACACCAGGGGGAGCCATGAGCTCGACCACATCCGAGGCGGTCACCGCCGCCGCCACCACCCACGGTCCCGTGACCGGCGCCATCGTCGACGGCGTCCACGTCTTCCGGGGGGTGCCCTACGGGGCCACCACCGCGGACGAGGGCCGCTTCGCCCCGCCCCGCCCGCCGGAGCCGTGGACCGAGCCCCACGCCTGCACCGGGCCGGGCCGGGCCGCGCCCCAGAACCCGTCCATCCTGGAGACGGCGCTGGGCATCACCGGGCTGGTCTACGACGAGGACTGCCTGCAGGTGAACGTGTTCAGCACCGACCTGGGGGCGGCGACCCCGGTGATGGTGTGGCTCCACGGCGGCGGCTTCGAGACGG
>CAZXRA010000044.1:0-6599 GCA_964643485.1 uncultured Iamiaceae bacterium | reverse complement strand
GGCGGGGGCGCCGCCCTCTTCGGCCTGCAGAGCGCATTCGCCGCCGTCGCCCTGGCCCTCCTGGTGCCGGGCGTCGTCGCCCTCGTCGTCTACTCCGTCCTCACCCGCAGCCTGAGCGCCCGGGGCTCGGCCATCGCCCTGCGCACCGAGTCGGTCCGCCGGTTCCTGCACGACAGCGAGGCCCAACACGTCGAGTGGGCCTGGCAGAACGGTCTCCTCCGGGAGTACTCGGCCTGGGCCGTGGCCCTCGACGAGGCCGATGCCTGGAACAACGCCCTGGCCGCCTCCTCGGTGCCGCCGCCCGACCAGCTCGCCTCCAGCTACATCCTGATGCCCGCCCTGTACGCGTCGAGCTTCAGCTCCACCACCACCCCGCCGTCGAGCTCGGGCTCCGGGGCCGGGGGCTTCTCGGGGGGCGGCTTCTCCGGTGGCGGTGGAGGGGGAGGCGGCGGCGGGAGCTGGTGAGAGGTTGCACGGGTCGTGCGAACTCGTGCCAGGCTGGGGTGCCGACGACCGGCACACGTCCGACGAGGGACCAGGGGACCGACCGATGCCGCACCGACCCACCCGCCGCCTGCTGGCCCTCGTCGTGGCCCTCGGCCTCGTGGCCACGGCGTGCTCGTCCGACGACGACGGCGACGACGCCACTCCCTCCCCCGACGGAGCGGCGGCGATCGGCGATGGCACCGGCTCCACCGAGGCCGGCGAGCCGGGTAGCGAGGACTGGGTCTACCCCGGCGACGAGTGGGAGTCGGCGCCGGCGATCAGCCGAGGCTTCGACACCGATGCCCTCGAGCGCCTGGCCGACCAGGCCGAGGCGGCCAGCTCGTCGTGCCTCGCCATCGTCAAGGACGGAGTGGTGGTGGACGAGCGCTACTGGGGCGGCGCCGATGCCGAGACGCCCCGCGAAGCCTTCTCGGTCACCAAGTCGATCAGCAGCACATTGGTCGGCATCGCCCAGGACGACGGCGACCTGGCCCTCACCGACTCGGCCTCCGAGTACATCCCCGCCTGGAAGGACACGCCGGCCGCCGCCGTCACGGTGGAGAACCTGGTGAGCAACGACTCGGGCCGGGAGTGGAGCCTCGGCATCGACTACGGCGAGATGATCGGCTCACCCGACAAGACGGCCTTCGCCATCGACCTGGGCCAGCCCGACCCACCCGGCGAGGTGTGGGCCTACAACAACTCGGCCATCCAGACCCTCGACGACGTGCTGTCGGAGGCCACCGGCGAGGAGCCCAAGGACTTCGCGGCGGAGCGCCTGTTGGAGCCGATCGGGATGGACCAGTCGGAGATGACCACCGACCCGGCCGGCAACACGCTCACCTTCATGGGCCTCCAGACCACCTGCCTCAACCTGGCTCGCTTCGGCTACCTGTTCCTGCGGGGCGGGATGTGGGACGGCGAGCAGGTCGTGTCGTCAGAGTTCGTCGAAGCGGCCACGGGGCGGTCGTCCACCGAGCTCAACGCCGGGTACGGCTACCTGTGGTGGCTCAACCGGGCAGGCCGCCAGGCCGCGCCCACCGTCGCCGTGTCCGGGGACGACACCGAAGGGGCCGAGGAGGCCCAGATGGCGCCGGGCGCCCCGGAGGACATCTTCTGGGCCCTGGGCCTGTTCAGCCAGATCGTGGCGGTGATCCCGTCGGAGGGCATCGTGGCTGTCCGCATGGGCGACGCCCCCAGCGAAGAGACCCCGTTCACCCAGACCGAGCTGACCCGCGGCGTCCTCGACGCCGTCACCGGCTGACCGGTCACCCGTCCGTGTTGGCCTGACGGTCGAGCCAGCCAAGCAGCACCGAGATGGCCCGGGGGTCGTGGCGGAGCTGGTGCCCGGCCCCCCCGATGATGCGCAGCTCGGCCGACCCGTGGGCGTCGGCCAGGACGCGGGCGTCGAACTGGGGCACGGCCTCGTCGTCGGCCCCGTGGACGAGGAGCACGGGCCGCGGGGCGAGCTGGCCCATGACGGCGACGGGACGGATCTCCCGCAGCTCGCGCGCCCACTGCTCGGGGTGCGGGGGGTAGCCGCTGGTCGAGATGATCCCGATCTCCCGGGAGTACTGGAGGAGGCGCCGCGGGTGCCCGGCCCAATCATCGAAGTCGGCTGGAGCAGCGAGGGCGGCCACCCCGGTCACGTCGCTGTCGGCGGCGGCGGCGCAGAGGGCGAGGGCCCCGCCGGTGCCGAAGCCGGCGAGCCAGGTGCGCCGTACGTCGGGGACGGCCCGCAGGGCGGCCAGGCCGGCAGTGACGTCCCACCGCCAGCCGTCGAGTGAGAAGTCGCCTTCCGATCCCCCGGCCCCCCGGAGACGGAGGGCGAGGACGAGCCACCCCTGGGATGAGGCGATCCGGTCGGCCAGCTCGGACAGGTCCTTGCCGGCGTCGGCCCCACCGGCGGTGGCCGGGGGCAGCCCGTGGACGAGGACGAGGCCGGGGCGACCGGCCGACGTCCGGCCCCGGGGGCGGGCCAGGTGGGCGACGAGGCGCAACGAGCCCGACTGGACCGGGTGCTCCTCGACCGGCACGGGGCGGGCGCGGGCCTAGGCCTCGGCGGGGGCGTCGACGTCGGTCTCGGCCCGCTGGGCCGCCACCGTGCCTGGGCAGCGACACAACCGGTAGCCGCGGTTGCGGGCCTCGGGCAGCGTGTCGGGACCGAAGGAGAGGTAGGTGCCGGCGTCCATCAGCTCGTTGATCACGTCCTCGTCGCAGTGGTCGAGGTCGTGGACCCGCTGGTTCCGCTTGTCGCCCACCCAGCGATTGTGCTCGAAGCGCGTCGGCCGTTCCATGGCTCGACCCTACGCCGGGTCGCCGGCGGTGTCGGCCGGGGCCGGGGCGGCCTCGGCTGTCGGCGGGTAGTGGATGTAGAGGCCCTCGATGATCTCTCGGATCCCATCGGTGTCGTGGCCCTTGGCCAGGTCGACGGTGATCACGCTGCCGTTCATGTGCACGGCCTCGATGCCGCCCCGGGCGAGGAGGCGGCGGGCCAGCTCGTCGGGCGGGCGGTCGCCCCGCACCTCACCGGGCAGGTAGCGCTCGTGACCCATGCCGGTGAGGGCCCGATTGGTCTCGAATCGCACCATCCCGGGGTTGGCCACCGAGGGCTTCTCGACGACGACGATCGGCTGACCCATGGCCCGGCAACCTAGTGCCGGCCCCCGGGTCGCCCTCAACCAGCGGAGACCGGGGTTCGTTCGGCCGCCAGGAAGCAGAGGGCCAGCACCGAGAGGACGCCGGCCACCAGGGCCAACGCGGCGTGGACGACGAGGAACCCGGCCGGATGGTCGTTGAAGAGGATCAGAGGAAGGCGAACGGCCCAGTAGGCCAGCGACCAGCCGGCCAGAGCCACCACGGCCGTCCTGGCCCGGGGGGAGCGGCGCAGCAGGGCGACGAGGGCGGCGGCCGCCAGGACCACGAAGGCGAGCACCGGCAGCGTGGCCAGGAGCTTCTCCCCCGTGTCGAGGGCGTCGTCGCTCCACGCCAGCGGCACCCGCGTCGTCCAGGTCAGGAGCGTCCACCCGCACAGGGCGAAGGCGGGGGTGCGGGACCACGGGGAGGACAGCACGCCGTCAGGGTACGAGCCACCCCATCCGCCCGTCGCACCGGGTGGGGAGGCAAGGGACGGGGACCGTAGGCTCGCCGCCATCTCGACCGAGGAAGACGTGCAGATCCACCCACCGGCCTCTCCCCGATCCGATGGCCGCCGCGCCCTCGCCGCCCCGACACCCGGGCCCGCCCGGCGACGGTCACCACTGGCGATGGCGCTCCTGGCCGTGACGGCCAGCCTGCTGGTGCTCGGGTCGTGCGCCACCATCCGGGTGTTCACCGACTTCGCCGAAGTGCTGCGGGACGCCGGCTACGACGACGTGGCCGTCACCATCGACAGCCGCGGCGCCGGCGTCCTCGTCGTCTCGGCCTCGGCCCCCGGCGGCGACACCCTCGATGAGGCCCACGACCGGGCGGCCGAGCTGGTGTGGCGCCGCTTCCCCCGGCGCTTCGAAGGGGCCCGCATCACCATCGACGGCGAACGGCGCAACCACACCCGGGCCCAGCTCGAGGAGACGTATGGGCCCCGACCGGCCTCTCTCGACGAGACCGACCTCACCGACGAGGTGACCCGCTTCGGGGTGACCGCGCTGGTCGCGGCAGCCGTCGGTGGCGTCGTGGTGCTGGTGGGCGCCGGCCTGGTGGTCTTCTTCGTCCTCCGAGCCCGGCGACGGCGCCCCCCCGGACCCACCGTCTTCGTCCCGCCCGGCACCCATCCCCCCGGGGTCAGCCACCCGACGCCGTGGATGCCGGTGGAGTCGTCACCCCCCCAGTGGCAGCCCACCCCGGGGGAGGCGGCGCAGCCGCCGACCGCGCCGCCGACGCTCACCCCGCCGCCCCCACCATCGGCGTGGCCATCCCCCGGCGCGATGAGCAGCCCGGCCCCGTCCCCGACGACCAGACACGCGCCTCCCGAGGACCGCAGCACCCGGCGCCGCCTCGGACGCCGCCCCCCCGGACCCACCCCTCCCCCCGACCAGACCCCCCCCGGCTGGGAGCGCTGACCTTCCCAGCCTCAGGCGAAGAGGGAGCCCTGGGCCCGCTGGGCCTCCAAGGCCTGACGGCGAGCCGCCTCCCGGGCCGCTTCACGGGCGAGCACCCGGGCCCGGGCTCCGGTCGACCAGGGCAGGTCGTCGACGAAGGCCCAGCTCATCCGGTGGATGGCAGTGGGGCCCAGGCCTCTGAGGGCCATCTTGTGCCGAGGGCACGGGTAGCCCTTGTTGGCGTCGAACTCGAAGCACGGGTGATCGTCGGCCACGGCCCGCATCAGGCGATCGCGAGTGACCTTGGCCAGGATCGACGCCGCGGCGATGGACAGGCAGCGGGCGTCGCCCTTGACGAGCATGCGGGTCGTGGGGGCGCCCACGAAGTCCCACTTGCCGTCGAGGACCACGGCCCCCACCTCGAGGCCGACCATGGCCAGGGCCCGGCGGGCGGCGAGGCGCTGGGCCTCGGACATGCCCAGGGCGTCGCACTCGGCCGGCGAGGCATGGCCGACGCCCCAGGCCACGCACCACCCGGTGAGCCGGTCGTAGAGCTTCTCCCGCTCCGCCTCGGTGAGGGCCTTGGAGTCGCGCACCCCGTTGACCCGCCGGTCGGGGGGGAGGACGGCGGCAGCGACGGTGAGGGGCCCGGCCCACGCCCCCCGACCCACCTCGTCGAGGCCGACGACGACGTCGTGGCCGTCGGCCCACAGCTCGCGCTCCACCGTCAGCGAGGGGGCCTTGCCCTGGAGGGCACGGCGCATCTTCGGCCGAGGAGATGCCGAGCGGGTGGCCACGTCGCGACGGTACCGTCCCCCCGTGCGCGCCACTCCCCCGGTCACGTCCCGTCGCCCGTCGACCCGACACCGTGGTCCCCGGCCCGGGACAGGGCGGCCGGCACCGTGAGCGAGCTGGTGTCGGAGCCCGTCGACGCCACCCGCCTCCTGGAGCCGGGCCTGCCGGTCGAGGTGCGGGACAGCTTCGAGGGCCACTGGCACAAGGGCTACGTCATCGACGCCATCGAGGACGACGGGGCCCGCTACCGGTTGCGCCGTACCTCCGACGGCTCCGTGCTCCCCGAGGCCCTGCCCCGCGCCTCGATCCGACGGGAGCGGCGCACCTCCATGTGGTGGATCTGACGACCCGCGCCAATGCGGCCCGGTGGGGCTGGGTTCCAGGGGGTGGGGGTGGTGGTCCCGGTGGGTGCCCGCGTCAGGCTGCGGGTTGTCGCGCCGGGGACGCGGCCGGTGCCGAGGTGTGGGTCTTGTTGAAGGAGACCCAGCGCTTCTGGAGACGTTCGCCGGTGGGGCATTGGTAGGCGGCCACGTCGGGCATCTCGCCCGGGGTCGGTGCTCGGGGCTGTCCGGCCCGGTCGAGGACGAGGCCGTACGTGTTGGTGAAGACCAGCCCGTGAGGGTCATCGGCGTTGCCGGTGATGTCCAGGAGGCCTTGGTGGTGCATCCGATGGTGATGTCCGCAGAGGCAACACAGGTTCCAGGTGACGGTCTCGCCGTTGTCTTCCCAGTGCACGATGTGATGCACCTGCAACCACAAGGTCTGGTCACACCCGGGGACCCGGCAGCGATACCCGTCGCGCTTCTCGATGAGGCGGCGGATCCGCCGCGGCGGGGTGCGCTGGCACCGACTGGTCGACACCGGGATGCCGTCTTCGGTCCAGACGACCTCGATGTCGCAATCACACAACAAGTAGCGCCGCAACCAATCGGGCAGGGCCGGCCCGCTGTGCATCTCGGCCCGCCACACATCACCGGCCCCGGCGAGCGGTCGTTCGAGATGGAGATGTACGGCAGTGCGGGTGCCGGTCTCAGCGCCCTTGGCGTTGGTCCCCAGCGCGGAATGGGCCATGCCCACCAGGGCATCGGCCCATCCGATGCGAGGCACACCGAGTTGGGCGTCGGTGCCCTTGGCCGGGCGGCCCTCGGCCTCGGCGGCTTCCTTGGCCCGGGCCCGAGCCACGTCATGAAGACGATCACGAGCAACCCTCAGAGCTTCCTCGACGACCTTGCCCTCATCACCAGGCAAACGGATCCGCCCCCACCACTGACCATCGTCATC
>CAZXRA010000043.1:0-8741 GCA_964643485.1 uncultured Iamiaceae bacterium | reverse complement strand
AGGCGCTGCACGAGGCGGGCGCCGGGTTGGCCGACGTGGTCCGCACCCGGATCTACCTGGTCGACGCGGCCGACTTCGACGCCGTGGCCCGGGCCCACGGCGGCGCCTTCCGCGCCGTCCGCCCCGTCAACACCACCGTCGTCACCGCCGGCCTCCTCGACCCCCGCTGGAAGCTGGAGCTCGAGGTCGAGGCCTACATCACGTCCGGCCCCGCCTGAACCCGCTTCCGCTCTGAGAACCTCAGAGAACGTCTTCGTCCCCCCAGGGATCTCAGAACGGGGAATCCGGCGGGCGGTTCTCCTCGATCCAGCCGACGCCGCCGTCGTCGGTGCGACACAGGGTGCGAGTGAGGAGGGACGTCCGGCCGTCCGGGGCGACGAGGCGGACGGGCACGGAGGCGACGGGGCGGCCGCCCGCTTCCCCGTCCACGGCCACCGGGGGCCCGGCGTCCGCCGACCAGCCCCGGCGCCACGATGAGGTCCACCACGGGGCCACACCCCACGTGTGGTCGCGCCAACCTGGGCCGTCGACCTCGATCTGCTCGTGACCGACCAGCACCTCCCCCGTCACCCGGCACGGCACGGCGTAGCGCCCACCCTCGGCGGCGGCGATGACGGGGCCGTCGGTCTCCCACTCCAGGTCGTGCCCGAAGGGCACCCGCTCGCCCCGGAGGTCGCCGTCGACCTCCGCACCGTCGTCGGTGCCCACGGCGAAGGCCTCGCACCCCAGCGACCAGTGGTCGAGGGGCGTCTCCAGGTTGTGGGCGGCCCACAGGCCCTCGGTCCGCACCTCCAAGCCGGCGCGAGGGAGGGGCACGTCGTGGTCGAGCACGATGACCAGGGTCCGGTCCTCGCCCGCTAGGCAGGCCCAGTACCAGGCCACGCCCCGGTTCGGGTAGAGGCCGAGGCGCACGAAGCCACCGAGGTGGCCGGCGGGGGTGGACCACTCGAAGCCCCACGCCTCGTTCCACAACGGCTCGGGACCCGGCGGGTGGGGCCGCTCGTCCCGGGCAGCGACAATGCGCTGCTCCGACCCGGTCATCTGTTCGAGCCTAGGAGCTCTGCGTTCAGTTGAGCTCAGCGTCGGACGAGACCGTCATCAGCCGACGGAGGCCGACATGGCCCATCCGTAACTACTGGGACCGTTGCCACATGTCTAGGCGCTGCATCGGATCGCTGACCTCGTCGGGTACCAGCGGATCGGCCTCAGCGATGCGTACGACGGCCTCGCTCACCGGCATCCCGTCGAGGCTCGCCAGCTCCCCTTGGCCCGTCCTTCCGATGTCATCTGTGGGGATGACGACACGACCTCCCTCCACCAGGATCACGGCCCTACCCGCGGCGGGGGCGACGACATCGCCGAAGTCCACGAGGCCGAGGAGGTACTCGCGGTCGATCTGGACCAATGGCCCTCCGCTCGACAGCGGATGATCCTTGCCATCGGACACCGCGTATCCCATGAGCTCACTCTCGAAGGTGTCGAGGACAGCTTCAGCGCTCTCCCGTTGCCACGCTCGATCGATGACCTCGAAGGTGACCCATCGAGGCTTGTAGCCCTCACCTTCGCCTTCACCTTCTGTAGGGGCGAAACGCTCTCTCACCGCCCGGACGTGCACCCAGGAGTCGGTGAACGTGCGCATCTCACGAAGCGTGGAGAACGGGAACACCTCCTCTGCATGAGCTTGCCTTGGGGAGGTCACAGAGGTGTCGGCCTCATCGACCGGGCGGTCGGCCGGATCGCTGGCCGAGCTGGCCGAGCTGTTTGCGGCGCATCCGGCAAGAGCCGCCAAGCCAACGCTCGCCGCCAACATCAAGCAGATGGAGCGGAAGCCGACCCGTGCCATGGAGGAACCGTCAGTATGTGCCATTGACCTGCCCCTGGTTGTGCGGTCCAAGTGTGGAGTCGGTGGTGCCCGGAGTTCGCAGACAGGCAAGGCCGGCATCGGAATCACCGATGGCGGGCTCTGCGTCCCCTCCATGTGTCAACCCCACGGCATGAGCAGTTTCATGACAGGAGGTGCTGGCATTCCCATGAACCCGGTTTGACGCCAACCGCACGTAGTGTTGATCGCATTTCGTATCGGAGACCGCGTCGTCGCACCATGTGATGCCGTTCGCGCTGGGCGGAAGAGTTGCGCCGATCTGGTACACGATGTCGGTTTCGGATGACCCCGAATAGACAACGGGGTTTTTCTCCGAGACGTCGAGATCAGTGGGCTCGAATTGAGCCTCCAGCATGGAGCGAAGGTACGCGTGCTGCGTTGAGGTTCCCGACGTCAAGCCGTAGGTCAGGGAGCTGTTGTCTGTTTGGCAGAACAGCCCGTCCTGATAAGAGCCGTCCCAACAGTCCCAATTCGCACTGCTCGTCCTGTACAAGTTGTCGATGCCGAGCCCACATGCGTTCAGCGTCATCGCCATCAAAACACATGCAAACATCGCCTTCACATGAAGACGCCTAGCGTCAGCCACCTGAACCCTCCCCGGAGATCCCGCGATGTGGATCACAACCTGCAGTCACTGTCGTTCAGCATCAACAGCATGCCAGAAGCCGGGTCCCCTGTCCGGCGCGCCCTTCTTGCGCGGTGCGGGGGCTCTGACTCTTCCCCACCTGCAGGGACGAGGCGACGACAGCCCACGGATAGGGTGCGCCGATGGCCGAGATGGGGTCGGACGAGTGGATCGCGGCGCTGGATGCCGCCGCCCGGGCCGACGACGACCTGCGGGAGGCGTCCCGGGGACGCCGGGTGGTGATCGGGCAAGAGGTGGTCGACGGCGAGCGGCGAAACTCTTGGCACGTGGTGCTCGACGACGGTGAGGTGGCGGTGCGGCCCGGGCCGGCCGACGACGCCGATGTCACCTTCTCCCAGGACCGGGACGTGGCCGAGGCCGTCGCCCGAGGAGAGATGGCGGCCCGGGCCGCCTTCGTCCTCGGCCGGATCCGGGTGGGCGGCGACGTGAGCGTCCTGCTGGAGGTGGCCCCGGCCCTGGCCGGCCTGGGCGACGTCTTCGGGGCGGTGCGGGCGGAGGTGGCCTGATGCCCGAGCTCCCCGAGGTGCGGGCCCACGCCGAGCGGCTCGACAAGGAGCTGGCCGGGGCGGTGCTGCAGCGCTTCGTGCCCCTCACCTTCACCGCCCTCAAGACCTTCGACCCGCCCCCCGAAGCGGCGGCCGACCACCCCCTCGCCTACGTGGGCCAACGGGGGAAGCACCTGCTCCTCGACTTCGGGGTGGCTACCTTCGTCGTCCACCTCATGCAGGGGG
Source organism: uncultured Iamiaceae bacterium (assembly GCA_964643485.1). Lineage (GTDB taxonomy): Bacteria > Actinomycetota > Acidimicrobiia > Acidimicrobiales > Iamiaceae > Iamia. Next base: position 5,482 of record CAZXRA010000043.1, on the reverse strand, counting down.
GGCGGTTGCGCCCCGACGAGAAGCAGGCGGCCAAGCCCCGCAACGGCATCGCCCGCTGGGTGCTGACCGACGGGCGAGCCCTGCTCCTCACCGAGGCGGGCACGGAGCGCAAGGCCGGGGTGTGGGTGGTCGACGGCGACCCCGAGGCCCAGCCCCCGCTCGACGGCCTCGGCCCCGACGCCGACACCGTCACCGTCGACGCCATGGTCGCCCTCCTGGGCCAGCACTCGGCCCGCCTCCACGGCTTCCTGCGCGACCAGCACGTCCTGGCCGGCGTGGGGCGCCGCCTGGCCAACGAGGTGTGCCACCGGGCCCGCCTCTCCCCCTTCGCCCCCACGTCCAAGATGGGACGGGACGAGGCCGAGCGCCTGGTGGAGGCCATCGCCGCCTGCATCGCCGAGGGCTTGGCCTTCGAGCGGGGCCGGGACGACATGTCGTCGTCCAAGGACCGTCCCGGCGCCGTCCACCACCGCAAGGGCGAGGAGTGCCCCGACTGCGGCGACGTGGTCCGCACCGTGGAGTACCGGTCGTACGAGGTGGCGTACTGCGCCGCCTGCCAGACGGGCGGCAAGGTGCTGGCCGACAACACCACCAGCAAGTTCCTGAAGTAGCCGCTACCAGCCGAGCGGGAGCGACTGCAGCCCGTTGACGGTGAAGCTGCGTCGGCGCTCCACCCGTCCCGCCACCCGCACCGTGCCGGGGAGCTCCCGGGCCAGCACGCGCAGGGCGATGCGCAGCTCGAGGCGGGCCAGGGGTGCTCCGATGCAGAAGTGGGCGCCGGCGCCGAAGGCGAGGTGGGGGTTGGGGGTGCGGTCGGGGACGAAGCGGCGGGGGTCGTCGAAGAGGCGCGGGTCGCGGTTGGCCGCGGCGAGGAGGGTGACGACCATCCGTCCGGCGGGCAGGGGTCGCCCGCCGACCGTCGTGTCCTCAGTCGAGACCCGCTGGGCCATCTGCACCGGGCCGTCGAGGCGCAGGAGCTCCTCGACCACCGTACGCAGCCCGGCGTCGTCCGCCTCCTGCACCCAGCGCCGGAGGGCGGGATCGTGGACCAGGCGCAGGAGAGCGGATCCGAGGACGTTGGCCGTCGTCTCGTGGCCGGCCAGCACCAGCAGGAGGACGGTGCCGATCAGCTCGTCCTCGGTGAGGGTGGCCCCGTCGCTCTCGGCGGCGATGAGGGCCGACAGCATGTCGTCGGTGGGCGTGCCGCGGCGCACGGCGATGAGGCTCTGGAGGTAGGCCCGCATCTCGCGGGTGGCGAGGTTGGCCCGCCGGATGCCCTCCGGGGTGCGCATGGGCGAGGGGTCGAGCCCGATGGCGAAGGCCGGGGCGTGGCGGACGAACAGCTCCTGTCCCTCGGAGGGCACGCCGAGCAGCTCGCAGATGACCCGGGCCGGGTACGGGTAGGCGAGGTCGGCCATGGCCTCCATCCCCCGCCGGGTGAGGACGGGGGCGAGGAGCTCGTCGAGAACCTGTTCGATCCGCGGGGCCAGTTCCTCGACCCGGCGAGGCGTGAAGGCCTTGGCCACGAGGGAGCGGAGGCGGGTGTGGTCGGGGGGGTTCTGGAAGAGCATGAGGCCGCCGAGCAGGTCGACGAAGTCGGTGCCGTCGCCCGGGGGAGCCTGGCCGCGGGAGAGCAGGCGGCCGATCCGGTCGAGCCGCAGCGAGGCCTCGTCCACCTCCTTCTCGTCGCTGCCGAGGTGCGGGTTGCGGAGGGCGGCGGCCACGTCGGCGTGGCCGCTGAGGACGACCAGCCCGAGCGGGCTCTGGTGGACGGGGTCGATCCGCTGAAGGAGGCGGAAGGACGAGGCCGGCCGGGCCCGGAGGCGGGACGAGGCGACGAAGGCGAGGAGGGCCGGGGTCAGGGCGATGGATCGGGCTCGAGCGACGGTGGTCACGGTGCTCCTCGGTCCTTTCAATACACGCTGTATCCGAATACAGTCTGTACTCATGTCGGACGAGACGCAAGCCCCGTCGGGCCGGCGCACCCGCCGGGAGGCCCGGGAGGACACCCGCCGTCGCCTGCTGGACGCCGCCCTCGCCGTCTTCCTCGAGCGGGGCTTCGCCGCCGTCTCCGTGGAGGACATCGCCACCCGGGCCGGCTTCACCCGCGGCGCCCTCTACTCCAACTTCGCCGACAAGGAGGAACTGTTCCTGGCCCTGGTGGCGGCGCGCCTGGAGGAGCGGGAGGCCGAGGTGACCCGGCTGATGGGCACCTCGTCGCCACGGGCCCTCATCGAGAACCTGCGGACCTGGCGGGCCGGGGTCGACGGTGACGACGACGGGTGGACGCGACTGGTCGCCGAGTTCCGGACCCACGCCCTGCGGAACGAGTCGGCCCGCCTGCGCCTGGTCGAGAGCGAGCGAGCGATCCGGACCGCGTACGCCCGAGCCATCGAGGCCCAGTTCGCCGCCCTGGGCCTCACCCCCCCGGCGCCCGTCGACCTGGCCACCCTCCTCATCATCCTCGACACCGCCGTCCCCGTGCAGCAGCTCATCGACCCCGAGGGCGTACCCGACGGCTTCTTCTTCGACATCCTCGCCCTCCTCTTCCGGGCCATGGTCGCCCTGGCCGAAGCGACCGATGGCGACCAAGGCGAGGGGGCGTCCCCGTAGGGAGCGTCGCCCGTCGTCGAACCGGTGGGGGCGGGCACGACGACGTGGGGCAGCATCCCGGGATGGAGGAGCCGCCGGCCGCGACGACGCGCATCCCGTCGCCCGACGGTGAAGCCACGCCCCGGGCCATCCTGCGGCTGGCGTTGCCCGCGCTCGGCGCCCTGGTGGCCGAGCCGCTCTACGTGCTGGCCGACACGGCCATCGTCGGCCACATCGGCACCCCGCAGCTCGGCGGGCTCGGCGTCGCCTCCACGATCCTGCTCACCGGCTACTCGATCTTCGTGTTCCTGGCCTACGGCACCACCGGCGCCGTGGCCCGCCGCGTCGGGGCCGGCGACCAGCGCGGCGCCGCCCACCTCGCCGTCCAGGGGCTGTGGCTGGCCGGGGCCCTGGCCGTCGTCACCGGCGTCGTGCTCCTGGTGGCCGGCCCGGCCCTGATCGGGGCCATGGGCGCCACCGGGGAGGTGGCCACCAACGCCGAGGTGTACCTGCGCATCTCCCTCCTCGGCCTCCCCGCCCTGCTGGTGACCATGGCCGGCACCGGCTACCTCCGGGGCATCCAGGACGCCCGCACTCCCCTCGTGGTGGCGGCGACAACGGCCGTCGCCAACCTCGTCGTGCAGGTGGTGCTGATCGAGGGGTTCGACCAGGGCATCGGAGCGTCGGCCCTCAGCACCGTGCTGGCCCAGACCGGCGGTGCCGCCGTGTACCTGCGGCGGGTGCTGGGCGCGGCCCGCCGCCACGGGGCCCGGCTCCGCCCGGACCCCGTCGCCCTTCGACGCCTCGCCGTGATCGGCCGAGATCTCCTCGTCCGCACCGCCGCCCTGCGCCTGGCCTTCGGAGCGGCCACGGTGGTGGCTGCCCGCCGGGGCGTCGTCCCTCTGGCCGGGCACCAGGTGGCCTTCGAGGTGTGGACGTTCCTGTCCCTCAGCCTCGACGCCGTGGCCATCGCCGGCCAGTCGCTCGTCGGCACCAGCCTGGGGGCGGCCCGGGCCACGGTCGCCCGGGCCACCGGGCGCACCATCCTGTGGTGGGGCCTCTGGGGTGGGATGGCCACCGGCGTGGCCGTGCTGGTCCTGCGGGTGCCCCTGGCCGGCCTGTTCACCGACGACCCCGCCGTGGAGGCGATGACGGCCGACCTGCTGGTGTGGGTCGCCGTCCTCCAGCCCATCGCCGGGGTGGCCTTCGCCCTGGACGGCGTCCTCATCGGCGCTGGCGACCTCCGCTGGCTGGCCCGAGCCATGGTGGCCGTGGCCGGCGGGTTCCTCGTCCTCGCCGCCGGGATCCTCGCCCTCGACCTGTCGGTGGCCTGGCTGTGGGCCGCCCTCGGCCTCATGATGGCGGGCCGAGCCGTCCCCCTCCTCGTGCGCTTCCAGCGAGGCCGTTGGGCTGTGCTCGGCGCCGACCACCCCTGAGGACACACCGGGAGGTCCCGGCCTGGTGCGGACGTCGAAAGGTCACTCATCCACCTCGACGGTGGCGAATCGACCTTTCGACCGGGGCCCGTCCGCCGACGTGGCCGCCGCTCTGTGCCCCTCGTCCACGGCTCCGAGCCAGGCCCGGACCGCGCCGGGGGTGGCGGCCACCACGCTGGCCAGGGCTGCTCCCCGCCCCAGGTCGAGCACCGCGCCCCGGGCTCCGGGCACCTCGATGCCGTCGACCGGGACAGCACCGGGACGGCACCCCACCCACAGCACCGAGCCGAGGGCCCGCGCCCCGTCGATCCCACCGGGGCCCGCCCACCCGGGCCAGCGGGGGCCGAGGCCCAGCTCTGTCACCCACAGCGGACGGTCGTCCCAGGTGACCCGCACCCGCTGGTGCAGGGAGCCGCCGGCCTCACCGTGACGGCCCAGGACCACCTCGTCCCGCCAGCGCAATGTCGCCCCCGGGGCCAGGGCGATGCGGCCCGTCGCCTCGTGGTCGGCCCTCCCTCCCACGATCAACGGCTCCAGGGCCAGGTCGAGGTGGCCCCCGGCCTCCACCTCCACCTCCAGGTGGGTGGACGAAGGACCCGGCACCGGGCCCGGCAGCACCAGGGTGGCAGCCACCGAGCGCAGGGTGAGACGGGCCCCGGGCCCCACTCGCACCCGTACCGTCACCTCGTCCCCACCCAACGGCCCCGCTCCCGACCCCACCAGGTAGACGGCGCCCGCCGCGGCGCGGAGCGAGACCGGCGGGTCCGAGCGCAAGCGCGTGCAGGTGCTCCGCCCGTCCCGCCGCTCGACCTCGACGATCGCCTCGGCCCGCACCGTGTTACCCGCCGGCCCCCACGCCGTCGAGGTCGTGGCGGTGGTCGTGCACCGGCGGCCAGGCCGCGAGCTGGTCCCGCACCCACCCCGCCACCGCCGTCGCCCCCGGGTCGTCGGTGAGCGAGGTGCACAGCGTGGGCCGCTCCCCCCGGACGACGGCGGCGTCCCGGCGCATCACCTCCAGGTCGGCTCCGACGAGAGGCGCCAGGTCGACCTTGTTCACCACCAGCAGGTCGGAGGAGGTGATGCCGGGGCCGCCCTTGCGGGGCACCTTGTCGCCCCCAGCCACGTCGATGACAAAGATCTGGACATCGACGAGGGCGTGGCTGAACGTGGCCGTCAGGTTGTCGCCCCCGCTCTCCAGCAGCACCAGGTCGGGGCGGAAGCGCCGCTCCAGGTTCTCGACGGCGTCGACGTTCTCGCTGATGTCGTCACGGATGGCGGTGTGAGGACAGCAGCCGGTCTGCACCCCGACGATCCGCTCGGTGGGCAGCACCGCCCGCCGCTCCAGGATGGCGGCGTCCTCCTTGGTGAAGATGTCGTTGGTGACGACGACGAGGCTCAACTCCTCGGCGAAGGCCCGGCACAGGCACGACACCAGCTCGGTCTTGCCGCTGCCC
>CAZXRA010000042.1:0-9545 GCA_964643485.1 uncultured Iamiaceae bacterium | reverse complement strand
CATCGCCGACCCCGTCGCCGTCGCTGTCGACGAGAGCGGTGTAGTACTCGCCGTCACCGTCTCTGTCGTACGCCTCGGCCTCGGCGTACCCGTCGCCGTCGGCGTCGACGTCGTCCGTGTCGATGACCCCGTCGCCGTCGGCGTCGAGGGCGGCCGCAACGGCCACACCGTCGCCGACGCTGTCGGACACCACCGTGTCGGCGTATCCGTCGCCGTCGGTGTCGGCCACGGCCGTGTCGACCACGCCGTCGCCGGCGGGGTCGGAGGCGGCCACAAAGCCGACCCCGTCGCCGTCGCTGTCGACGAGAGCGGTGTCGAACACGCCGTCACCGTCGGTGTCGTACGCCTCGGCATCGGCGTACCCGTCGCCGTCGGCGTCGACGGCCACCGTGTCGATGACCCCGTCGCCGTCGGCGTCGTAGGCCTCGGCGTCGATCACGCCGTCGCCGTCGGTGTCGGCCACGATCGAGTCGGCCACGCCGTCGTAGTTGGCGTCGTCCACCACGACGTCGGTGTAGCCGTCGCCGTCGGTGTCGGCCTCGGCGATGTCGACCACGCCGTCGGCGTTGGTGTCGTATCCGGCCACGTCCACGTAGCCGTCGCCGTCGCTGTCGATCTCGATGGTGTCGGTGATGCCGTCGCCGTCGGTGTCGTAGGTGATGGCGTCCGTGTCGTCGAAGTCACTCATGGCTGCTGTCCTTTCTCGGCCGAGGGACCTCGGCGTCGTACATGTCGGAGGTGAGAGCGGGCGCCGGGGCCCGATGTTCCCGAGAGGCCGAGGGGGACCCCCACCCGGGCCCCCGCCTCATGTTGTCGTACTCGAGCTCAGGCTGCTGAGGAACAGGAGGAAGACGCCGATGACGGACCATCCCAGCGCCACGACGTTGACGACGAGGGCCACCTGGGCCTGCGGGTGGCCGGCCTTCTTGGCTTCGTTGGCGAAGTACAGGCCTACGGCGGGAGCCGGGAGGCAGCAGATGACGCCGAGGGCGGCGCAGACCCAGGCGAACACGATCTTGTCGCTGCCCGGGGCCTTGGCCCCTGGGGCCCCGTAGCCCACCGGGGCCGGGGTGCCGGGTTGCCAGGCCGGCTGCGGGGACGCCGCCGGCCACTGCGCCGGGGCAGGGGCGACGGGGGCCGGGGTGGAGGAGGCGGGAGGGACGTAGGGCTGTCCCGCCGCCGGGGGGGCGTAGGCCGGGGGTGGGACCGACGGGGCCGGGGTTGCCGGCGGGGCGTGCACCTCGGGAAAAGCCCCGGTGGTGCGGGGCGGCGGGGCACTGACCACGACGGGGCCCGTGGGCGCGGGCGGCGGAGTCGCGGCCGGAGCGGCGGCCTCGGGCGTCAGGGTGCCGGAGAACTTGGCCGCCCCCAGCACCACTACGCCCTTGGGGTCGTCCCAGGTGCTGATGCGGGAGCCGAAGCGGGCGCCCATGCGCTCCTGCACGAGCGTCAGGCGACTGGACCCGCCCACCAGGTACACCTTGACGATGTCTCCGTCGGCCAGGCCCGCGCTCTCGATGGTGCGGCTCATCTCGTCGACGGTGCGATCGATGTCGGCCGAGATGAGGGCGTCGAACTCGTCACGGGTGACGGTGATGTCCCGCTCCAGGGCCCCGACGTAGACCGACGCCCGGGGGTTGCGGGAGAGCTGCTCCTTGGCGTCCCGGGCCTGGGTGAGGAGGTCGGCCGCGGCCCGGCGCCATTGGCGCTCGTCGCTGGTGGCCATGTTCTCCCACACCGAGGCGTCCTCGCGGGCCACCGCCGCCCCCAGGTGCTGGTACATGCGGTGGTCGAAGTCTTCGCCGCCGATGCGCTCGGTGCCGCCGGGCAGGCCCACGACCTTGAACGAGGTCTCGGTGCGGCGCATGACCGCGGTGTCGAACGTGCCCCCGCCCAGGTCGTAGACGGCGACGTGCTGGCCCACCTCGATCTCGTCCTCGACGTAGTGGGCGGCGGCGACGGGCTCGGGCAGGAGCTCGACCTGGGCGAACCCGGCCTCGGCGGCCGCGGCCCGCAGCACCTCGAAGCGCTCGGGGCCCCAGCGGGCCGGATGGGTGAGCACCACGTGGGTGGGGTTGCCGGGATGGCGCTCCCGGGCCGCCGCGGCGTGGGGCCCCATGAGGGCGGCCACGGCGCTGGTGATGGGCACGGCCTGGCCGCCCAGGAGCAGGCTGTGGCCCTTGCCCAGGCGGCGCTTGGGGGCCCGCTCCACCCGCTCCGGCACCACCACGGCCTGGTTGTCGGCCTGGCGGCCCACCACCCACGTCCCGTCGTCGGAGAGGAGGACCACGGAGGGCACGCGACGGTCGCGGCCGACCTCGACGGCCTCGACCCGTCCGTCGGCCCACGTCGCCCCGGTGGTGTTGCTGGTCCCGAAGTCGATGGCCAGGTTCCACATGTCGAGCCTCCGTGGTTCCCCGTCTGCGGGTCACCCGGACCCGATCCTGCGCCGTGCGACGGCGTCGGGACTCTACGCCCTCCCCGGCCCGCGCCGGCAGGGGACGGGGCCCCGAGCTCCTAGCGGTGGCGGTGACGCCCGTCGATGCGCACCGTCGGGATCTCGCCGGTGATGGCGGTCAGCCGCAGGAACACGTCCTCCAGGGTCTGGCGCCCGGCCCGCAGGTCGGAGAGGGGCAGATCGTGCAGGGCCAACCAGGTGGTGAGGGCGTTGATGTTGGCCGGCGTGGGCTCCAGCTCCACCACGTAGGTGCCGGGGGACACCTCGTCGACACCGGCCATCATCACCTTGCCCAGGGCCGCGGTGTCCACCCCGGTCGGGGCCCGGAAGTGGATGCGGGCGCTGCCCCCGGCCCGCATGAGCTCGGCCGGCGTGCCGCTGGCCACCACCCGGCCGCGGTCGACGATCACCACCGAGTCGGCCATCTTCTCGGCCTCCTCCAGGTCGTGGGTGGTGACGATCACGGCCAGGCCGGCCGTGCGCATGTCCGACACGATCTGGCGGACGAGCTGCCGCCCGGTGGGATCGATGCCGGCGGTGGGCTCGTCGAGGAACGCCACCTGGGGCCGACCCACCAGGGCCAGGGCCAGGGACAGGCGCTGCTGCTCGCCCCCCGAGAGGGTGCGCCACGGGGCGTGGGCCCGGTGGCTGAGGCCCACCCGCTCCAGCAGGCCGATCGGGTCGTCCGGCGTGGCGTGGAAGGCGGCCACCAGGCGCAGCACCTCCAGGGGCCGGGCCCCGGGGTACACGCCGCCGTCCTGGGGCATGACACCGAGGTGGGGCATGAGGGCTTCGTGGTCGGCCCGGGGGTCGAGGTCGAGCACCCGCACCCGCCCCCCGTCGGGCGCCCGCAGCCCCTCCAGGGCCTCGAGGGTGGTGGTCTTGCCCGCCCCGTTCGGGCCCAGCAGGGCGAGAACCTGGCCCCGACCGACCTGGAACGACACCCGATCGACAGCGGTGAGGTCGCCATGGCGCACGACCAGGTCCTCCACCTCGATCGCGGCCACGGACGGGACGCTACCTCCGCCCCTGGGACGGCCCCGCACCCCGTCCCACCGGACGGGAGCCGATTGTCGGTCGAGCCCCTGAGACGGGACGTCTAGCGTTCTCCCGTGCTCGACATCAGGCGCATCCGCACCGACCCCGACGGCGTGACCGCCGAGCTGGCCCGCAAGGGCGTCGATCCTTCCGAGGTGGCTCGGGTCCACGACCTCGACGCCCGCCAGCGCGACGTGGCCACCCGGCGCGACGAGGTGCGCCGCCAGGTCAAGGAGCTCTCCGCCGAGGTCGGGCGCCTCCACCGGGATGGGCAGGCCGAGGAGGCCGAGGCCGTGCGGGCCGAGAGCCGCCGCCTCGGCGACGAGGAGAAGGCCCTGGCCGCCGAGGCCGAGGTTCTGGGGGACGAGATCCGCGACCTGCTCCTCGCCATCCCCAACACCCCGCACCCCGACGCGCCGAGTGGCGCCGACGAGCGGGACAACCCCGTCCTCCGGGTCACCGGCTTCGACCCCGACGGCTACGCCGAGCACCAGCGGGTGCCCCACTGGGAGACGGGCACCGCCCTGGGCATCCTCGACGTGGAGCGGGCGGTGAAGATCTCGGGGGCCATGTTCACCATGCTCCGGGGGGCGGGGGCCACGCTGTCCCGGGCCCTGTGCCAGCTCGCCCTCGATCGCAACGCCGACGCCTTCGAGGAGATCCGCCCTCCCAGCCTGGTCAGCACGGCCACGCTCACCGCCACCGGGCAGCTCCCCAAGTTCGCCGACGACGCCTACGCCGTGGAGCGCGACGACCTGTGGTGCATCCCCACCGCCGAGGTGCCTCTCACGTCCCTGGCCGCCGGGGAGATCCTCGAGGCCGCCACCCTGCCCGTGCGACTCATGGCCTACTCGCCCTGCTACCGGCGGGAGGCGGGCTCGGCCGGCCGCGACACCCGGGGCCTGCTCCGCACCCACGAGTTCGACAAGGTCGAGATCCTGGCCTACGCCACCCCGGAGCAGGCGCCCGGCCTGCTGGACGAGATGGTGGGCCGGGCCGAGGGGCTCATCGCTTCGCTGGGCCTGGCCCATCGGGTCATCGAGATCTGCACCGGCGACCAGGGCCAGAGCCACCACCGCAGCTTCGACATCGAGGTCTACGCCCCGGGCTGCGACCAGTGGCTGGAGGTGTCGTCGGTGTCGTGGTTCTCCGACTACCAGGCCCGCCGGGCCGGGATCCGCTACCGGCCGGCGGGGGGCAAGGGCACCGAGCTGGTCCACACCCTCAACGGCTCCGCTCTGGCCGTGCCCCGGGTCTGGGCCGCCATCGTGGAGACCCACCGCCGCCCCGACGGCACCGTCACCGTCCCCGAGCCCCTCCTGCCCTACATGCGGGGCATCGAGATCATCGGGGCCTGAGGTGCCGGGCCCGGTCACCCACCTCGAACGGGTCGTCGGGCACCCGGGGACGACGCCGACCTACGGGGGCCCCGAGGCCGCCGCCCATCCCATGCGGGTGCTCACCGAGGCCATGGCGGCCGACCCGGCGTCGTGGGACGACGACCAGCGCCGGGAGGTGGCCGCCTTCTTCGACGCCCTGGCCCCCGAGTGGCACACCCGGGGCGGACCGGGACGCGAGCGGCCCGTGCTCGACGCCTTCGCCCGCGGCGTCCCCGTCGGCCTCACCGGGCCGGCGGCCGAGGTGGGGTCGGGCATCGGGCTGTGCTCGGGCATCGTCGCCGGGCGGTTCACCCCCGCCCTGGCCGTGGAGGTCTCCCCGGAGATGCTGGCCCTGGCCCCCACTGGCCCGGCCCACCGGGTCCTGGCCGACGGCGCCCGCCTCCCCGTGGCCGACGGCTCCCTGGCCGCCGTGGTGCTGATGAACGCCTTCCTGTTCGGCCCCGAGTGCGCCCGGGTGTTGCGCTCCGGCGGTGTGGTGGTGTGGGTCAACAGCCGGGGGGCCGAGACGCCCATCCACCTGCCGGCTGAGGCCGTGGTCGCGGCCCTGCCCGGCCCGTGGGAGGCCACCGCCAGCGAGGCCGACACCGGCACCTGGTGCGTGGCGGTGAAGAGCTGACGTTCAGACGGTTCGAGCGCGGGCGATCTCGTGGAGGCGCTCGGCGCTGATCACCCCGAGCAGGGCCTCCTCGGCGTCGACGACGGCCACCCAGCCGGCGTCGTCGAGGAGCAGGGCGGCGAAGGCGTCCTTCAGGGTGTGGCCCTCGCCCACCCGGGCGTCGAGGGCCACTGTCGCCTGGCCCACGGTGGTGGAGCCGGCCCCGTCGCCCTCGGTGGCCGAGTGGCGGAGCACGCCGACCAGGCGCCCGCCGTCCACGACCGGGGCGTGGACCCAGCCGGCGGCATCCATGCGGCGGCGAGCCTCGGCCAGGGTGAGCTCGGCGTCGAGGACCACGGCCGGCTCCTCGGCGTCGGCCCGTTCGATGGGCAGCACGTCGAGGCGCTTCAGGCCCCGGTCGGCGCCCACGAAGTCGGCGACGAACTCCGAGCCCGGGTCGGCCAGGATCTCCGACGGTGACCCGTAGCGGGCCAGCACGCCGCCCTCGGCCATCACCGCGATGCGGTCGCCGAGGGTGACGGCCTCGTCGATGTCGTGGGTGACGAACACGACCGTCTTGCGCACCGTCTCCTGGAGGCGCAGGAACTCCTGCTGCAGGCGGTCGCGGCTGATGGGGTCGATGGCGCCGAAGGGCTCGTCCATGAGCAGCACCGGGGGGTCGGCGGCCAGGGCCCGGGCCACACCGACCCGCTGGCGCTGCCCGCCCGAGAGCTGGTGGGGGTAGCGGTCGCGGTAGTCGGCGGGGGGGAGGCCGACCAGCTCCAGCAGCTCGTCGGTGCGGGCCCGCACGCGGGGCTTGTCCCATCCCAGGAGGCCCGGGACGGTGCCCACGTTGTCAGCCACCGTCTGATGGGGGAACAGGCCGACCTGCTGGATCACGTACCCGATGCGGCGGCGGAGGGCGACGGGATCGACGTGGGTGACGTCGTCGCCGTCGAGGAGGATGCGGCCCGAGGTGGGCTCGATGAGACGGTTGACCATGCGCATGGTCGTGGTCTTGCCGCACCCCGAGGGCCCGACCAGCATGCAGATCTCCCCCTCGGGAACCTCCAACGACAGCTCCCGCACCGCCACCTGGCCGTTGTCGTAGCGCTTGGTGACCTGGTCGAGGGTGATCATCGATGGCCTCTCGATCGGGCGGACGGACCTTCCCGGCGGATCGAAGCCGTGCGGGCCGACCCGTTGGCACTGTCCGCCAAAGAGGCTACCGTCCCCCCGGAAACCCACCTGACCCAGCGGTCGCAGTGCGGCGACCGGCCGGCCGACCCGGGGCGCGTCTCACACGCGGGAGGGCACCGTGCATCTCCACCAGGGCATGCAGGCCTGGACCCTGGCCGCCGGCAACACCGAGCGCTGGTGGTGGGGGGAATGGCTGGGTCGCGACGCCAACCAGGAGCTCATCCTCGATGCCACCCGCGAGCACGTCGTGCTCACCGTGGCCGCCGTGGTGATCGGGTTGGCCATCTCGGTGCCGGCCGCCATCGCCGTCCATCGCCACCCCCGCCTCCAGGGGGTCGTGCTGGGCACGGCCGGCATCCTCTACACGGTGCCGTCGCTGGCCCTCTACGCCGTGCTCGTCCCCTACACCGGCCTGTCCCGCACCACCGCCCTGGTGCCCCTCGTGCTCTACACGCTGCTGATCCTGGTGCGGAACACGGTGACGGGCCTGGAGCAGGTGCCGGCCGACGTGCGCGACGCCGCCGACGGCATGGGCCTGAACCATCGCCAGCGGCTGTGGAAGGTGGAGATGCCCCTGGCCCTGCCGTCGATCATGGCCGGCATCCGGATCGCCACGGTGAGCACCATCGGGATGCTCACCATCGCCGCCCTGGTCGGGCTGGGCGGGTTGGGGCAGCTCATCCTGGTGGGCCTCAACCGACCGGTGCGCACCGCCGTCACCGTCGGCATCGGGCTCTCGGTGGTGCTGGCCATCGGCTCCGACGTGGGCCTGGCCGCCCTGGGCCGCAAGCTGGCCCCCTGGTCGTCGCCCCGCCAGCGCCGGGCCCGGCCCGGAGGTCCCGCCGTCGACATGCCTCCCATCGGGGTGGCCCCGAGTGGGGCGGTCGGCGGATGACGCCCCGGGCCCCGGGGGGTGATCGCTGATGGACCAGGTCGTCGACGTCGTGAACTGGCTGCGCGACGCGGCCAACTGGCGGGGCTCCACCGGGGCGACCACCCGCATCGTCGAGCACGTCCAGATCTCGGGCGTGGCCGTGGTGGCGTCCGTTCTCATCGCCATCCCCCCGGCCCTGTGGCTGGGGCACAAGCGCCGGTTCGGCCTGCTGGCCATCAACATCTCCAACGTGGGCCGGGCCCTGCCGTCCTTCGCCATCCTGGTGCTGGGCACCCAGCTCATGGGCCTGCTGGAGAAGCCGGTCATCGGGTCGGTCAGCGTGTTCGTCGCCCTCGTGGCCCTGGCCGTGCCGCCCATCGTCACCAACACCTACGTGGGCATGGCCGAGGTGCCCGACGAGATCCGCGATGCGGCCCGGGGCATGGGCCTCTCCGACGGCCAGATGCTCCGCCGGGTCGAGGTGCCCCTGGCCATCCCCCTGATCATGGCCGGCATCCGCACCTCGGCCGTCCAGGTCGTGGCCACGGCCACCATCGCCGCCCAGCTCGGCTTCGGGGGCCTGGGCCGCTTCATCATCGACGGCTACGCCACCCGGTCGTCCGGGGGGTACGTCAAGGTGCTGGCCGGCGCCGTCCTGGTCGCCGCCCTCGCTCTCGTCACCGAGGCGCTGCTGGGCCTGGCCCAGCGGGCCCTCACCCCCAAGGGCCTGCGGGTCACGCGCCGCTCCCGCCCGGCCCCCGTCCTCGACCCGGAGATGTCCGAGGCGCTCCCTGCCGCTGCCTGATCCCGAACTCCCCTGCCACCCCACCGAAAGGCACCCATCGTGACACCCACCCGACGCCGGCTCGCCGGCGCCCTGCTCCTCCCGCTGCTCCTACTGGGCATCGGGGCCTGCACCGACAGCGACGACGGCGACGACGCCGGCGCCGACCGATCCGAGGACACCGCCCCCGACACGACCGAGGGCTCCGGTGACGTCCCCGAGACGTGCGGGGAACCCGCCGATGCCCCGAGCGAGGGGGAGACCTCGACGAGCGAGGCCGAGACCGGAGCCGAAGCGACCGAGGCCGCGGCCGAGTTCACCTTCCTGCCCCTCGATGTCGGTGGACCGATCACCAAGGCCGCCCTCGCCGACAGCGACATCGACATCGCCGTCCTCTTCTCCAGCGACGGTGCCATCGCCCAGCGCGGATGGGTGGCCCTGGAGGACGACAAGAACCTCCAGCCCGCCGACAACTTCGTGCCCGCCATCCGCAGCGACGCCTGCGACGACGCCATGGCCGCCGTGCTCGACGCCGTCAGCGCCGAGCTGACCGTCGAGATGATGCAGGAGATGGTGGCGTCGGTGGCCATCGACGGCGACAACGCCGAGGACGTGGCCGCCGCCTGGTTGGAGGAGAACGGCGTGCCCGGTGACCTCACGGCCGAGGGCTCCCTCACCGTGGGCAGCGGCAACTTCGCCGAATCGAACATCGCGGCGCAGCTCTACGGCCAGGCCCTGGCCGCCGCGGGCGTGGACGTCGACTACCAGGCCGACATCGGCGCCCGCGACGTCTACTTCACCGCCCTCGAGAGCGGGGAGATCGACCTGGTCCCCGAGTTCACCGGCACCCTGCTGTCCTTCCTCGACGGCGACGCCGAACCCAGCCCCGACCTGGAGGCCACCCTGGCCGACCTGCGGGCCGTGGCCGCACCCCGCGGCATCTCCATCCTCACGCCGGCCGAGGCCGACAGCGTCAACACCTTCGTGGTGCGAGAGGGGACGGCCGAGCGGTACGACCTGGCCACCGTGTCCGACCTGGCCACCGTGGAGGATTCCCTGGTGCTGGGCGGCCCGCCCGAGTGCCCGGAGCGGGCCCACTGCATCCTCGGCCTGGAGGAGACCTACGGCCTGCGCTTCGCCGACTAGGGGCCCCTCCTCCCACGATCCGGTGGTCCTTCGTCGGGCCCGGCCCCGAC
>CAZXRA010000041.1:0-11237 GCA_964643485.1 uncultured Iamiaceae bacterium | reverse complement strand
GCGTACAACACCCCGGGGCCCGGCCAGCACACACCCTGAAGGAGATGCTGACATGAGTCACGGTACTCACCCCTGCCCCCGCGCCTTCCCCGATGCGGCGCCCGACCCGGCCGGCTACCCGCTGCGGGTCGAGGTCGAGCCCGACACCGGGCGGTTGATCCTCACCCCGGACGAGGCCATCCGCCTCGTGCTCGCCCTCAAGCACCTGGCGTCGTTCGTCCACTGGGCCCGCTGCGCCCGGTTCTACGACGAGGCCATCGCCGATGAGGCCGAGTGGATGGCCGAGACCCTCGGCGACATGGCTCGCACCTCGGTGCCGCCCGAGCCCTGACCGTCTCGTCGGCCCGGTTGCGGCTCTAGCGTGGACGGTCGGAGTCGGGCCATCGGGCCACGAGGGGCTCCGGAGTCCAACCCGGCCAGCGGGGGGCACCGACGAGGTCGCCGGCGACGAAGGTCGCGATCGTGACCGGACTCGGCCCGGCGTTGTCGAACACCTCTGCGCTGTCGGCCAGCTCGATCATGGCGACGACGTTGACCCACAGCCGTCGCCAGCGCGACCGGATCTTCTCCTCGGGCACGTCATGTCCTCCCGCGGCGACGCGTGCGAGGACCCGCGCGACGGAGTACTCCTCGGGCACGACGACGACGACGAGGTGCACGTAGTAGCCGGCGTCCCGCGCCCGGCGCACCAGGTCGATCTTCGACTCGTGGGAAGCGACCGTCTCGGCGATGAACGACTCGCCGCGGGCGAGGAGCGCGTCACGGGCGGCTTCAGCGGCCTGCGCGGCGTCGTACGCGTGGGACAGAGGATCCTCGGGCCAGCGCTCGGCCGCGATCACATCGGCGTTGACGAACGGGACCCCGGGACGGGCGTCGGTGAGGACGAACTCGACGAAAGTCGACTTGCCGGCTCCGTTGGGACCGACGACGAGGTCCAGGCGACTCACAGGAGCGTCATCGACCCGTCCGGGTGCCGGCGGACCATACGTCCCTCGTCGTCCATGACGACAGTGGTGACGCCACGCGCCGCCAGGCGGTCAGCAAACGATGCTTCGTTCGCGGTGGTGGAGATCGTGGCGTTGATGGCGGCGTTGGCCACCACCCGTTCGCTCTCGTCGAGGTCACCGAGGGAGGCCTCACCGGCGATCGCCCGCTGGATCCGGCGGTGGGATGAGCTGGTCAGCCGGTCGAAGAACATGCCGAACCGAGCCCAGTGCTCGAGCTGCTTCGCCGCGGAGCGGTGCTCTTCGCGACCTTCCGCTTCGGCCGTCTCGATCAGGTCGACCGGGAGACGAGTCGTCTTGGTGTCCATGGGTGCACCTCCGCTGTGTCAGTGTGTCACACGGTGAGTCGTTCTGCTACAGGGGGGCCGGCTCCGGGGAACGGGTCGGGGCCGACGATGCGGAGGGCCAGGTCGGCTACGCGGGCGCGCACGGCGTCGCGATCGGTGGGGGGGACGTCGGTGACGGCGAAGACGAAGTCCTCCAGCGCCACCCAGGCCAGCTGCAGGGCGACGCTGGCGCCGACCTTGGCGTGCAGGTCGACGTCGGCCGGCGCGCCCCGCGCCGCGACCAGAGCATCGAGGGCCCGGCGGGGCACCGACACGTCGTCCTCCAGCTCGACCAGGGCCAGGTCGAGCTCCCCGTCGAGCACGGTCCGCAGCACGGCCCGCCAGTAGCGCTCGTCGGCGGCCAGGCTCAGCGGCGGGGGGATGGGCCCGCCCCCGGCCCGTTCGGTGGCGTGGGCGTGGTGCTCGGCGGCCAGGTGGCGCATGGCCGCCCGCAACAGCCCCGCCTTGCCCCCGAAGTAGTGGTGCACCTGGCCGTGGTTCACGCCGGCCCGAGTGGCGATGTCGCGCACGCTGGCCGCCCGGGGGCCGGCCTCGGCCAGGGCGTCGGCCGCAGCCTGCACCAGAGCCGCCTCCACCTCGGCCCGTCCCCGGGGCTCGGGTCGCTTTGCCGTCACGGCTTCCCTCCTCGGGGCCTCGTCGGGCCGACGCCGCTCGTGGACAGCGGGGCAGGGGTCGGGAGCACCGTCCTAGCCTACCGTCTAAGAATCTCTAGACAAGTGACTAGCGATGCCGTACGGTGCCCGCCATGGCCCTGAACGCCCTGCTCGACCTGGAGATCGCCGTCCCCGATCCCGACGCCCTCGTCACCTTCTGGACCGGCCTCGGCCTGGATCTCACCGCCCCGGGCGTGCTGGGCACGGCCGACCGTCCCTCCCAGCTCCGCCTGCGCGAGGGGCGCTACCGCCACGTGGCCGAGACCCGGATCGCCTGCGACGACGAGGCCGACCTGGCCGCCATCGCCACCCGCCTCGACGGGCTCGGCGTCCGCTACGACCGGCCCGATGACCGCCCCGCCCTCGTGGCCCACGACCCCGTCGGCGACCACCGGGTGGTGATCGAGGTGGCCACCGCCCCGCCCCTCACGCCGCCGGTCGCCCGGGCCCACAACCGGCCCGGGCGGCTCGACCGCCTCGACCGCCGCTCGTCGGCGTGCCTGAGCCAGGCTCCCCACCGGCCCCGGCGCGTGGGCCACGTCGTCTTCGGCACCCCCGACGTGGCCGCCAGCGTGGCCTTCTACGTCGCCCTCGGCTTCAGGGTGTCCGACGTCGTCGGCGGGGGGGCAGGAGCCGAGCCGACAGGCGAGGCGACCCAGCAAGCACGGCCGTCTTCCTCCGAGGCGCAGCCGAGGAGACGGTCCGGCGGGACAGGGTCCGTTCCGCGCAAGCCCATAGCCGTCTTCCTCCGCTGCTCCACCGACCACCACAACCTGCTGCTCGCCCCGTCGCCCGTGCCCTGCCTCAACCACTACGCCCTGGAGCTCGACGACGTCGACGCCATCGGCCTGACGGGGGCCAAGGTGCTGGCCGAGCGGCCCGACGCCGGGGTGGTGGGCATCGGGCGCCACGTCGTGGGGGCCAACCTCTTCTGGTACCTGCTCGACCCGGCCGGCGGCATGTTCGAGCTCTTCGCCGACATGGACCAGATCACCGACGACGAGCGGTGGGAGGCCGAGACCCGCCGGGACGACTGGGACCCCTTCGCCATCGCCGCCTGGGCCCCCGGCCCCCCCACGGCCGACTTCCTCCTGCCGTCCGACCTCGACACCATCGCCGCCGGCCGGGCCGACGCCGGGCTGGCGGTGGCCTGATGGACCTCGGCATCGCCGGCCGCCGGGCCGTCGTCTGCGCATCGAGCCGGGGCCTGGGCCGGGCCTGCGCCGAAGCCCTGGCCGCCGAGGGCGTCGACATCGTGGTGAACGGCCGTGATCCCTCCACCGTGGAGAGCACCGCCACCGACCTCCGGGCCCGCTTCGGGGTCGACGTCACCGCCGTCGCCGCCGACATCACCACCGACGAGGGCCGCGACGCCCTCCTCGCCGCGGGCCCTACCCCCGACATCCTCGTCACCAACGGCGCCGGTCCCGCCCCCGGTCTCTTCGCCGACCACGACCTCGACGCCTGGCGCACGGCCGTCGAGGCCTCGCTGCTCACCCCCCTCGACCTCATCCGCCGGGTGCTGCCCGCCATGCGCCAGCGCCGCTTCGGGCGCATCGTGCTCATCACCTCGGCCATGGTGAAGTCGCCCCACCCACTCATGACCCTCTCCGTCGGGCCCCGGGCCGGGCTCACCGGCGTGGCCAAGGCCATCTCCAAGGAGGTGGTGGCCGACGGGGTCACCGTCAACGCCCTCCTGCCCGAGCGGTTCGACACCGACCGGCAGCGGTCGATGGCCGAGCTGGCCATGGCCGTCACCGGCGTCACCTGGGAGGAGGCCCGGGCCGAGCAGGTGGCCTCCATCGCCGCCGGCCGCCTGGGCCGGCCCGAGGAGCTGGGCGCGGCCTGCGCCTTCCTCTGCTCCGTCCACGCCGGCTACCTCACCGGCCAGAACCTGCAGCTCGACGGCGGCAGCTACGAAGGGTTGATCTGACATGCGCCTCGTCACCGTCCGCATCACCGACGGAGCCGGCACCGCCGGCCCGGCCCCGCGTGGAGTGGCCGTCCCGAACGGCGACCGAGGTGACATCGGGCCTCGGCCCGCCGGTCGTGCCGTCCCTCCGGCCACGCGCGCCGGGCGCATCGAGGGCGACCAGGTCGTCCTCCTCGACGCTCCCGACGTCGGCACGCTGCTGGCCGCCGGCGATGCCGCGATGGCTCGGCTCGTCGCCGCCGACGGGCCGACCATCCCCCTGGCCGGCTGCGACCTGGCCCCCGTGGTGCCCCGCCCGCCCAAGGTGGCCTGCGTCGGGCTCAACTACCGCACCCACATCGAGGAGAGCGGACTGCCGGCCCCGACCGCCCCCAACTGGTTCGCCAAGTTCGCCGGGGCCCTGATCGGCCCGGCCGACCCCATCGCCCTGCCCGCCGCCTCCCACGCCATGGACTGGGAAGGCGAGCTGGCCGTGGTGATCGGGCGCCCCGTCCGCCACGCCACCCCGGCCGAAGCGCTCGCCGCCATCGCCGGGTTCTGCGTGCTGAACGACGTCACCGCCCGCGACCTCCAGTTCCGCACCGACCAGTGGCTGGCCGGCAAGACCTGGGAGGCGACGACGCCGCTGGGCCCGGCCCTCGTCACCCGGGACGAGGTGGGCGACGGCTCCGGCCTCCGCCTCACCACCACCGTCGACGGCGAGCAGGTGCAGGACGCCGACACCGCCGACCTCGTCTTCGGTCCCGTCGACCTGGTGCAGGATCTGTCGGCCATCGTCACCCTCGAACCGGGCGACGTCATCGCCACCGGCACCCCGGGCGGGGTCGGCATCGCCCTCCAGCCCCCCCGGTTCCTGGTCCCCGGCACGGAGGTGCGGGTGGCCATCGAGGGCCTCGGTGAGCTGGCCAACCGCTGCATCGCCGAGCCCGGCTCGAAGCGGGAGGGCACGTCGTGACGGGCGTGGATGCCGATCCGACGATGCCCTCCAGGACAGCACGTACCGATGGGGCCGAGTGCGGAGCCGGCTTGACCGCCCCGGTGGGCGTGCGCTCCATCGGTACCCACGGCGTCGCGCCAGGTGGAGCCGTCGATGAGGAGCCGCAGGTGCCGCACGAATCGCTTCCGGACGAGGTGCCGGTGCTCGTCGTGGGCGGGGGACCGGTCGGGCTGCTCACCGCCATCCTCCTGGCCGGGCGGGGCGTGGCCGCCGCCGTGGTCGAGCGACGGGACGGGCCCCAGGTACCCCCGGCCGCCCACGTGGTCAACGCCCGCACCTTCGAGATCTGCCGGGCCGCCGGCATCGACGGTGACCGCATCGCCGCCGCCTGCCAGCCCCCCGAGGACGGCGCGTGGGTGCGCTGGATGACGAGCCTGGCCGGCGAGGAGCTGGCCCGGGTGCCCTTCGAGGGGCAGCACGAGCTGGCCCGCGACCCCGGCGCCTTCGACCACGTCACCCCCACGCCGCTGCGGAACCTGTCCCAGTCCCGCTTCGAGCCCGTGCTGCGCGACCACCTGGCCGGGATGGACGGGGCGTCCCTGCACGGCGGGATCGAGTGGCTGGGGGCCGAGCAGGACGACGAGGGCGTCACCAGCACGGTGCGCCTCCTGGCCACGGGGGAGACGGCCACCATCCGGTCGCGGTACTTGATCGGTGCCGACGGGGCGGGCAGCCCGGTGCGGCGGTGGTTGGGCATCGGGATGGAGGGGCCCGACCGCATGGCCTCGTTCGTCACCATCCACGTCGAGGGCGCGTTCCGGGGCCTGCTCGGTGACCGGCCCGCCACCCTCTACTGGGTCGACGACCCCGACCGAGCCGGCGTGTTCGTGGCCCACGACCTCGACTCCACCATGGTCTTCATGCACCCCTTCGACCCGGAGGCCGAGACCCTGGCCGACTACCCGGAGGAACGGTGCGCGGCCATCGTCCGAGCCGCCCTCGGCACCGACGCCGTGCCCTTCACCGTCCGTTCCATCTCGCCGTGGGCCATGACCAGCCAGGTCGCCACCCGCTACCGGGACGGGCGGATCTTCCTCGTCGGCGACGCCGCCCACCGCTTCCCACCCACCGGCGGGCTGGGCCTCAACACCGGGGCCGTCGACGCCCAGAACCTGGCCTGGAAGCTGGCCGCCGTGGCCGAGGGCTGGGCCGGCCCCGACCTGCTCGCCACCTACGAGGCCGAGCGCCGCCCCGTGGCCCAGGCCAACGCCGAGCGGAGCCTGGTCAACGCCGTGAACCTGCTGGCCGTGCCGGCCGCCCTGGGCCTGACCGGCGACCGGGACCACGACCGGGCCGCCTACGCCGCCACCCTCGCCACCCCCGAGGGCCGGGCCCGCATGCGAGAGGCGGCCGAGGCCCAGGCCGGCCACTTCGACCAGCTTGGCCTCCAGCTCGGCTTCTCCCATGGCGGCGACCCGGTTGGGGTGGCCGTCGGCTCGGGCTCTCTCGCTGGATCCGTCGATGACGAGATCGGCGACGCCGGCGAGGGTGGGGTGTTCGTCGTCGACTCGTCGATGCCGGCGGCTGCCCCCGGGCCGGACGGCCTGTCGCCGATCGCTGCGGGGCCTGACGTCGACGACGCCCTCACCTACGTCCCGACGACCCGACCCGGGGCCCGGCTCCCGCACACTTGGGTCACCTGGGTCGCCGACGGAGCCCGGGTGTCCACCCTCGACTTGGTGCCCCTCGACCGCTTCGTGCTCCTGACGTCATCACCGACCTGGGCCGCTGCGGGAGAGGAGGCGACGGCCGGGCCCGTGCCCCTGGACGTCGTGCTCGTCGGCCGCGACGTGATGGACGACGCCGGGACGTGGGCGGCGGCTAGCGAGGTCGGACCCGACGGCGCCGTCCTCGTCCGGCCCGACCAGCACGTGGCCTGGCGCACGGGTGGCGCGCCGGTCGGCGCCGAAGGACGTGATGCCCTGCGCGTCGAGCTCGCTCGGGCGGCGCGCCACTCGCCCGCGATGGCGCCCTGACCGATCCGCCCGGTTCTTGCGCCCGGACGTCGTGCTCAGAGCGACGTTTCGGCGCAAGAACGGATAGTCGGTGGCGTTGTCGACGGCGGTGAGACGCAACCCCGATGCCAGCGCCACGGCCTGCTCCCCATCGGGCCGGCCGCCTGCCAGACTCCGGCCGGTGGACGAGCAGGCCCATGACGAGACAGGCAGGGACGACCGCATCCGCATCGCCATCGTGGGCCTGGGCATCGGGCGCATGCACATGATCGCCTGCGCCGAGCTGAAGGACCGCTACCGCGTCGTCGCCGTGTGCGACACCGACGCCGACCGGGCCACCGAGGTGGCGGGCTGGCTGAAGGACGTGCGGGCCGAGACCAGCCTGGAGGCGGTGCTGGCCGCCGATGACGTCGACGTGGTCGACCTGTGCACCCCACCGGCCGGGCACCGGGCCCAGATCGAGGCCTGCCTCCGGGCCGGCAAGGACGTCATCTGCGAGAAACCCTTCGTCGGGTCGATCCGTGAGGTGGACGAGATCGCCGCCCTGTGCCAGGAGACGGGCCGCACCGTCATGCCCATCCTCCAGTACCGGTTCGGACGCGGCATCCAGCGCCTCCGCCACCTGGTCGACACCGGTGCGGCCGGCCGGCCCTACGTGGCCAACGTCGACGTGGCCTGGCGCCGCGACGCCGACTACTACGCCGCCCCGTGGCGGGGCCGGTGGGAGACGGAGCTGGGGGGCATCGTGTCGTCCCTCGCCGTTCACGCCATCGACATGACCACCTTTGTGCTCGGGCCCCCGGTGGCCGTCTGGTGCCGCCGGGCCACGCTCATCCACGACATCGAGGTGGAGGACAGCGCCGTGGCCACCTTCCGCTTCGCCTCCGGCGCTCTGGCCACCCTGTCGGCCACCGTTGGCTCGGTGGTCGAGATCTCCCGCCACCGCTTCACCTTCGAGCACCTGTCGGCCGAGTCGGGCACCGCCCCGTACACCAACGGCGAGGAGCCCTGGGTGATAACCGCCGCCGATCCCGAGCAGCAGGAGGGCCTCGACGTCCTCACCGAGCGCTTCGCCGGCCCGGCCGAGGACTACGTCGGCCAGCTCGAGCGCTACGCCGAGGCCCGGGCCACCGGCGGCCCCCTGCCCGTCACCCTGACCGACGTCCGCACCGTCCTGGAGGTCGTGACCGCCATGTACGTCTCGTCCCGCACCGACCGCGAGGTGGCCCTGCCCTTCGCCGCCGACGACCCCGCCCTCGAGGGGTGGCAGCCGTGAGCAACCTGTCCGGCCCTGTGTCCGAAGACAGCGGTGAAGAGGCCGGAGCGGGAGCGGGCGTCGCATCCGGTGATCCGGGCCGCGAGGCCGCGGGCGCTCCGGGCGATCCCGTTCCGGGGGAGACTGCCGGCGCCCCAGTCGAGGACGGGCCGGTGGCCGGCGACGGGTCCTCCACAATGACCGTCGAGCACGGCGACGGCACCATCACCGTGGCCGGGCACTGGACCTACCACTGGGCCGCTCCGCTCAAGCCCTTCATCCACCCGCTGACCACGCCGGCCGGGCACGTCCTGAGCCGGGAGGCCCCGGCCGACCACCCGTGGCAGCACGCCCTGTGGTTCGCCATCAAGTTCGTGGACGGCGACAACTTCTGGGAGGAGATGGAGCCCTACGGGGTGCTGCGCCACGACGGGCCGCCCGAGGTGATCGAGGCCCCCGGCGGCGTGGTCGCCCTGCGGGGCACGGTGCAGTGGATCCGGCCCGACCGGGAGACGGTGGCCCTCACCGAGCAGCGCAGGTTCACCCACGTGCCCCTCGGCCCCGACGCCTACGCCATCGACCTCGACACCACCCTCGTGTCCGAGGCACCGTGCCTGCTCGACCGCACCCCGTTCACCACGTGGGGCGGCTACGGCGGCCTCACCCTGCGGGGCGCCGGCGACTGGACCGACACCACCCTCATGCTCGACGACGGCTCCACCCATGACGTGGTGCACGGCACGGCGTCGCGGTGGTGCGACCTCACCGGCCGCCCACCCGGCACCGACGAGGGGACGGCGGCCGGCTTCGCCCTGCTCGACCACCCCGGCAACCGCCGCCACCCCAGCCCGTACTACGGCAGCACCCGGGCCGCCACCTACGGCGACGACGGCTGGTCCAACTTCCTCAACGCCGCCTTCCTCTGGCACGAGCCCCTGGCCCTGGAGGCGGGGGAGGAGCTGCGGGTCCGCCACCGGGCCGTCGTCCACGACGGGGTGTGGGACCGCGACCGCCTGGCCGGCGCCTGGGCCGACCTGTCCTGACTCCTCTCCGTTCTTGCGCGCTGTCAGAGCGCTCCCGCTCTTGTGCCGCGCAAGAACGGACCGGGAGTCGTTCTTGCGCGCTGGGATAGCGGAGACGCTCTCGTGCCGCGCAAGAACGGGAAAGGCAGGGGCGCGCGCAGGGACGGGCAGGAACACCTCGCTACGGTTCTCTCATCGGCGGGACGCCCTGACCGACAGGGTGTGCGGGATCGGGTGGTCCCGGGAGGTGCGCGATGAACACCATCGACGAGACGGCGCACAAGATCCTCACCGCCCTCGACCGTCCTCGCCTGCGGGGCCGCATCCACCTCCTCGCCGCCGTCGTGTCGATCGCCGGCCTGGTCTGGCTGGTGCGCTCCGCCGGCAGCCCCGAGGCCAAGGTGGCGGCCTGGGTCTACGGCGTCACCTCGGTGCTGCTCTACCTCACCAGCGGCACCTACCACGTGTTCGCCCGGTCGGAGCGGGCCCGGCGCATCATGCAGCGGGCCGACCACTCGATGATCTACCTCCTCATCGCCGGCAGCGCCACGCCGGTGGGCGTCCTCCTCCTCGACGGGTGGTGGCGGGCCGCCCTGCTCGGGCTGATGTGGGCCGGGGCCGTCACCGGCATCGTCATCAAGCTCGTCGCCTTCGATCGCCTCGCCAAGGCCGGAGGTGCCCTCTACATCGTGCTGGGCTGGGCCGGCGCCCTGGCCTTCCCCGCCCTGTGGACCCGGCCCCTCACCCTGGCGCTGTTCGCCGCGGGGGGCATCCTCTACACCGTCGGCGCCGTCCTGTTCGCCCTGGGCCGGCCCCGGCTCTCGCCCCGCTGGTTCGGCTACCACGAGGTGTGGCACACCTTCGGTGTGGCCGCCGGCGTCCTCCTCTACGTCTGCAACCTGGGCCTCATCCGGGCCGGCTGACCGCCCCCCTCCGCGAACTCCGTACAAAGTTCGCGGAGAGCAAGGAATCGAGGCGAAGAGGGACCACGGATGGTGGGCGGAAGGTGACGGCCCGTTAGGGTGACGGCCGCATGGCGCCCTCTCGGGTGCCCCTGTCCCGGTGCGCAGCACGACGGCGGTCCCGCCCTCTCGACCGGACGACAGCCCACTCGGTTCGCTGCGGCCCCCGCACCATGGCGGTGCGATCGACCTCAGGAGCCCTGTGCCCCCCACCTTCGCCGAGCTCGGTGTCCCCACCGCGCTCACCGACGCCCTCGACCGGCGCGGCATCACCGAGCCCTTCCCCATCCAGACCGCCACCATCCCCGACGCCCTCGCCGGGCGGGACGTGTGCGGCAAGGCTCCGACCGGCTCGGGCAAGACCCTGGCCTTCGGCCTGCCCCTCGCCGTCCGCGTCACCAACGCCGCCCCCAAGCGGCCCAAGGCCCTGGTGCTGGTGCCCACCCGCGAGCTGGCCGCCCAGGTGCGCGACGAGCTGGCCCACCTCCTCGGCCCCATGCGGCGCACCGTGCACGCCTTCTACGGCGGCGTCGGCTTCGGCCCGCAGCTGGCCGCCCTGCGCCAGGGCGTGGACGTGGTCGTGGCCTGCCCGGGCCGCCTGGCCGACCTGGTGCAGCGGGGCGATGTCCGCCTCGACCGGGTCACCTTCGTGGTCGTCGACGAGGCCGACCGCATGGCCGACATGGGCTTCCTCCCCGAGGTCCGGCGCCTGCTCGACCAGGTGCACCCCGAGCGCCAGACCCTCCTCTTCTCGGCCACGCTCGATGGCGACATCGGCACCCTGGTGGAGCGCTACCAGCGCAACCCGGTCCGTCATGGCGTCGAGCGGGACGAGGATGCCCCGGTCAACCGCCACGTGCTCTGGCGGGCCGAGCGCGACACCCGGGTCGACGTCACGGCCAAGGTCGTCTCGGCCCACTGGCCCGCCATCGTCTTCAGCCGGACCAAGCACGGCGCCGACCGCCTCGTCCGTCAGCTGGCCAAGCTCGGTGTGGCCGCCGAGGCCATCCACGGCAACCGCTCCCAGGGCCAGCGCGAGCGGGCCCTGCGCTCGTTCACCACGGGCCGGGCCCAGGCCCTGGTGGCCACCGACGTCGCCGCCCGCGGCA
>CAZXRA010000040.1:0-5681 GCA_964643485.1 uncultured Iamiaceae bacterium | reverse complement strand
ATACCGGATGGGCTTGTTCGCCTGGGGGGTGATGCTCTACGGCCTGTGGCTTGTGTCCGGGGGCAGGTGAACCACCCTTCTGGCCGGCTTCGTGCAGAAGATCGACGGGGCCTTCGGCGACACACCGGTGGCCGCCCTGGGCATCGTGTTCGTGCTCGTCGGGTTCGGCTTCAAGGTCTCGGCCGTGCCCTTCCACAACTGGGCGCCCGACACCTACGAGGGCGCCCCCACGCCGATCACCGCCTTCCTGTCGGTGGCGTCGAAGGCGGCCGGCTTCGTGGCCCTGATGTCGCTGATCTTCGTGGCCTTCTACGGGCGCGACGACATCTACGGCCCGCTGATGTTCGTGCTGGCCGCGGCGTCGATGACGGTCGGCAACCTCATCGCTCTGCGCCAGACCAACGTGGTGCGCCTGTTCGCCTACTCGTCCATCGCCCAGGCCGGGTTCATCCTGGCCCCGCTGGCGGTGGCGGGGGAGAGCCTCACCACCGGGGCCGACGCCGTGCGGGCCGTGGTGATCTACCTGCTCATCTACACGGTGATGAACCTGGGTGCCTTCGCCGTGATCATCGCCGTGGCCCGCAAGACGGGCAGCGGCGAGCTCGACACGTGGGGTGGCCTGTTCGAGTACGCCCCCGGGCTCACCGCGGTGATGACGGTGTTCCTGTTCGCCCTGGCCGGCATCCCGCCGCTGGGGGGCTGGTTCGCCAAGTTCCAGGTGTTCCGCACCGTGGTGGGGGCCGACACCGCGGCCGGTTACGTCATGGGCGTGATCGTGGCCGTGAACTCGGTGATCGCCCTCTACTACTACGCCAACGTGGCCAAGCAGATGTGGTTCCAGCCCGTGCCCGATGGCGACCGCACGCCGATCCGGATCCCCGGCTCCATCGCCATCGCCCTGGGGGCCACCGTGCTCGCCACCTTGGTCTTCGGCTTCTTCCCCGGCACCGTCGGCCACCTCGGCGACGTGGCCACCGACCTCATCGCCGTCGGCGCTCCCTGAGCGCCTCCGTCCCCGGTACCGTCACCGCATGGCCGTGACGGGCGACGATGGGGCCACGGCGGTGCCGTTCTCCGCCTTCATGGAGGAGGCGCTGTACGCGCCGGGCACGGGGTTCTACGAGCGGGGGGGGCAGGCGGGGAGGAGCCGGGGCGACTTCGTGACCAGCCCGGAGGTGGGGCCGTTGTTCGGGGCGGTGCTGGCCCGGGCCCTGGATGCGTGGTGGGAGGAGCAGGGCCGGCCTGATCCCTTCTTCGTCGACGAGCACGGGGCCGGGCCCGGCACCCTGGCTCGCACCGTCCTGGTGGCGGCGCCTGCCTGCGCCCCGGCCCTGCGCTGGACCCTGGTGGAGCGCGCGGCGGCCCAGAGGGCCCTGCACCCGGCACACCTGCCCCACGTCGGGGACGCGAGCTCCGTCGGAGCGGGATGGGCCGGTCGGGGCGGTGGGCCGCTGGCGGCCAGTACGGCGACGGCGCCAGCCCGGCCGGCCCATGTGGCCCTGGCCAACGAGCTGCTCGACAACCTGCCCTTCGACCTGTTCGAGTGGGGCGAGGACGGGTGGTCGGAGGTGTGGGTGACGACCGGTGTCGGGGGAGACGTGGCCGAGGCCTTGGTCCCGGCCGACCCCGACGACGCTGTGGTGCTCAGCGAGCTGGCGCCCGATGCGGCGGGGGGGGCGCGGGTCCCCCTCCAACGGCAGGCAGGGGAGTGGGTGGCCGATCGGCTGGCCGGGTTGGCTCCCGGGGGCCGGCTGGTGGTGATCGACTACGGCGCCACCACGGCGGATCTGGCGGCCCGGCCCGTCACGGAGTGGCTGCGCACCTATCGGGACCACGGCCGGGGCCGCTCGCAGCTGGAGGACGCCGGCGGGCAGGACATCACCGTCGAGGTGTGCGTCGACCAGCTCGGCCGGTTCGCCCGCCCCCCCGACGAAGATCGCGACCAGGCCACCTTCCTCCGGGTCTGGGGTGTCGACGACTTGGTGGTCGAGGGCCAGCGGATCTGGTCCGAGCGGCCCGGTCCCCCCGATCTGGCCGCCCTGCGGGCCCACAGCCGAGCGGCGGAGGCCGAGGCCCTCTGCGACCCCGCCGGCCTGGGTGCCTTCCGGGCTCTGGGGTGGCACGTTTCGGCCTGACCACACGGGCTGCTCTCTCGACCTTCGGTCGAGGGTGAGAGACCGGGCAGTTGTGGCGATCCGTCACCCGTCCGGGTGACCGCGCACGAAACGCAACCTTGATTTGCCACAGTCCCGCCCTACGTGCGTAGTCCCGGGCGGCGTCGCGCGTTTGCACCGCCACTTATCTATCTCCCAGGGGGGAAGCCTGATCATGTTCGGACGAACGGCCAAGACGGCCGCGGCATTTATGGCGGGGGTGATGGCCTTGGTTCTCCTGCCCACCCTGGCCTCTCCTGTCTCGGCCGCTCCAGACGGCGGCGCTGGCGCGCCGCGCACGAACCAGCCCTTCCAGCTCGCGCTGACGCAGGGCTCGCTCCTGATCCGCGACGCCGAGGAGTCGTACTCCCTGGCCACCCCCACGATCATCTCCGGCCAGCACGACACCGGTGATGTGGTTGGTGGTGTGGTTCCCACGGGCGCCGTCACCGAGGGCGTCCTCACCACGCCCACCATCACCTTCGAGACGGTGGCTCTCGGGCTTCCCGTGTTCGTCGACGCCATCCTCCAGCAGGTCACCCCAGCTTCGGGCACCGGCAGCATCGACTCCAAGGGGAACGTGCAGTTCAAGACGTCGATGTCGGTCCGCCTCGAGATCGAGGTCGGCACGCCGACCATCCTGACCGCTACGTGCGAGACGAGCCCCGTCGAAATCGTCCTTGACTCGACCACACCCTACAACGAGAGCACCGACCGGGTCACCCTCCGCGATGCCGACTTCAGCGTGCCCCCGGTGCCGATCACGCCTCAGTGCGACAGCACCGTGGCCAACAACGTCAACGACTTGCTCTCCGGCGGGGGGCACTCCTTGACGATGACCATGGCCGGAGCGCTGGTGCTGCCGCCCAAGGCCGATTGCCCCACGCTGACGACGCTCTCGGTGGCACCGGTCAACACGGCCCGGTTCGGCACCGACGTGACCTTCACCGGCACGGTGACCCGCGATCCCGCCGGTATCGATACCCCGGAGTGCGAGGGAGTGGCCAGCGACGCCATCCCCTCCGGTCTCATCGAGTTCCGCGACGGCTCCCGGATCGTCGGCACCGGTGAGGTCGATTCCTCCGGTGTGGCCACCTTCACCACCGACGACCTGCCGGCCGGGAGCTTCGATCTCGTCGCCGCCTATCGCAGCTCGCCTCCTTTCGCAGCATCGGAGTCGGCAGTCCTCCCTTACAGCGTGACCGCTGATCCGGTGATCACGGTCGACTTTCCCAACATCCTCCGGCTCGGGGCGGCCCCGACCGAGTTCGACGTGACGGTGACGAACAGCCCGCTGGGCTCCGACATCACCAACGGACGCCTGACCCTCAGTTTGGAGGGCCCTGGCAGCCTCTCAACGTCCCCGACCATCGAGTACCGTGAAGACGACGGGACGTGGATCTCGTCGACGGTTACACGCCTAAGCAGGCGGGCTTTTGCTCGGATTGATCCTCTCACGGGACGGTCAATCCCGAAGGGGACAGAGGTGACCCGGCGAGTCCGTGTCTCCATGCCCGCCGGTCTACCAGTCGGTCCTTACCAATTCCTCGTCGAGCTGATCCAGGTTGATCCGGTGGCGGGAACACCTGCGCCCGTGCTCGGCCAGGTCAACCCCGAGGCGCCCGCCACGCCCGGGCGGCTGGCCATCACTCGCGACCAGGTTGCCGTCTTCGGGACGGGTCGCCTGACCACGCCCTGGTCGGCCTCCGGCCTCCTACCCCACACCATCCGTCAGGGCCAGACTCTGCGGGTCAACAGCTTCAGCCCATCCCCAGCGACTGTCGACGGCCTCTTTCCGACCGGGACGATCCGCGTCCTCTTCGACGGGAAGCAGGTGCCCATTCGCATCGACACGACGCCCCCATCTTTCGGCTATCAGCCCTTCCTCGTCAAGGAAGGATCGACGGCGCTCTCGCCCGAGTTCGTGGTGCCGGTCGACGCGCCGACGGGTGATCATACGGTAACAGCGATCTACGACGGTGACGACTTCTTCACCCCGGCCCAGTGGAGCGCCACGGTGCGGGTCCTGGCTGCTCGTGGGCCGACCTATACCTGCTCCAGCGCCATCTTTACCCCGGACCGTTTCACCGTCAACGTCGAGGCCTCTGCCATCATCCCCGCCGCCAGCCACCCCGGTGACGAGGTTGGCGTGGACGCTCTCGACATCTCGCTCTACGGCGACCGGGGCGGTTCGTTCCAGACCTTCAGCTCCCTCTTGGGCGCCACCAACACCATCGGGGCACCGGGGACCGTCACCGTGCAGGCGATCGACTTCGAGCTGGCTGGCGGCCTGGGATCGGGGACGGCCACCGCCTTCACCACGGCCAACAAGAACCCCATGTCACCGGCCACGGCGCCCCAGGATCCGAACCCCGACGCCGTCTTCGGTTTCACCGATGAGGTGGGCACGCTCGCCCTCGAGGGCGAGCCGGGCGACGTGATCGATGTGAGCCTCGATCGCATCCTGATGACAGGCACCGCCTTCGGTGGCACCTTCTCCCTCAACTTCGATTGCGTCCCCCTTGGTGATGAGCCCATGTCGCTCGGATCGATCACCCTGGCCGGGGCCGCCCTCACCGTCGAGACCGACGAACCGGCCCGGGTGGGCGATCTCGTCACCCTCGGTGTCCAGGTGCATCCCATCGGGACAATCGGCACTGTCGAGTTCCTTGACGGCACCGACAGCCTCGGCCTAGCGGCCGTGGCTCCTGACGGCACGGCCAGTCTCCAGACCGACGAGCTGGCGGAGGGAGTGCACCAGTTGAGTGCCCGCTTCTACGGGGGCACCACTGCTCTGAGCTCCACGACGGAGACCGTCGTTCTGGAGGTTTTGGAGGCCACCGAGTGCTCGGCCTTCGCCGAGCCGGGCAACGGTGCCATCGTCCGCCTCGTCTACATGGAGCTCCTGGGTCGCTGCCCCGACCAGGCCGGCTACGACTACTGGAAGGGCCGCCTGGACGACGGTCTGTCGGTGGAGGCCTTCGCCCGGATCGTCGCCCGGAGCGACGAGGCATTGGGCATGGTCGTCGCCGACGCCTACCAGACGATGCTGGGCCGGGCCCCCGACCCCGCGGGTCGGGCCTACTGGATCGGCCGCCTCCAGGGGTCGGGTCGCTACGACCACCTGCTGGCCGATCTCGGCGCCTCAGGTGAGTTCTGGTCCAAGGCCGGTTCCACCAACGAGGGCTTCGTCACTCGGGTCTACGAGCGGCTCCTCGACCGGGCGCCCGATCAAGGCGGCCTGGATTACTGGGTCGGTCGCCTGGAGGGGGGCACGTCCCGCCGGGCGCTGATCCTCAGCCTGGCCAACCTGGACGAGCCCCTGGGCCGCCTCGTTGCCCTCTCCTACGACGAGATCCTGAGCCGGGTCCCCAACGCCGGCGAGCGTGCCGGGGGCATCACCCACCTGCGCTCCACCGGCGACCGCTCGGCCCTCTACGCCCAGCTCATGGGCCTCTCCGAGTTCGACGAGCGAGCCCAAGAGTTCCCCAACCCCGAAGACTGAGCGCCCTCCTGGCGCCGTGAATC
>CAZXRA010000039.1:0-10077 GCA_964643485.1 uncultured Iamiaceae bacterium | reverse complement strand
GAGGAGATGCGCCGCTGCCGCGACCAGGTGCCGCCCGAGCCCTTCACCTCCGTCCGGGCCGTGGTGGAGGCCGACCTGGGTCGCCCCCTGGAGGAGGTCTTCGCCCGCTTCGATCGGCGCCCTCTCGCCGCCGCCTCCATCGCCCAGGTGCACGCCGCCGCCCTCCCCCCGGCCGAGCCGGGAGGCGAGCCCATCGAGGTCGTGGTGAAGGTGCAGCGGCCCGACGTGGCCCGCCTGGTGGAGGCCGACCTCCGGGTGATGGCCTGGCTGGCCCCGCTGTTGGTCGGCCGCATCCCGGTGACCGCCCTGGCCAACCCGCCGGCCCTGGTCGAGGTGTTCGCCGAGACCATCGCCGAGGAGCTCGACTTCCGGATGGAGGCCGACAACATGCTCGCCGTGGCCGGCGTCTACGCCGCCCTGGGCCAGGGCAACTACGTGGTGCCCCGCCCCCATCCCCGCCTCGTCACGCCCCGGGTGCTGGTGATGGAGCGCCTGTCCGGCTTCTCCTTTGAGGACGTGGAGGGAATGCGAGCGGCCGACATCGACACCGAGGCGATCGTCCGAGGTGGGATGGTCGGCTTCATGGAGGGGGCGATGCTGCACGGCATCTTCCATGGCGACCTCCACGCCGGCAACCTGTTCGTGCTGCCCGACGGGCGCACCGCCCTGCTCGACTTCGGCATCACCGGGCGCATGGGCGAGGAGCGGCGCCTGGCCTTCCTCCGCCTCCTGGTGAGCGCCACCGTCAACGACCTGCACGGGCAGCTCGCCGCCATCCGCGACCTGGGTGCCCTGCCCCCCGATGTCGACCTCGACGCCGTCATCGCCGACCTGGGCCTCGACCGGCCGACCATCGACCCGACCACCCTCACCGCCGAGCAGCTCACCAACGAGATCCAGATGGTGGTGAAGGGCCTGGTCGGCTACGGGGCCAAGCTGCCCAAGGAGCTGATGCTCTTCGTGAAGAACATGGTCTTCCTCGACGGGGCCATCGCCACCCTGGCCCCCGACCTCGACCTGTTCTCCGAGATCAGCCACATCGCCACCTACTTCGCCACCCAGCACGGGGAGCGCATCGCTTCCGAGGCCGGCCTGGAGGAGACGACCTGGGAGCTGGACCTGGAGGGCGTACGGGCTCTCTACGGCGTCGACTCCTCCGTCGACGCCCTCACCCACCGGGAGCTCCAGGCCCGCCGCGAGGTCATTGCCGCCCGCCTGGGCCAGCGGGAACGTCCCTCGCTGGCCTCCCGCCTGCGCGCCGAGGTCCGGCGCCGCAGGGCCGACCGGCGCCGCTAGGGCGCTCCGTCGCCGGGGCGACCAGGAGGTTCAGGCCGGGCGGACCGCCCGGGCCTGCCAGTGGCCGTGGTGGCCGGGGGCGATCTCGGCCTGCACTCGGGCCCCGACGGTCGTGGTGCGGGAGCCGTCGGCGATGTCGGTGCACTGGAGGGCCAGGGCCCGCCCGTCGTCGGCCCGGATCACGCCCACGCCCCGAGGGTCGTCCCATTCCTCCACCACACCGGTGACGGTGTCGCCCGGGGCCACGACGCGCCTCAGTGGACGATCTTGGCCAGGGCCAGCTCGAGGATGTCGCTGGCGCCGGCGTCACGGAGAGCAGGGATGAGGGTGTTGATCTCGGCCTTGGGCACCACGGTCTCCACCGCGAAGCCACCCCCCCGATGGAGAGCCGACACCGTGGGCGCCTTCATGGAAGGCAGCAAGTCGATGACCGCATCGAGATCGGC
The DNA here is from genome assembly GCA_964643485.1 of uncultured Iamiaceae bacterium. Classification (GTDB taxonomy): domain Bacteria; phylum Actinomycetota; class Acidimicrobiia; order Acidimicrobiales; family Iamiaceae; genus Iamia. The sequence continues at coordinate 8,335 of CAZXRA010000039.1, read as the reverse complement.
CTCCCCCACGTTCAACTTCACCAACACCTTGCCCCGGGCCTCCAGAGCCCCGTCGAGCAGAGTCTTCACCTGGGCCATGGCATGAGCCTTCGCCGGATCGGCGAAGGCGGCGGGGTTGGCGATCAACTCGGTGTGGGACGTGAGGATCTCCCCGATGATCTTCAGCCCAGCAGCCCGGAGAGCCCGGCCCGTCTCGGTGAGGTCGACGATGCAGTCGACGATGTCGGGCACCTTGGCCTCGGTGGCGCCGTAGCTGAGGCTGATGTCGGCGTCGATGCCCCGCTCGGCGAAGTAGCGCCGGGTGAGCTCGGGGTACTCGCTGGCCACCCGCACCCCGTCGGACAGGTCGTCGACCGAGTCGACCGGCGAGTCGGCGGGCACGGCGATCACGATGCGCACCGGGCGGGACGTGGCCTTGGAGTAGTGGAGGCGACCGAGCGACTCCACCTTCGAGTCGGTCTCCTCGATCCAGTCCCGGCCGGTGATCCCCACATCGAACAGGCCCTCGGCCACATAGCGGGGGATCTCCTGGGGACGCAGGATCCGCACCTCGGCGATGCGGGGGTCGTCGATGGTGGCCCGGTAGTCGACCGTCGACGAGCGGGACACGCTCAGGTCGGCCGCCTCGAACAGTTCGAGGGTGGCCTTCTCCAGGGAGCCCTTGGGGAGCACGAGGCGCAGCACGTTCGCCATCGTGCCCGGCCCCGGCCCGCGACGGCGAACCCGATCGGCGGGCGAGCCACCATCCCCTATCCGGCTGGGCTCTGAGCCCGGCGGGCCCGGGCTGCCGCCGCCCCCATGCGCTGCGCCTCGGCCTCGGCCACCATGCGGGCCTTGGAGGCGGCCCAGCTGCAGATCGGGCAGGCGGCCATGTCGTGACGCAGCGCCGGGCAGCGCTCACGCCCGAAGTAGATGATCTGGAGGTGGCGGTCGTTCCACGTCTCCCGGGGGAAGACGGCCTTCAGGTCGCGCTCGGTGCGCTCGACGCTGGATCCGTTCGACAGGCCCCACCGGAACGCCAGCCGGTGGATGTGGGTGTCGACCGCGAAGGCAGGCACCCCGAAGGCCTGGGCCATCACGACGCTGGCCGTCTTGTGGCCGACGCCGGCCAGCGACTCCAGGAACGCCAGGTCGGGGATCACCTCACCGCCGGCCTCCACGATCTGATGAGCCGCCCGCGAGAGGTTGCGGGCCTTGGTCGGCGCCAGACCGATCTCGCGGATCACCTCGAGGATCCGCTCGGGCGGGAGGGCGGCCATCTCCTCGGGCGTGCCGGCCATGGCGAACAGCACCGGCGTGACCTGGTTGACCTTCTTGTCGGTGGTCTGGGCCGACAGGGCCACGGCGACCAGCAGTGTGTACGCGTCGCGATGGTCGAGGGGGATCGGAGGATCGGGGTAGAGCTCGTCGAGCACCTGCCCGATCCGCTCCGCCTTCTCGGTGCGGCGCACGATGGCCGGGCGGCGTCAGCCGACGCCGAGGAGGTCGACCACGAAGACGAGGGTCTCGTTCGGGGCGATGGCCCCGGGGGCGCCGCGGGAGCCGTAGGCCATCTCCGGCGGGATGGTGAGGCGCCGACGGCCACCGACCCGCATGCCGGCCACGCCGTCGTCCCAGCCCTGGATCACCTGGCCCCGACCGAGCCGAAACCCGAAGCCGTCGCCCCGGTCCCAAGAAGCGTCGAACTGCTGACCCGTCGACCACGACACGCCGACGTAGTGCACCTCGACGTTGTGGCCGGCGGTGGCCTCGTCGCCGTCGCCGACAGTCAGGTCCTCGATGACCAGCTCGGCGGGCGGGGCCGTATCGGCGGGGATGGAGACCTCGGGCTTGTCCATGCCCGCACCTTAGGTGTCAGCCCTCGATGCGCTGGAGGAGACGGACCATCTCGACGGCAGTGTGCGCCGCCTCCTCACCCACATTGTGATGCCCGGCGTCGCCCGGCCCCTGGGAGCGCTCCAACGCCTGGTCGAGGTCCTCGGTGGTGAGCACCCCGAAGATCACGGGCAAGCCGGTGTCGAGGCCGGCCCGCAGGATGCCGGAGGCGCACTCCCCCGCCACCGCCTCGTAGTGGGTGGTGGCACCCCGGATGACGCACCCGAGGCCGATCACGGCGTCGACCGTGCCCGACCGGGCGAAGGCCGCGGCGGCCAACGGGATCTCGAAGGCCCCCGGCACCCACTCCACGATCGGAGCGGGAGCACCCAGGGCGGCCAGGCCCCGCTCCACCCCGTCGAGGAGGCGGAAGGTGACCAGGTCGTTGAAGCGGCCGCACACCACGGCCACCCGGACGCCCTGCCCGTCGAAGGTGGGCTCGACGCGACGGTCGGACACGGCGTCGCCGGCCATCAGGCCTCCTCCCCAGCGGCGGGGGCATCGGCGGGCGGCGTGGGCGCTGCCCCCTCGGCCACGTCGTCCAGGCCCTCCAGCAGGTGACCCAGCCGATCGCGCTTGGTGCGCAGGTAGGCGATGTTCTCCGGGTTGGGGGCCGTCACCGACGGCACCCGCTGGGTGATGTCGAGGCCGAAGCCCTCCAGCCCCCCGTACTTGGCCGGGTTGTTGGTGATGATGCGCATGGTGGTGACCCCCAGCTCGTTGAGGATCTGGGCCCCGATGCCGTACTCCCGGCTGTCGACGGGCAAGCCCAGCTCGACGTTGGCGTCGACGGTGTCGTGGCCCTCGTCCTGGAGCGTGTAGGCCCGGATCTTGTGGCCGATGCCGATGCCCCGGCCCTCGTGGCCCCGCAGGTAGACGATCACCCCCCGGTCCTCGGCCGCGATCATCTGCATGGCCGCCTCGAGCTGCACCCCACAGTCGCAGCGCATGGAGCCGAAGACGTCGCCGGTGAGGCACTCGGAGTGCACCCGGACGAGCACGTCGTCGACCCCGTTGACCAGGCCGCGCACCATGGCCACGTGCTGCTCCCCGTCCAGCACCGACTCGAACACGTAGCTGGTGAAGTCACCCCAGCGGGTGGGGATGCGGGCCTCGGCCACCCGGCGCACCAGCTTCTCGGTGCGGCGCCGGTAGCGGATGAGGTCAGCGATGGAGATGAGGAGCAGCCCGTGCTCCTCGGCGAAGCGGGTCAGCTCGGGGAGCCGGGCCATGTCGAGCTTCTTGTCGTCGACGATCTCGCACAGCACCCCGGCCGGCGACAGGCCGGCCAGCTGGGCCAGGTCGATGGCGGCCTCGGTGTGGCCGGCCCGCTTCAGCACCCCACCCTCCCGGCCCACGAGGGGGAAGATGTGGCCGGGGCGGGCCAGGTCGCCGGGGCGGGTGGCCGGGTCGACCAGGGAGGCGATGGTGGCCGAGCGGTCGTGAGCCGAGATGCCGGTGCTGGTGCCGTGGCGGTAGTCGACGGTGACGGTGAACGCCGTCCGCATGCTCTCGGTGTTCTGCTCCACCATGGGCCGCAGGTCGAGCTCGGCCGCCCGCTCGGCCGTGACGGGAGCGCAGATCACGCCGGAGGAGTGCTGGAGGAAGAAGGCGATCTTCTCCGCCGTCACCGCCTCGGCCGCCATGATGAGGTCGCCCTCGTTCTCGCGATCCTCGTCGTCGACCACGACGACGATCTCGCCCCGCCCGATGGCGGCGATGGCGTCCTCGATCTCCGCGAAGGGGGATTGCGTCATGGGTTGCTCCTGTACCAGGCGAGCAGGCGCTCGACGTGCTTGGCGGTGACGTCCACCTCGAGGTTCACCGCGTCGCCGGGGCGGCGGCGCCCCAGGGTGGTGACCTCGGCGGTGTGGGGGATGAGAGCGACGGACAGGCCGTCGTCGTGGACGGCGGCCACGGTGAGGCTGACCCCGTCGATGGTGATCGAGCCCTTCTCCACCACGTAGCGGAGAAGCTCGGCGGGCACGGTGACCCGGAGGTCGGGGGCGGCGGTGACGATCTGGCCCACCCCGTCGACGTGGCCCTGGACGAGATGGCCGCCGAGACGGTCACTCACCCGTACCGGGCGCTCCAGGTTCACCGGGTCACCGGTGACGAGGGTGCCCAGGGACGTGCGGGAGTAGGTCTCGTCCACCACGTCGGCCTCCCACCAGCCGTCACCCCGGGCAACGACGGTGAGGCAGGTGCCGTTGACGGCGATGGAGTCACCGATGCCGGCGTCTGAGGTGACCAGCTCGGCCTCGATGCGCAGACGGGCCCCTTCCCGCGAGGCCACCCGGCCCAACTCCTCGACGATCCCGGTGAACATCAGGCGACTACTCCTTCGACGGTGGGACGGAGATCGACGCGCAGGTCGGCGCCGAGGGCGGTGACGGCGGCGATCTCGCCCCGCCACAGATCTGCCACCGACGGAGCGCCCGGGCCCCGGAACAGGCCGGGAGCATCGTCGCCGCCGGCCAGGGCCGGGGCCAGATAGAGGGCGTAGCGGTCGACCAGGCCGGCCCGGTGGAACGAGCCGGCCACGGCGGCCCCGCCCTCCACCAGCACCTGGAGCACGCCGTCGGCCCCGAGGCGGTCGAGCAGGGCCTCCAGGTCGCCGTCAGCCTCGGTCCACTCCGTGCAGGGGTGGACCGAGGCCCCGGCCGGCGCCCGGCCCAGCACGATGCGGCGGGGGTCGGGCCCGTCGACCAGTCGGGTGGTGAGCGCCGGGTCGTCGGCGGCGACGGTGCCCGAACCGACCACGATGGCCTGGCTCTCGGCTCGGAGGCGGTGGGCGTCGGCGCGGGCCTCGGCGCCGGTGATCCACTGCGACGTGCCGTCGGCGGCGGCGGTGCGCCCGTCGAGGGTGGCGGCCAGCTTGAGCACGACGTAGGGACGGCCGGTGCACCGGTGGTGCAGGTAGGGGGCGAGCTGGGCCGTCACCTCGGCCTCCCGGCAACCGACCTCGACGGCGACGCCGGCGGCCCGCAGCCGCTCGACCCCCCGCCCGGCCACCTGAGGGTCCGGGTCGAGGACGCCGACCACGACGCGAGCCACGCCCGCGTGGACGAGAGCGTCAGCACAGGGACCGGTGCGGCCGGTGTGGGCGCACGGCTCCAGGGTGGCGTAGGCCGTGGCCCCATCGGTGGGCGAGCCGGCGGCCCGGGCCGCGTCGAGGGCCACGACTTCGGCGTGACGCCCGCCGGGCGGCTCGGTGGCTCCCCCGTGCCCCGCCCCGTCGGTGGTGGCCAGCATGACGCCGACCCACGGGTTGGGGGCAGTGCGGGTGCGGGCCGCGTCGGCGAGAGCCATGGCCTGGGCCATGTGCTGCTCGTCGATCGCTGCGGTCACCGGGTCTCCTCGGAGGTGGACTCGACGGGGAGGTGGCGCGCGCGGCCAGAGGCAGCCCGAAGAGGGCCGTCTCGTCCTCGCTTCCATCCGGACTGTGACCGTCGGCCCCGGGGTTCCACCGGGTCAGCCCCACCGGCGAGCCGGCGGGGGTCGTGGGCTCTCACCACCGGTCGGGACTTCCACCCAACCCCGCGAGGTGTTCTTCAGTTGTCCCCGGCAGCATAGGAGCGGCCCTCCCGAGCCCCCCCAATCCGGGCCGGGGTCACATCGGAGCGATCAGTGGGGGTGGCGACCGGCGAGCAGGTCGAGGGCGTGGGGCACCACGTCGAGCACGGCGTCCAGGCACTCCACCGCGCCCGCCGTCGACCCGGGCACGTTGAGCACCAGGCACGGGCCCACCGTTCCGGCCACGGCCCGGGACAGGCGGCCCAGCGGGTTCACCAGGCGCATGGCCTCGGCCAGGCCTGGCGCCTCCCGCTCGATCACCAGTCGGGTGCCCTCGGGGGTGAGGTCGCGGGGGCCGAAGCCGGTGCCACCGGTGGTGACGACCAGCCCGGTGAAGCCGGCCGTGGCCCGGCGCAGGGCGTCGGCCACCTCGCCCCGGCCGTCGGGGGTGACGGCGCGGTCGAGGACGTCGAAACCCGCCGCCACCAGGCGCTCGGCCACAGCGGCACCGGAGCGGTCCTCCCGCACCCCGTCGACGACCCCGTCGGACACGGTGATGACCTTGGCCGCGGGCATGCCCCCACCTTGGCAGATCAGGCGACCCGGTAGCGGTGGAGGGCCATGCCGTCGGTGCCGCGGGCCTGGGGCAGGAGCAGGGCCCCCCGTCCCCACGGCACCCAGGGATCGCCCGGTGGCGGCAGGGGCACCAGGTCGGGGCGGCACTCGGCCACCACGGCGTCCACACCCGTCGTCTCCGCCGCCGTCAGGGTGCACACCGACACCACGAGCGTGCCCCCGGGGCGGACCAGGTCGGCGGCGGCCAGGACCAACTCGGCCTGCAGGGCGGCCAGCCGCTCCACGGCCCCCGGCTCCAGCCGCCAGCGGGCGTCGGCCCGGCGATGGAGGACGCCCAGGCCCGAGCACGGGGCGTCGACCAGCACCCGGTCGAACGACTCCGGGCGCAGCGGCGGGCGAACGCCGTCGGCGACGACCACGGCCACCCGGTCGGCCGTGCCCGTGCGCTCGGCGTTGCCCGCCACCAACCCGGCCCGGGCCGAGCGGACATCCGCCGCCACCACGAAGGCCCCCCCGGCGGCCAGGGCCGTGGCCTTCCCCCCCGGGGCGGCGCACAGGTCGAGCACCCGCTCCCCCGGCTCGGCCCCGACCAGCTCCGCCACCCACTGCGAGGCCCGGTCCTGGGTGTAGCCGTCGTCGCGGGTGGTGGCCTCGCCGCCGACGTTCATGGCCTCCAGAGCCGCCACGGCGTCGTCCCGGCCCAGGTCGGCGACGAGCCGCTCCACCACCCAGTCGGGGTAGCTGAGGGCGGTGGCCTCGTCGGGGATCTGGCGGCCGTGAGCGGCGTGATCGTCGGCCACCTTGCGGAGGACGGCGTTGACCAGGCCCCGCGACCGGCGGGGTGCCACCTCCACCGCCGTGCTCACCGCGGCGTGGGGTGGCATCCCCAGGAAGGCGACCTGGTAAGCGCCGAGGCGCAGGGCGGCCCGGGTGGGCGGGTCGAGGGGCCGCGAGCCGGTGACGAAGCGGTCGACCAGTCCGTCGCAGGCCCGGCGCATGCGCGTCGTGCCGTAGACGAGCTCGGTGGCCAGGCCCCGATCCCGGACGTCAAGTCCCGAGCGCTCCAGCAGGGGCCCGAGGACCAGGTTGGCGTAGGCCCCGCCCTCCTCGATCCGCACCAGCGCTTCGTGCGCCACCCGACGGGGATCGGTGTCCCGCGCTGCCGGTCCGCGGTCGCTGCGACCGTCGGCGCGAGCCGCCGCCGCATCCGCCCGATCCCGCTTGCGGGCCCGTCGGGCCGCCCCGCTCTGGCGCGGGGCGTGGCCACCATCGCCACCGGCCGGTGACGTCACGGGGCCAGCACCTCGCCAGGGCCGGGGCGGGCGCCGTTGGCCCACGCCCCCGCGGACTGACGGGCCTTGCCCTCGGGTTGCACCTCGTCCACGACGAGACGGCCTTCCCCGGTCGTCACCGCGACCCGTCCTCCGTCGACGACCAGCAGCCCGGGCTGGGCCTCGACGGGATCGTCTGCCACCGGCGTCGCCGACCAGATGCGCAGGCGCCGGTCGCGGAAGGTGGTCCACGCCCCGCCCACTCGGATCACCCGGTCGAGCTCGGTCGCCGACCGGGTCCAGTCGAGGTGGAGGTCGTCGGGGGTGATCTTCTCGGCATAGGTGACCTCGCCCTCCTGCGGCTCCGGCGCCCCCAGGCCGACTTCCAGGGTGGCGACGAGCAGCCGGGCCCCCTCCTCGGCCAGGGCCGAAGTCAGGGCCGGCGCTGTGGCGTCGGGGCCGATGGGCACCTCGGTGCGGGCGTGGACACCGCCGGCGTCGAGGGCCTCGACCACCTCCATGATGCAGACACCGGTGACGGGGTCGCCGGCCAGCAGGGCTCGCTCCACGGGGGCCGCCCCCCGCCACCGGGGCAAGAGGGAGAAGTGGACGTTGACCATGGGCAGGGCGTCGAGCACGGGGGGACGGAGGATGCGACCGAAGGCCACGACCACGCCGAGCTCGGCCCGCACCTCCAGGGCATCGTCCACCCGATCGGTGACGGGGAGGCCCAGCTCCTGGGCCGCCGCCTTCACCGGCGAGGGGCTGGTGGCCCCGCCCCGGCCCCGGCGCCGGTCGGGCTGGGACACGACGAGGACCACGTCGAAGCCGGCGGTGACGAGGGCCCGCAGGGACGGCACCGCCGCCTCGGGGGTGCCCAGGAAGACCAGGCGCCGCGGGTGGGGCGGCGGAGCGGCGACCACGGAGGGGATCAGGGGAGGGAGAAGCCGTCGGACGGCGCCGGGGCGCCCCCGCCCGAGCGGGAGAGCATCAGCTCCCGGACCGCCCGCTTGGCTTCCTTCTTCTGGTCGTCGTCGAGGCGCTCGGTCATGAGCACGCCGTCGAGGTGGTCGAGCTCGTGCTGGTACATGCGGGCC
>CAZXRA010000038.1:0-6728 GCA_964643485.1 uncultured Iamiaceae bacterium | reverse complement strand
GGCGTCGATGCCGTGGCCGACCCGTCCCTCACCGCGGTGGGAGATCGGGTCGTCCTCCTCGACGGCAAGGAGCAACGCCTGGTGATCCCGGGGCGTGGCCCCGTCGACCTGGGGCCCTGGGGCGGGGAGGCCGCCCTCCAGCAGCCGGGGCCGGCGCGCGACTCGGTCGTCGTGGCCACGGCCGAGGCCCTGCTCGCCGTGCCCCTCGGGGGCGGAGAGCCCGAGGTGCTGCACAGCGAGGGCACGGGCCGTCCCGTCCCCCCCGTCTGGCTCGACGGGTGCGCCTACGGCGCCTGGCAAGGGGCCCCCGCCTACGCCCAGGTCTGCGAGGGGCGGGACACGCGGGCGGCTCGGCTCGACGGTTGGTCGAACACCGACATGGTGTTCCGGCAGAACCGGGGCCGGGTGATCCTCAACGACCGATCCTCGGGCGTGAACCTGGTGTTCACCCAGGACGAGCCGGAAGAGGTCGCCAACTGGGAGGACGCCCAGGAGGACGAGGAGGAGGAAGAGGAAGACGACCGGGTGGAGCAGCGCCGCCAGGAGGCTTGCGACCCCGACACCACCGAGCCACCCGAGGTCGCCGACGACCGGGTGAGCGCTCGGCCCGGCCGGCCCGTGATCGTGCCCGTGCTGGAGAACGACCGCAGCGATCCCTGTGACGTGTTGGTCGTCGAGCCGGTGGAGGGGGTCGACCCGGAGGCGGCCACCGTCGCCGTGGTCGAGGACGGGTCCGCCCTCCAGGTCACCCCGGCGGCCGGGCGGACGGAGCCCATCGCCTTCAACTACACCGCTCGGGGGGCGGCCGACGGGATGGAGGGGCAGGTCGTCGTCGACATCGCACCCGAGGGCTCCAACGCCGCCCCCGAGGCGGTCGAGGACACCACCGTCGTCGAGGCGGGCCGCTCCGTCGTCCACGACGTCCTCGTCAACGACGTCGATCCCGACGGGGACGCCCTCACCCTCGTGGAGGTGACACCCGAGGGCGGCACGGCCGAGTTCCAGGCCAACGGGCAGATCCGCTTCACCGCCGCCGGCGGGGAGGTGGGGCTGCGCCGCATCGGGTACCGGATCCAGGACGAGGAGGGGGAGTCGGCCGAGGGCGTCCTGCAGGTGCGCGTCCAACCCACGGGCATCAACATCGCCCCCAAGGCCCGCAACGACCGTCTGGTGGCCTTCGTCGACCAGGAGGCCGAGATCGACCTCCTCGCCAACGACACCGATCCCAACGACGACGTGCTGATCGTCAACCGGGTCGACGCCGAGTCGTCGCTGACGCCGGAACCCGTCGACGAGGCCGGCATCCTCCGCCTCACCCCGAGCGCTCCGGGCCAGTTCACCTTCGCCTACCAGATCAGCGACGGCACCGAGGACGTCGAGGGCTACGTGCGGGTCGAGGTGCGCGAGAGCGACGACAACAACCCGCCGGTCGCCGTGCGCGACGACGCGGTGGTGCGTCCCGGCGTGCCCACCGTGGTCGATCTGGTGGCCAACGACCTCGATCTCGACGGCGACCTCCTAGCCGCCACGGCCGTGACCGCCGACCCCGAGTCAGGCCTGTCGGTGGAGCTGCTCGAGGGTCGGGTGGCCCGGATCACCTCCGCCGCCTCCTTCACGTCCGCCGCCGTCGTGCCGTACCAGGTGAGCGACGGGCGCACCGTGGTCGACGGGGTCCTGGTCGTCCGGCCCCTCCTCCAGGCCGGGCTGGACCAGTCGCCGATCACCCAGCGCGACGAGGTGCGGGTGCGGGCCGGCAACGCCACCGCCATCCCGGTGATCCGCAACGACGTCGACCCCGAGGGGCTGCCTCTGACGCTGCGCGAGGTGGTGGCCATGCCGCCCGGCGACGGCACGATATTCGTCGAGGGCGACGAGCTGCGCTTCCAGGCCCCGGCGACGGGCCAGGGCACGTATCGGACCTCCTACACCGTCGTCGATCCGGCCGGGAACCCCGCCGACGGCGAGGTGGTGATCACCGTCCTGCCCGCCGGCACCCCCAACGAGCGCCCTCGCGCGCCGGTCGTGGAGGCCCGGGTCCGCTCCGGGGCGACGGTCATGGCCCGCGTGCCGCTCGTGGGCCTCGATCCCGACGGCGATCCCGTCGGGATCATCGGGGTGGTCGAGCCGCCGACCAAGGGCGACGTCGAGCGGGTGCCCGACGGGTTCCTCTACACCGCCGACCGGGGGGCCGAGGGGGCCGACGAGCTCACCTTCACCGTCCGCGACAGCGGGGGCCTGGAGACGACGGGGCGCGTCAGGGTGGTGATCATCAGGCCCACGGCCAACACCGTCCCCGTCGCGGTGGCGGACGAGGTGACCGTCGCCCCGGGGGAGGAGCGCACCGTCGCCGTGCTGGCCAACGACACCGACGCCGACGACGACCAGCTCACGCTCCTCGAGGGCGACCTGGAGGGGCCGATCGGGGCCAACCCCGAGGCGGGGCTCGCCGTCGAGGGCGAGGAGATCGTGTATCGGGCCCCCTCGTCCATCGACGATGACGAAGCCCAGGACTCCTTCACCTACGGCGTGACCGACGGCCGGGGCGGATCGGCCCGGGGCATCGTCACCGTCACCATCCGAGCCGACGGGAGCGAGCCCGAACCGCCCGTGGCCCGGGACGACACGACCCTGCCCCAGCTGACGGGCACGACGGCCGTGGTCGACGTGCTGGCCAACGACACCGATCCCGACGATCCTGGTGGGGATCTGGCCGTGGCCGTGGTCGACGGGCCGGGCGACGTGACCGACGACGGGCGCATCTCGGTGCGCCTCGGGGAGGAGTCGGTCTCGCTCACCTACGAGGTCACCGACGCCGACGGGCTGGCCGCCCGGGCCCTCGTCCAGATCACGGTCGTCGACCACCTGCCTCCCCTGGCCGTCCTCGACCAGGCCGAGGTCGAGCCCGGCGGCCGGGTGTCGGTGGACGTCCTCGCCAACGACGAGGCGCGGAGCGGCGGCTCCCTGCGGCTGGAGCGCGTGCGCGCCGCCCGGGGTGGACGGGTCGAGCTGGACGGCGATCGGGCCGTCTTCACCGCCACCGACGAGGCCGTCGCCACCGGCGGCTTCGCCTACGAGGTGGCCGAGGGCGAGCAGCGGGCCGTCGGCTTCGTCCGGGTGCGCATCACCGGCAACTTCCCGCCCAAGCTCCAGGCCACGGCGGTCGAGCTGCCGGCGGGAGGCGCCCGCACCCTCGACCTCCAGGCCCTCGTCGACGACGTCGACCAGGTCGAGGGGCACGAGTTCCGGCTGGCCGAGGGCGAGGCCGAGGGCATCACCGCCTCGATCGACGCCGCCACCATGACCGTCGCCGCCTCCCGTGACGCCCGGGGCAAGGAGGCCCGCCTCACCGTCGAGGTGAGCGACGGCACCTCGGAGGGCGAGGGGTTGATCTCGGTGCGGGTGACCCAGTTCGACGCCCCACCTCCCGTTGCCGTGGACGACGTGGAGCGCACGGTCGAGAACGAGCCGGTGTCCGTGCCCGCCGGGGCCAACGACGTGAACCCCGCCGGCGGGGCGCTGACCCTCACCGTCCTCAGCGCTGACGGTGGAGGGGCCACGGTGCAGGGCGAGGACGTGATCTTCACCCCGGAGCGCGGCTTCTTCGGGACGGCCCTGGTCGTCTACGAGATCGCCGACGACACCGGCGAGCCGGAGCGCCGCAGCCAGGCCACGATCCGGGTGACCGTCGTCGGCATCCCTGACGCCCCCCCGGCGCCGTCGGGAACGGCCGAGAGCCGCCAGGTGCGGCTCACGTGGGGCATCCCCGCCAACAACGGGGCCCCCATCACCGGGTTCGTGGTCGAGAACGACGCGGGGCAGCGCCAGGAGTCGCCGTCGAACTCTCTCGTGTTCGACGGCCTCACCAACGGCCGGCCCTACCGGTTCCGCGTCGCCGCCCGCAACGAGGCGGTGCAGGACGACGGCGACCTCGAGTTCTCGGCGTGGTCGGCCCCCCTCGTCCCCGACCAGATCCCGGACCCCCCGGCCCCGCCGATCACCGAGTTCGGCGACGGGCAGATCACCGTCTCCTGGACCGCGCCGCGCGTCGAGGGCACCCCCATCTCCCACTACACGGTGCGCATCTCACCCGCCCCTGCGAGCGGTTCCTCCACCCAGCAGGTGCCGGCCGGGCAGCAGCGCATCGTGTGGACCGGCCTGCAGAACGGCACCGGCTACACGTTCTCGGTGCGGGCCACCAACGAGGCCGGCGACGGTGACTGGAGCGCGCCCTCGATCGCCGAGGTGCCGGCCGGCCTGCCCTTCGCCCCGACCGAGGTCGTCGCCGCCCGCAACGACACGGACACGGTGGCCGGTGGCCTGGTCGACGTGACGTGGGGCTGGTCGGACGTCGAGCAGGCCAACGGCGACCCGCCCAGCGGCTTCACCGTGCAGGCCAGCCCGGGGGGCCGCACCGTGCAGGTGGCCGGCAACGAGCGGAAGGCCACCGTCAACGGCCTGTCCAACGGCACCGACTACACCTTCGCCGTCTGGGCCACCAACAAGGCCGGTGAAGGGGAGAAGGCCAGCTCCAACACCGCCCGCCCGGCGCGGACGCCGGATCGGATCGGCGCCGTGCAGGCCTCGGAGGGCGACACATCGTCGGATCTGACCTTCACCGAGCCGAACAACGGCGGGGAGGCCATCGCCCGGTACGAGGTCCAGTCCGACACCGGTCGCACCTGGACTCTGCAGGGGAGCAACCGCCGCATCACCGGCCTGAGCAACGGCACCACCTATCGGTTCCAGGTGCGGGCGTGCAGCAGCGTCGACAGTCTCGGCTGCGCCGATTGGAGCCCTCTCTCCAACGCCGTCCGCCCCTACGGCGCGCCCAGCGACCCGCCCGGCCTGTCGGCCAGCCGCAACGGCGGCACCGTGACCTGGACGTGGGGGGCGTCGAGCGGCAACGGGCGCGACATCGTGCGCTACGAGCTCTCCGACGCCGGGTCGGGGAACAAGGGCCCAGGCGACAGGAGCCACTCCCGGAGCATCTCGGCCGGCGAGATGTTGCGCCTGTGCGTCCGGGCCGTCAACGAGGCCGGTCGGACGAGCGGGACGTCCTGCGCCAGCATTGCGTGGAACCCCACCGGGAGCCTCTCCCGGGGAGGCGCAGGCAGCGGGACGGGGAGCTGCGGACCCGGCGCCGGCTGCAACTGGGTGGTCCTGAACCACCGGGACTTCCCCTCGGGGAGCTACTCCGTGACCTGCTACCCGGGCCAGTCGTTCGCATACCAGTACACCCAGAGCTTCTCGGGGAACGGGAGCGTCCAGACCCAGTGCTTGGCCGGAAGGAACGTCACCGTCGTCGTCCGAGTGAGCGGCGGTGGCTTCACGCGCACGTTCTCGGCTCAGACGGACGCCAATGGCAACTACGGCGGCACCAGCGTCTCCTAAGACAAGGAAGAAAGCGAACAGATGAACATTTCCCAAGAGCACGCGACGATGTTCGCCGACACGTTCGCGTCGTTGGTGGCGAACGTGGAGCAGGCCGTGCTGGGCAAGCGGCACGCCGTCGAGCTCGCCGTCACCTGCCTGCTGGCCGACGGGCACCTCCTGCTGGAGGACGTCCCCGGCACGGGCAAGACGTCGCTGGCCAAGGCCCTGGCCAACACCGTGCACGGCACCCAGACCCGCCTCCAGTTCACCCCCGACCTCCTGCCCAGCGACGTCACCGGGGCGACCATCTACAACCAGCGCAACGGGGAGTTCGAGTTCCACCGGGGGCCCGTGTTCGCCACCATCGTCCTGGTCGACGAGATCAACCGGGCGTCCCCGAAGACGCAGTCGGCCCTGCTGGAGGTGATGGAGGAGGGCAAGGTCACCGTCGACGGCGTGCGCCACGAGGTGGGGGCGCCGTTCATGGTGATCGCCACCCAGAACCCGGTCGAGCAGGCCGGCGTCTACCCCCTGCCCGAGGCCCAGCTCGACCGCTTCCTCATGCGGACCAGCCTCGGGTACCCGGACCACGAGACCACGGTGGCCCTGCTGGCCAACGCCGCCGTCCGCGACCGCGCCGCCGTCGTCGAGCCGCTGATCGCCACCACGGCCGTGCTGCAGATGAGCGAGCTGGCCGGGCAGGTCCACGTCGATCCGGCCATCCTCGGCTACATCAGCCAGCTCGCCGACGAGACCCGCCGCTCGGCCCAGACCCAGCTCGGCGTGTCGACCCGGGGCTGCCTCGCCCTCGTGCGCGTGGCCAAGACGTGGGCCCTGGCCCACGGCCGGGTGTACGTCACGCCTGACGACGTGAAGAACCTCGTGCTCCCCGTCCTGGGCCATCGCGTGCTCCTCAGCCCGGACGCCGAGTTCAGCGGCCTCACCACCGATGCCTTCCTGGGCCGGGTCCTCGCCGACGTCGCGCCCCCGGCTGACCGAGGCGCCTGACGTGGCTGCGGTCGGAGCCGGGCGCTCCTCCCGTCGCACCCCGAGCGATCCGCGTGCCGCCAGCCGCGGCCTCCGTGGCCTGTGGAGGGCGGTCACGCCCCTGGGGCGCAGCGCCCTGGGCGCCGGCGTGGCGTGCTGGGCGTTGGCCGCCGCCTTCGCGTGGCGGGAGCTGGCCGTCCTGGCCGCGGCCTGCCTGCTCTCGTTGCTGATCGGGGTCGCCTTCCTCCTCGTCGGCCGGGTCCAGCTCGCCGTCGCCCTGGAGCTGGTCACGCCGCGGGTCGTGGTGGGGGACACGGCGACGACGGCGGTGTCGGCCACGAACACGGCCGGCCGCCGGATGCTCCCGG
>CAZXRA010000037.1:0-3027 GCA_964643485.1 uncultured Iamiaceae bacterium | reverse complement strand
GCAGCCTCCACACTGGCCGTCGCTGCCTTGTCCGGCCTGCCAGAAGTCGCATCCAGGGCCTCGTGGATCGACGCTTCTACCGCCAGCGGTACGACGCCCGAAAGACGATGGAGGATTTCGCCACTACCCCCTTCACGAGGTCGACGTCTCCGTTCTCACCAACAATCCGACAGAGACCGTCCGTCGGGCATGTCGCCGTCTCATCTCTCACTTGGCTGTCAGGACGGCCATGAGACCCGGCAGTGGTTCGCGGCTGGGGCGCGGCAAAATACCGCCACGACCTTTAGGCCGCCCCGGCATAGATCCGCCCGGCGCCCCTGGTAAGCGGCGAAGACATGCTCGACACGGCCGAACACTTGCGGCTGAACATGGACCGGTCCTAAATGTCGGGTAGGCCGACCGCAATGGTGGCGTGGCCGGTCGCGACAGAGCGCATTCGTGCCGATCTCGGACGAATTCGTCGGGCTGGTTGGATCCGCGAGCCCCAAAGGTTGGCGCAGATGGCTTGCTCGCCTGAATGCAACAAGGAGTGGTGCAATTGGGGAAGGAGGCGGGGTCGGCTTTGGAGCGGCGCTCCACTGCGATTCCCGTCCACGAAGGTCTGTGCCTACCTGCCGGGCATCGCTAGAGCTGGCTCGATGTCGCGGTGCCGGGGATACGGGAGCCGGCAGGTGAGTCTTCGATTACCCGTGGGCGCTACCGCGAAACGTCTGGGGCCTAGCCGAGTAACTCGCGCAGTCTCGGAGTCTGCTCTCCAACCGAGAGGAACGCTTCGGCAACCGCCCCGCGGGGCCGCTTTTGAAGTGAGACAAATGGATTCGTCGCAGCCCGCCCGAGCGCGGCCGGCGAGCGGAGGACGATCACCTCGGTTCCTGCCCGCCGCAACATGCGGACCTCGCGGGCCAAACGTCGCTCGGCCCAGCGCTTCAAGATGCCGGTGAGGCCCAGGTTCGATCCTGAGTCCGGCGTCATGGGGGAGAGGACAAGCGCCAGGTCGAGGTCGTCGTGGATCAGGACGTCTGCATTTGTCGGGCTGCGAAGACCACCGTCCACGTAGGACCGGTCGCCAATCACGACGGCGGTGGCGTATCCGGGGATGCTGGAGGAGGCCACGATGGCGTCAGTCAGAGGGACCCCGCCGGCGCCACCCCACACGACCAACTCATGGTCATCCTCGCTGACTGCGCAGATTCGGAGGTCGCCGGAAGGCCATTCGTCACCGAGGTGATCCTCGAGGAAGTCGAAGTGAGGCCTCAGGTCGACCTGGCCATCAGGGAGGATCCGGAACAGCGCGCTTGCCGGGCTCCTCAGTGCGCTGCCCAGCTGACGGATGTGCCGGGGGCGAGGCCGGGGCACGAAATGCTGCCACCTCACCGTGGGTAGCTCGGGCAGCCGAACTCCTTGGCGCACGAGGAAGTGATTGGCTGGAAGCGGCGCCTCCGAGACGAACGCGGCGAGATCGGTGCCACTCACCCCGAGACGAAGCAGCGCCCCGGTGAGGGCTCCGGCGGAGGTTCCGAGTATCACGTCCGCTCTGCGGGCGTCCCAACCGAGATCGATCTCCAATGCTGCGAGGGCGGCGGCATGACAGGAGGCCCCGGCCAAACCCCCGCCCCCCAGTACCAAGCCGGTCTTCAATGCGGTGTACCCGAGAGCAAGAGTGATGAGGGCATCGCCGTCATTACCCTTGTGGGGCGCCAGCGAAACCCTGTCCACCGTCTCGAGGATTGGACCGGCGGGAGACGCCGGTCGTCGGCAACGACAACCGCACCCGAAATTGCGGCGTTTGGGCGGAGCCGGGACCCAAAGCTTCCCGTTTTCGCCGGCGAACTTCGAGGCCTAGCCTTTCGCCATGACGTTTCGGGAGGGTCGGTTGGTCCGGGTGCTGGTGAGCATGGCGGACACGCTGGTCTCGGACTTCGACGCGGTCGACTTGTTCTATGAGCTGGTGGTGAGCTGCACTGATCTGTTGGATGTGGCCCAGGCGGGGTTGTTGTTAACCGACGGGAATGGAGAGTTGCGGGTGGTGGCGGCGAGCAGCGAAGCCACCAGTGTGGTGGAGCTATTGGAACTGGAGAAACAGGGGGGTCCGGGTAAGGAGGCGTTTCGTACCGGTCGGCCAGTCAGGTCCGGGGAGCTGGCCGGATCTCAGGCCTATCACAGATGGCCAGGTTTCGGAGAGGCTGCACTTTCGGCGGGGTTTCGCGCAGTCACGGCTGTTCCGATGCGGCTCCGCGGCCAGGTCGTGGGGGCGCTCAACCTGTTCTTGACCGAGGCCGTCGACATTACCGACGAGGACCTGACCGTCGCCCAGGGTCTGGCGGATCTGGCCACCATCGCCATTCTCCAGGACCGGTTGATCATCGACGACCGGACGCTGATCTCCCAGCTCCGGACGGCTCTCGAGACCCGGGTGGTGATAGAGCAGGCCAAAGGGATAGTCGCACATGGGGCCGACCTGACCATGGACGAGGCGTTCCGGCGCATCCGGAATCATGCCCGCAACAACAACGAGCGGCTGCGGGACATCTCCGCCGCCATCGTTTCGGGTGACCTGACACCACCCCATCTCACCCCTGGCGAATAGCGCTGGTTTTCCCGTCCTAGACGTGGGGCGAATGCGCCTCTAGAGTGGGAGGTAAGCGCAACCGAACGAGTCTGCCCTAGATCCTGGCTGACCCCTCAACCACCAAGGAGAGGCCAGGACATGACCGAGATAGTTACCGAACCTAGAGCAGTTGCATCCGGCTACGACCCTCCTCCTCTCGAGGTTTCAGTGAGCGAAGGACCGTCCGCGTGGGTGATCGAGGTGCGAGGCGAACTCGATCTCGCCACCGGCCCGATGCTGAAACAGCACCTCGAGTCCTACAACGATCCGAGCGGGAACAATGGTCATCCACGGAGGGTCATTTACCTACTCCCCGAGCTGAAGTTCATGGACGCCAGCGGCTTGCGCGCTCTTCTCACCGCCGTCGACGGGCACGGGCCAGAGACGATCACCATACGAGAACCGTCGTCCTTCGTGCG
>CAZXRA010000036.1:0-3629 GCA_964643485.1 uncultured Iamiaceae bacterium | reverse complement strand
ACCTCGTCGGTGAGAGCCCGCTCGTTGCGCAGGCCGGCCTTGAGCCGCCCCCCGTGACGGCCGGCCAGCTCGGCCACGGTGTCGGCCCCGCCGTTGTGGCGCGAGCCGGCGTACTCCAGGCCGGGGTTGCCCAGCCCGATGACGAGGAGATCGGCGGCCACGAGCGGGGGCGCGTCAGGTGCGGCGTCGGGGCGTCGCCGCCACCAACGCAGGATGGATCAGCCCTCGCCGCCCTCGGAGGCGTCGCCGCCACCGTCACCCGCATCGGAGTCGGCCGCGCCCTCGGCGCCCTCAGCCCCCTCGGCCTGCTCGGCCGCCGCCTCGGCATCGGCAGCCTCGATGGCCTCCGACTCGATGGCGGCCCGGGAGATCTGGGCGCTGGCCACAGCCTCGTCGGTATCGACATAGGTGGTGACGCCGGCCGGCAGGGCCAGGTCGCCGACGGTGACGGT
Source organism: uncultured Iamiaceae bacterium (assembly GCA_964643485.1). Taxonomy (GTDB): domain Bacteria; phylum Actinomycetota; class Acidimicrobiia; order Acidimicrobiales; family Iamiaceae; genus Iamia. The sequence continues at coordinate 3,177 of CAZXRA010000036.1, read as the reverse complement.
GTCGCCCACCACCAGATCCGAGATGTCGTAGGTGAGCTGGTCGGGGATGCTGCCCGGCTTGGCGTTGATCGGGAGCGACTGCATCAGGTGCTCGATCATCCCCTGCTCGCGGACGACCTGCTCGGCCTCGCCCTCGAGCACGATGGGCACGTCGACGGTGATCTCCTGGTCGCGGCGGATCAGCAGGAAGTCGATGTGCTCGACGGTATGACGAATGGGGTCCCGCTGCATGTCCTTGATGATCGAGAGCTGGGCCTCGCCCTCGCCCTCGATCTCCAGGTCGATGAGGGCGTTGACGCCGGCTTCGGTGATCAGGGCGGTCCGCAGCTCTCGCCAGTCGACGGTGACGGCCAGCGGCTCGCGGCCCAGGCCGTAGACGACGGCGGGCACCTTGCCTGCGGCCCGCAGGCGGTTCGAGCTGCGGCTGCCGATGGGGCGGCCAGTGGTGGCGGTGAGGGTGATCTCGGCCATCGGGCACTCCTACGTCTGAGATCGCGCCGGAGCGCTTCGTCGGGGAACCGGGCAACGCTACCGGGCCGGTCGCGTGCCACCCAAGGCGGTCAGCTCTGGTTGCGGCCCCCGAAGACCTCGCTCACCGACGTGTCGGCGAACACCGAGGCGATGGCCTGGGCGATGATCGGCGCCACCGACAGCACCTCGATCTTGTCGAGTTGCTTCTCCGGCGGCAGGGGCAGGGTGTCGGTGATGACGAGCTTGGTGAGCGACGAGCTCTTGAGTCGGTCGATGGCCGGCCCGGAGAGCACGCCGTGGGTGGCCATGGCCCACACGTCGGTGGCCCCCTCGTCGCGGAGCAGGTCGGCTGAGGCGCAGATGGTGCCGGCCGAGTCGATCATGTCGTCGAGGAGGACGCAGCTCCGGCCGGCCACCTCGCCGATCACGTTGGCCGCCACCACCTCGTTGGCCGTGCCCCGGGGCCGGAACTTGTTGACGAAGGCCAGGTCGGCTCCGATCTCGTTGGCGAAGCGCTTGGCCGCTTTCACGCCGCCCGAGTCGGGTGACACCACGACCAGGTCGTCCGGGTCGGTGTTGGCCCGCAGGTAGTCGACCTGGATCGGCATGGCCACCAGGTGGTCGACGGGCATGTCGAAGAAACCCTGGATCTGCCCGGAGTGCAGGTCGACCGACACGACGCGGTCGGCGCCGGCGGCGGTGAGCATGTCGGCCACCAGCTTGGCGGTGATGGGCTCGCGCCCCTCGGCCTTCCGGTCCTGGCGGGCGTAGCCGTAGAAGGGGCAGACGGCGGAGATCCGCTTGGCCGAGGCCCGCTTGGCCGCGTCGATCATGATGAGCTGCTCCATCAGCGAGTCGTTCACCGACTGGCCCAGCACGCCGGAGTTGGTCTTGAGGATGAAGACGTAGGCCCCCCGGATCGACTCGTCGAAGCGGCAGTGCATCTCGCCGTTGGCGAAGCGCCGCAGGTTGGGCTCGCCCAGCTCCATGCCCAGATGGCCGGCGATGTCGGCGGCCAGCGCCGGGTGCGACGACCCGCTGTAGAGGTGCAGGCGCTTGGTGGTGACGGTCTCCCTCAGGTTGTCCACGGATGGCACCTCACTGATCAGGGGCGGGCGGGCAGGGCGAAGAAGGGCCCGGTGACGGTGCCGTCGGCGACGGCCTCCCCCGGGGCGACGTGGGCGTACGGGCCGACCTGGGCGTCGGAGCCGATCTCGGCGTCGCGGGCCGTGGTGCGCTCGACGGTGGACCGGGCGCCGACCACGCAGTCGACCAGGCGGGTGTCAGGGCCGATCTCCGCCCCCTCGCCGATGACCGTGTGGCCCTGGAGGATCGTGCCGGGGAAGAGGGTGACGTCGCGCCCCAGGTCGACGGTGGTGTCGACGTAGGTGCGGTCGGGGTCGACCATGGTGACGCCGAGCTTCAGCCACCGCAGGTTGGTGCGCCGCCGCAGCTCGGCCTCGGCCGCGGCGAGCTGGGCCCGGTCGTTCACGCCCTGGGTCTCGGCCGGGTCGTCGGCGGCCACGGCGCTGACCCCGTAGCCGGCGTCGTGGAGCACCTCGACCACGTCGGTGAGGTAGTACTCGCCCTGGTCGTTGGCGGGCTGGACGCGCCGCAGGGCCGGCGCCAGCACGCTGCGGCGGAAGCAGTAGATCGACGTGTTGACCTCGGCGATCTCCCGCTCCTCGTCGGTGGCGTCGCGGTGCTCGACGATGCGGGCCACGCGCCCGTCCTTGCCCCGGACGACGCGCCCGTAGCCGGAGGGGTCGTCCATCACCGCGGTCAGCACGGTGCAGGCAGCGTCGGTGGTGCGGTGGTGCTCGACGAGGCGTTCGATGGTGCCCGGGCGGAGCAGCGGCGTGTCGCCCGGGAGGACGAGGATGTCGGCCCCGTCGTCGTCGCCGGGGTCGAGGTCGTCGTCGGGGAAGGCGGTGAGGCCGACGGCCACGGCGTCGCCCGTGCCCTGTTGGGTGTGCTGCTCGACGAAGTCGAGGACCAGGTCGGGCTCCTCGGCCTGGAGCTTCTTGGTGACCCGCTCGGCCCCGTGGCCCACCACCACCACCACCCGGTCGACGGAGCAGTCGGCCAGCGAGTCGAGGACGTAGCGCACCATCGCCCGCCCGCACAGGAGGTGGAGGGGCTTGGGTCGTTCCGACCGCATGCGGGTCCCCTCACCCGCAGCGAGGACAACCGCGGACAGCTGGCGCTCGGGCACGAGGTCAGGTCTAGCGCGCCGGGAGCCGCGCCGTGAACCGGGCTCGGGGGGCAGGGATCGAACCTGCGACATCCGGATTCAAAGTCCGGTGTTCTACCAACTGAACTACCCCCGATGGAGGGGCCCAGCCTAGGGCCGGGCCCGCGGCCGACCGGATTGGAGCCCACCTGCGCCGACGCCGTAGGTTGGCGCCCGCCATGGGATCTCTCGTCAAGAAGCGCCGCAAGCGCATGCGCAAGAAGAAGCACAAGAAGATGCTGAAGCGCACGCGCTGGCAGCGCCGGGCCGCCGGCAAGTAGCCGGCCCGCCCGCACGCAACCGAGCTCTCGTCGACCGACCGCCCTCCTCGGGGGGCGGTCGTCGCGCGTCACGGGTCAGATGGCGCCGAGCCGTAGTCCTGCCACGGATCGTCGCGCTGCGTGATGACCTCGCGGAAGCCCTGGTCGCGGATCGACTCCTCCCAGCGGCGGGCCTCCTCGGTGTGGCGGGTG
>CAZXRA010000035.1:0-10328 GCA_964643485.1 uncultured Iamiaceae bacterium | reverse complement strand
CCGGGAACGGCTCCCGGACGTCCGCGAGTGATCCCCGGACCTCCGGGAACGACTCCCGGACCTCCGGGAACGACCCCCGGATCTCCCGCAATGAGCGCCGGGCGTCCGCCGATGAATGGCGGACCTCCCGGCGGCCTGCCGGGGATCAGCGAGTCATCAGCCCAGGCCGATCCACGAGCTGATCTGCGGCGCGTACTTCACGATCAATCCGGCGAACACCACGCTCACCATGCTCATCAGCTTGATGAGGATGTTGAGGCTCGGGCCGGAGGTGTCCTTGAACGGGTCGCCGACCGTGTCGCCGATGACCGCGGCCGTGTGGGACTCGCTGCCCTTCCCGCCGTAGGGGCCGTCCTCGATGTACTTCTTGGCGTTGTCCCAGGCGCCGCCGGCGTTGGACAGGAAGTTGGCCATGAGCTGGCCCACCACGATCACCGAGGCGAGGAAGGCGCCCAGCGAGATGGGGCCGAGACCGAAGCCGATGATCACCGGCGTCAGCACGGCGATGAGGGCCGGCGTGGCCAGCTCCCGCAGCGATGCCGTGGTGCAGATGTCGATGGCGGGGCCGTAGTCGGGCTTCTTCTCGCCCGACATGATCTTGCCGTCGGCGAACTGGCGACGGACCTCCTCCACGACCACACCGGCGGTGCGGGAGACGGCCCGGATGGCCAGGGAGGAGAAGATGAAGGCGATCGAGCCGCCGACCAGGAGGCCGATGAACACCTTGGGGTCGGCCACGTTGATCGGGTACGAGGTGTCGCCGGCGTCGATGCCGATCTCCTCGATGATGGTCTCGCCGTAGGAGGCGAACAGGGCCACGGCGGCCACCACGGCCGAGCCGATGGCGAAGCCCTTGGTGACGGCCTTCGTGGTGTTGCCCACGGCGTCGAGGCTCACCATGATCCGCTCCGGCTCGCCCTCGAAGTTGCCCGACATCTCGGCGATGCCGGCCGAGTTGTCAGCCACCGGGCCGAAGGTGTCCTCGGCCACGATGATGCCGGTGGTCGACAGCATGCCGATGCCGGCCAGGGCTACCAGGTAGGTGGAGAACTTGAAGCTGCCACCGCCCAGGGCGATGGCGCCGCCGATGGCCACGGCCACGGCGATCAGGCCCCACACGGCCGACTCCAGGCCCAGGCTCATGCCCTCGAGCACGGTGGTGGCGGGGCCGGTGCGGCTGGCCTTGGCGATCTCCTGCACCGGCTTTTGGGTGGTGGAGGTGTAGTAGGCGGTGATCTTGGAGGCGGCGAAGCCGAGGGTCACGCCCACGACGATGGCGCCGAACATGCGGGCGCCGGGCTGGCTGATGGTGGCGCCCTCGGGGTTGCCGACGTAGCCGAAGGCGAGGACGGCGGCGCCCAGGATGGAGATGGCCTGGGCGATGGTGATGCCCCGGTTGATGATCTTCAGGGCGTCGCTCTCGCCCGCCTGGGCCTTGGCCAGGTACAGGCCGATGATCGAGGCGACCAGGCCGATGGCCATGACGCCCACCGGGAAGACCAGGCCGCGGGCGGCGACGTCGGGACCGAGACCGATGCCGGCGAAGGCGGTGACGCCCAGGATGATCGAGGCCACGAGGGTCACACCGAAGCTCTCGAACAGGTCGGCGGCCATGCCGGCGCAGTCGCCCACGTTGTCGCCCACGTTGTCGGCGATGGTGGCCGGGTTGCGGGGGTCGTCCTCGGGGATGCCGGCCTCGACCTTGCCCACCAGATCGGCGCCCACGTCCGCGGCCTTGGTGAAGATGCCGCCGCCGACCCGCAGGAACAGGGCCAGGAGCGAGCCGCCGAAGCCGAAGCCGACGAGCATGGCGGTGGAGGTGTTCTGGAAGACGAGGATGATGGTCGTGGCACCGAGCAGGCCCAGCCCGGCGGTGGCCAGCCCGACCACGCCGCCGGTGCGGAAGGCGACCAGGAAGGCGGCCCCGAAGTCGGAGCGGACGGCGGCGGCGGTGGTGCGGACGTTGCCCTTGGTGGCCAGCCACATGCCCAGGAAGCCGACGGACGCCGAGGCGGCGCCGCCGACGATGAAGGCGAGGGTGCGGAACAGGCCGGACTGCACGAAGCTCAGGGCCTGCTCGGTCGGACCCCCCGGGAAGGCGGCGGGCTTGTCGATGGCGGTCGAGGTCAGGAACACCACCACGGCCAGCGGCACCACGATGACGGCGATGGTGCGGAACTGGCGCTTGATGTACGCCATGGCCCCCTCGTGGATGGCGTCGGAGATGTCGGTCATCTCCTTGCTGCCATCGTCGGCGGCGAGCACGCCCCGCATCATCACGAAGGCCACCCCGAGGGCGCCCAGGGCGACGAGGAGGGAGACGAGCAGCACGGTGGTGTCGGTGCCGGTCAGCTCGAAGGCCTGGTAACCACCTTCGGCCAGCAGGTAGGACATCGGGGAGAACCTCTCGTGGGGCTGGCGTGCCGTGGGGCCACGGACGCACGCCGCGGCGGGGGCGCGAGTCGCCCAGCCGCCCGGCAGCGGCGCCTTTGCTACCTGGCCGGCCGTCATCCACGCAAAAGCCGGGATGCGGGACCGGCCATCCGGTGAACTCGGCACGTTTCTGTACCTCTGCGGTACGGAAACGTGCCGGGTTCGGGACGGGGGGTGGGTGAGGATGGCGGGATGCACGAGTCGATCGCCCGCAACCGGGCCACGTGGAACGCCATGGCCCACCACTGGGTGGGCCCGGGGGAGCGGTCGTGGGCCACCGACGACATCACGTGGGGCGTGTTCTCCCTCCCGGAGGACGAGGTGGGCGTCCTGCCCGACGTGGCCGGGCGGGACGTGGTGGAGCTGGGGTGCGGCACCGGCTACATCTCGGCCTGGCTGGCCCGCCGGGGCGCGGCCCGGGTGATCGGCCTCGATCCCACCGAGGGCCAACTGGCCACGGCCCGCCGCCTCCAGGGCGAGGTCGGGCCGGCGTTCCCCTTGATCCAGGGGGCGGGGGAGCAGGTGCCCCTGACCGACGGGTGCTGCGACCTGGTGGTCTCCGAGTACGGCGCCGCCCTGTGGGCCGAACCTCGGCTCTGGATCCCCGAGGCGGCCCGGCTGCTGCGACCGGGCGGGGAGCTGGTGTTCCTCACCGGCTCGGTGCTGCACACCCTGTGCGCCCCCGACGAGGGCACGGCCCAGGCTGCCCTCGTCCGCCCCCAGCGGGACCTGTACGAGGTGGACTACCCCGACGACGACTCGATCGAGTACCACGTGAGCCACGGCGACATGGTGCGGATCTTGGTGGGCGCCGGGTTCGAGATCGTCGACCTGGTGGAGCTGCACGCCCCCGAGGGGGCGGCCGACAGCACGCTGCTCAGCGGCGACAGCGAGTTCCTCCACGTCACCGCGGGCTGGGCCCAGCGCTGGCCCGTCGAGGAGATCTGGCGCGCCCGCCGTCGGGACGGCCGCGAATGACAAGCGCGTCATACAGACTTCCTACCAATTGATGCAAAGTTTGCATTTGCCCGGCCGATCGAGGTGTACGGTGCAAATACAAAATCTGTTTCAACTGGTAGGAAATCTGTATCTGCGATGCGCCTCCCCGAACCCCCGCCGGAGCCCACCCTCGTAGGGCTGGAGGACGACGACGGCTACCTGGATCTCGACCGGCTCCTGTCCATCGGCCCCCTTGACGCCAGGGGTCGGTACCTCCATTGGGAGCAGATGCGCCATCGCCGTCCACCGGGCGGCCTCTCACTCGAGGCGTGGTGGGCGGGTACGCACCTCAGTCGCCGGGCACTGGCCCGTCGGCTACCCCTCGTGGATGCGAAGGGTCGTCCCTTCACCTTCGCCAACGTCGATCCGGTGCAGGAGAGGGTGCATCGCATCGACCAGATGGCGGGCGGTCAGATCCTCGCCGACGACGTGGTGACGAGCCTGCGGGGGAGTGACCGCTACCTCGTGAGCTCGTTGGTCGAGGAGGCCATCACGTCGAGTCAACTGGAAGGAGCCAGCACGACGCGTCGGGTCGCCAAGGAGCTCCTCGCCACGGGACGAGCCCCTCGCGATCGCAGCGAGCAGATGATCGTCAACAACTTCCGGGCGATGCGGGCGGCCCAGGAGATGACTGCTGCTCCCCTCACCCCGGAAGTCGTCCTCGAGCTGCACCGGACGATCGCCGAGGACACGGTCGATGATCCGGGCGACGCGGGACGACTCCAGGCCGAGGGCGAGGACCGGATCGCCATCTACTGGCACGACGACACGCTCCTGCACCAGCCCCCTCCGGCCGAGGAGCTGGAACAGCGGTTGGCCGCCATGTGTGCCTTCGCCAACGGTGAGACGCCGGACGGCTTCCTCCATCCCGTCGTGCGAGCGATCCTTCTGCATTTCTGGCTGGCCTACGACCACCCCTTCGTCGACGGCAACGGCCGGACGGCGAGGGCCCTCTTCTACTGGTCGATGCTCCGCAGCCGCTACTGGCTCGTCCAGTACCTCTCGATCTCCTCCATCCTGAGCCAGGCGCCGAGGGAGTACGTCGACGCCTCCCTCTACACGGAGACCGACGACGGTGACACCACCTACTTCGTGCTCTACCAGCTCGACGTGATCCTCCGGGCCGTCGACAGCCTGCACGACTACTTGACCCGCAAGGTCGCCGAGACCCGGGAGATCGAGGGGATGTTGCAGGGCTCGGGCCGCCTCAACCACCGGCAGATGCTCGTCGTCCGCGACGCACTGCGCGATGCCTCCGAGCCCTTCACCATCAACGCCCAGGCCCGGCGCAACGGCGTCACCTACGAGTCCGCTCGCACCGACCTGGCCGGGCTCGAGGAGCTCGGCCTGTTCAGCAAGGTGCGTCAGGGCAAGAAGTTCGTCTACCGGGCGGAACCCGACCTCCCGGCGCGCCTCCGAGCCCTGGGGGCTACGAGCGGCTGAGGAGGCGGCGGTTCTTGAGCTTGGCCTTCAGGTAGTCCTTGTTCATCACGGCGATGAAGTCGATGGAGATCTCCTTCGGGCACGCCTCCTCGCACTCACCGTGGTTGGTGCACGACCCGAAGAACTCCTCCATGGTCTCGACCATGGCCTCGACCCGGGAGTAGCGCTCGGGCTGGCCCTGGGGCAGGAGGTTGAGGTGGCTCACCTTGGCCGCCGTGAAGAGCTGGGCCGCCGAGTTGGGGCAGGCGGCCACGCAGGCACCGCACTGGATGCAAGCCGCGGCGTCCATGGCCGCGTCGGCCACGGGCTTCGGGATCGGGATGAGGTTGGCGTCGGGGGCGCCGCCCGTCTCGGCCGTGATGAACCCGCCCGACTCGACGATGCGGTCGAAGGCCGACCGGTCGACCATCAGGTCCTTCACGATCGGGAAGGCCGTGGCCCGCCAGGGCTCGATCACGATCTCCTGCCCGTCGGTGAACTTCCGCATGTGGAGCTGGCAGGTGGCCGTGCCCTTCTGCGGGCCGTGGGCCTGGCCGTTGATCATCAGCGAGCACGTGCCACAGATGCCCTCGCGGCAGTCGTGGTCGAAGACGATGGCTTCCTTGCCCTCGTTGATGAGGCGCTCGTTGACCAGGTCGAGCATCTCCAGGAACGACATCTCGTCGTTGATGCCGGGGGCGGAGATGACGTCGAAGCGGCCCGGGGCATCGGGACCGTCCTGGCGCCAGACCTTGAGGGTGAGGTTCAGTTCCTTGCTCACTTGTAGCTCCGGACGGCGAGGTGGACGTCGTTGAACGCGAGGGGCTCCACGTGGCGGGTGGGGGCGGTCGGGTCGCCTGTCCACTCCCAGGCGGCCACGTGGGCGAAGTTGGCGTCATCGCGCTCGGCCTCGCCCTCCTCGGTCTGGTGCTCGGCCCGGAAGTGGCCGCCGCACGATTCCTCGCGGGTGAGGGCGTCGAGGCACATCACCTGGGCCAGCTCGAAGAAGTCGTCGACCCGGCCCGCCTTCTCCAACGTCTGGTTGGTGCTGGCGCCGCTGCCGGTGACCCGCAGGTCCGTGCGGAACTCCTCGTGGAGGGCGGGGATCTCGGCCAGGGCCTTCTCCAGCCCCTCCTTGGTGCGCTCCATGCCGCAGTGGTCCCACATGATGCGGCCCAGCTTCTGGTGGAACGCATCGGGCGACTGGGTGCCGCCGATGGCCAGGTACCGGCCGAAGCGCTCCCGGGCCGCGGTCTCGGCTGCCTGGAACTCGGGGTGATCCGTTGGGACGGGCTGGGTGCCGAGCTGTGGGGCCAGGTAGTTGCTGATCGTGTTGGGGAGGACGAAGTAGCCGTCGGCCAGCCCCTGCATCAGGGCCGAGGCGCCCAGGCGGTTGGCGCCGTGGTCGCTGAAGTTGGCCTCACCGGTGCAGTAGAGCCCGGGGACGGTGGTCATCAGCTCGTAGTCCACCCACAGGCCGCCCATCGTGTAGTGGACGGCCGGGTAGATCCGCATGGGCTGCTTGTACGGCGACTCGTCGGTGATGCGCTCGTACATCTCGAAGAGGTTGCCGTAGCGCTCCTCGATGACCTTCTCGCCCAGCCGGCCGATGGCGTCGGCGAAGTCGAGGTAGACGCCGTTCTTGAGGGGACCGACGCCCTTGCCCTGGTCGACGACCACCTTGGCCGCCCGGCTGGCGATGTCCCGGGGGGCCAGGTTGCCGAAGCTGGGGTAGCGCCGCTCCAGGTAGTAGTCGCGGTCGCTGTCGGGGATCTGGTCGGCAGGCCGGGCGTCGTCGGCGTCCTTGGGGCACCAGATGCGCCCGTCGTTGCGGAGCGACTCCGACATGAGGGTGAGCTTCGACTGGAAGTCGTCGCTCTGGGGGATGCATGTGGGGTGGATCTGGGTGTAGCAGGGGTTGGCGAAGGCCGCCCCCCGCCGGTGGGCCCGCCACGCCGCGGTGACGTTGCAGGCCATGGCGTTGGTGGAGAGGAAGAAGACGTTGCTGTAGCCGCCGGTGGCCAGCACCACGGCGTGGGCCGAGTGGCTGGTCACCTCGCCGGTGAGCAGGTCGCGGACCACGATGCCGGCGGCCCGGCCGTCGACCACCACCACGTCGACCAGCTCGGTGCGGTTGTAGAGCGCGACGTTGCCCAGGCCGACCTGGCGGGCGAGCTGCTGGTAGGCACCGAGCAGGAGCTGCTGGCCGGTCTGGCCCCGGGCGTAGAAGGTGCGGGACACCTGGGCGCCGCCGAAGGAGCGGTTGTCGAGGAGGCCGCCGTACTCCCGGGCGAAGGGGACGCCCTGGGCCGTCATCTGGTCGATGATGTTCACCGACTCCTCGGCCAGGCGGTAGACGTTCGCCTCCCGGGCCCGGAAGTCGCCGCCCTTCACCGTGTCGTAGAAGAGGCGCCAGATGGAGTCGCCGTCGCCCTTGTAGTTCTTGGCCGCGTTGATCCCGCCCTGGGCGGCGATGGAGTGGGCCCGGCGGGGCGAGTCGTGGAAGGTGAAGGCCTTCACCCGGTAGCCCTGCTCGCCGAGGGTGGCGGCGGCGGCCCCCCCGGCCAGGCCGGTGCCCACCACGATCACCTCGTACTTCCGGCGGTTGGCGGGGTTCACGAGCTTGCGGTCGAACTTGTACGACGTCCACTTCTCGGCGACGGGGCCGGAGGGGATCTTGGCGTCGAGGCTGAAGGTCATGGATCCGTTCCTCTCGGCCGTCAGATGGCCACGACGCCGGCGGTGACGGCGAGGGGGAACGACACGTTCCCCACCACGATCAGCCCGGCGAAGCCGGCGGCGAAGCCCCGGCGCCACGAGTTGAAGCGGGGGTTGTTCCACCCCATGGTCTGGAAGAGGCTCCACGCCCCGTGGAAGAGGTGGAAGCCGAGGGCGACGTTGGCCACCAGGTACAGGCCGGCGTTCCAGACGCGGCCCAGTGACAGGGCCACGTTCTCGTAGGCGTCACCCCGCACGTAGTGGTAGCCGGTGCCGGTGAAGGTCAGGTCGAAGAGGTGCCAGACCAGGAACAGGCCGAAGATCACGCCCGAGTACCGCATGGTGCGGCTGGCGTAGTTGGCGGCCACGTAGTCGCGCCGGCTCTGGTACTTCGTCTCCCGGGCCGCGTGGTTGATCCGGGTGAGCGAGTAGGCGGCGTGGATGTGGAGGGCGAAGGCCCCGATGAGCCCGACCCGCAGGAGCCAGAGGGCCACCGTGCGGGGCAGCAGCGGCACCAGCAGCTCCCGCAGGAACTCGCCGTAGTGGTTGAAGTCCTCCGGCCCCAGATACATCTTGAGGTTGCCGACCATGTGGGCGAAGACGAAGCCCATGATGGCGATGCCGGTGAGGGCCATCACGTACTTCTTGCCCACCGCGGTGCGGTAGAGCTCGAGGGGGAAGGGCAGCTTGCGCCGGCTCTGGGGGGCATCCGTGGCGGCGCCCCTTGTCACTGTCGTGGCAGCCATCGCGGCCGACGCTACCGCTGTGCGTCCGAGGGGGCAGAACCGGAGCTCACCCAGGGCGCCGGGGTGCATGTCCACCCGTGGACGGAGTCCTTCGGGGGTTGCTCGGGCGGCGCCTGGGTACCGTGGCGGCCGTGGCCCTTGCAGCACGGACCCACATGATGACGGCAGAGGAGTTCTTCGCCCTGCCCGATGTCGACGAGCTGCCGAACCCTCAGCTCATCGACGGGGAGCTCGTCGTGTCCACCCCTGCGGCCCGCCACCAGCGCGTCATCGTCCGCCTGGCCCATGCCTTCATGCTCCATGCAGAGGTGCATCCTGACGCCGGGGAGGTGGGCATCGAGATCGACACGCTCATCGATGACTACAACGTCTACAAGCCCGACCTCTGGTGGGTGCCGCCGGAGCAGATGCTGGATGATGTTGACAACCGCTACGACCCGCCACCGCCACTGGTGATCGAGGTCCGGTCTCCCTCCACCTGGAAGTACGACACCGGGATCAAGCTGCGTCACTACGAGGCGAGGGGCGTCGCCGAGGTGTGGCTGGTCGACACGGTCAGGGACGTCGTCCGGGTGTACCGGCGCGACGCGCCCGGTGCGCCGACCTTCCGGCCGGTGCAGGTGGTGACAGCCCAGGACCCGCTGACCACCCCTCTCATCCCCGCCTGGGAGATCGATCTGGAGGCGCTGTTCCGCCGGACGTGAGGCGTCGCTACAGGTCGGACTCCGGGAGCCAGAGGCCGTGGAAGCCGTAGGGCACGCGGACGGGGAGGTGCACCCGCGCCACCGGCCCTCTGGCCACGTCCTGGGCGTCGAGGATGGCCAGGTGGGAGGTATCGGTGGTGCGGTCGTAGGCGAAGGTGAGGAGCCAGCCCTCGCCCTCCCCCTTGCCGTCGGCCACGAAGAAGGGTTCGCCGGCCCGTTCCAGCTCGCCCGGCTCCCAGCGCTGCTCCCGGCCCGTCCGGGTGTCGCGGTGGAGGGTGCCGGCGAACTCGAAGCCCCAGGGGCCGTCCTGGTCGGTGGTGGTGTACCAGGCGTGGCGGTGGGCCCGGCCGGTGTACCGGCGGTCGATGGACGGCAGGTCCATGTCGACGTCGTTGAGCTGCTCCTGGCGGAGGGTGAGGGCGTCGTCGGCGGTGCCGATGCGCCACTCGTGGAGCCGGGAGGGCACCAGGTCGCCGTCGGGGCCGAAGGCCGAGGCCAGCTTGTTGACGTGGACCACGACGTCGTCGCCGTCGCGATGGGCGTTGGTGCCATGGAAGACGAAGCTGGGGTCCATGTCGACCCAGCGGATGTCCGACGCCGGGCCGCCCAGGGGCATGACGCCGACTCGGGTGGGGCCGGCCTCCGGGTCCCAGTAGTAGGGGAAGCCGGGCACCGACCCGTCCCGGCCGAACAGCACCGGGCCCAGCCAGAAGATCACGTCGCTCTCGGTGATGGCGAAGTCGTGGATCATGGTGGCCACGGGGATGTCGACGGGCTGGCTGCTGATCAGCGCGCCGTCGGCGTCGGCCACGTGGTAGGTGAGCAGCGGATCGATGAAGCCGTAGCCGAAGAAGTGCATCTGCCCGGTGGCCGGGTCGATCTTCGGGTGGGCCGTCATCCACGTCGCCAGGCGGCCGTCGAAGTCGTAGGGGCCGACGGTGGACAGGTCGTCGGTGGCCAGCCGGTAGGGGAAGCCCACCTCGCCCAGGGTCAGGAGGCGCCCGGCGTGGTGGACGAGGGCCACATTGCTCTGGGTGATGTCGCCCCCGGGCACGCCGGCATCGGCGAAGGCGATCCCCCGCTCGTGCAGGGTGGTCTGCACGTAGCGGTTGCGGTACCAAGTGGCCTGGCCCCGCTCGATGCGGAGGCTGTGGACCATGCCGTCGCCCATGAACCAGTGGGGCGAGTCGCCGGTGGGGGCGTTGGAGCCGTTGCGGACGTAGAGGCCCGACAGCGACGACGGGATCGTGCCCGTCACCCGCAGGTCGGTGATCGTCGACTCGTCGGTGACGGGGGCGAAGGCGCC
>CAZXRA010000034.1:0-12002 GCA_964643485.1 uncultured Iamiaceae bacterium | reverse complement strand
CATCGGCCAGTGCACCGAGTTCTGCGGCCTCTCCCACGCCGAGATGCGACTCAAGGTCGTGGCCCTCGACCGGGCCGACTTCGACGAGTGGGCCACCGAGCAGCAGCGCGACGCCACCCCCTACGCCGAGGACGACGAGAGCCTGGAGGCCCTCGGCTACCGGGTCTTCACCCAGCAGCTCTGCGCCTCCTGCCACCAGATCGACGGGGTGAACGACGACACGTTCTCCGACGAGGACCTGCCCGAGTTCAGCAAGGACATCATGGGTGGGCCGGGCACCATCACCGACCCGTCCCTGCAGGCGAGCCGGCACGCCCCCAACCTCACCCACCTCATGAGCCGCACCACCTTCGCCGGGGCCAAGTTCGACCTCCGCAAGGACACCGAGGAGTGCCGGGCCCTCGGCCTCGACTGGGCCAAGGATCCCGACGACCGCGACCGCTGCCTCGACGAGGCCGCCCTCGAGGACTGGCTCCGCAACCCGCCCTCCGAGAAGGCCATGCAGGCCGAAGAGGTGCCGGGCCGCAGCCCCCGCCGGGGTATGCCCTTCCTGGACCTGACCGACGAGCAGATCGACCAGTTGGTCGCCTACCTGAAGACGCTCACGTGAGGCGACGGGAGACAGATCGATGACCACGACGACCGAACCCCTGGCCCTCCCTTCGGGGGAAGAGGCGCGCCGCAACCCGCTGGGCGTCTTCGCCCGCCCCACCGCCACCACCGGCTGGCGGAGCTGGATGACGACCGTCGACCACAAGCGCATCGGCATCATGTACGGCGCCGCCGCCCTCTTCTTCCTGCTCATCGGCGGGATCGAGGCCCTGCTCATCCGGGTGCAGCTCGCTCAGCCCAACGGTGAGTTCCTCTCGGCGGACATCTACAACCAGGTGTACACGATGCACGGCACGACCATGATCTTCCTGGTCGTCATGCCCATCGGCGCCGCCTTCATGAACTACCTGATCCCGTTGCAGATCGGGGCCCGCGACGTCGCCTTCCCCCGCCTGAACGCCCTCAGCTTCTGGACGTTCATGGGCGGCGGGATCATCCTCAACTCGGCCTGGCTCCTCGGCGGGGGGGCCGACGGTGGGTGGTTCAACTACGCCCCCAACAACGGCGTGACGTTCTCACCCAGCCACGGCATCGACTTCTGGAACATGGGCCTGCTGATCACCGGCATCGCCTCGCTGGTCGGTGCGGTCAACCTGATCGTCACCTGCCTCAACCTGCGGGCCCCGGGCATGACCTTCTTCAAGATGCCCGTCTTCACCTGGATGGGCCTGGTCACCCAGTTCCTGCTGCTGTTCGCCATCCCGGTGCTCACCGCGGCGCAGTTCCTGTTGCTCTTCGACCGGCTCTTCGGGGCCCGCTTCTTCGACACCTCGGCCGGCGCTGACCCGCTCCTGTGGGAGCACCTGTTCTGGATCTTCGGGCACCCCGAGGTCTACATCATGATCCTGCCGGCCTTCGGCGTGATCTCCGAGATCATCCCGGTGTACAGCCGCAAGCCCATCTTCGGCTACCCCTTCATGGTCTTCTCGGGCATCGCCATCGGCTTCATGGGCTGGGGCGTGTGGGCCCACCACATGTTCGCCTCCGGCGTGGGTCCCCTCTCGGTGGCCGCCTTCTCGGTGTCGACCATGTTCATCGCCGTCCCGACCGGCGTGAAGATCTTCAACTGGCTCGCCACCATGTGGGGCGGCCGCCTCAAGTTCGACTCACCCATGCTCTACTCGGTGGGCCTGGTCACCATGTTCACCATCGGCGGCCTCTCGGGCGTCACCCACGCCGTGGCCGCCTCCGACACCCAGCAGACCGACACCTACTACATCGTCGCCCACTTCCACTACGTGCTGTTCGGCGGGGCCCTCTTCGGCTTCATCGGGGGCTGGTACTTCTGGTGGCCCAAGGTGTTCGGCTACGTGCTGAACGACCGGGTGGGCAAGGTGAACTTCTGGATCCTGCTGATCGGGTTCAACCTCACCTTCGGGCCCATGCACATCCTGGGCCTCCAGGGCATGCCCCGGCGCATCTACACCTACCGCGACGGCTACGGCTTCAACTTCTGGAACATGGCGAGCACGATCGGCGCCTTCATCATCGCCGTGTCGTTCCTCGTCTTCTTCTGGAACATCATCCGCTCCTACCGGGCCCACAAGCGGGAGGGCATCGCCGCCCCCGCCGACCCGTGGGACGCCCGCAGCCTGGAGTGGAGCATCCAGAGCCCGACGCCGGTCCACAACTTCGACGTGGTCCCCACCGTCAGCCGCCTCGACGACTTCTGGCACCGCAAGTACCGGGAGGACGCCAGTGGCAAGCTGGTGCGGGTGGCTACCTCCGAGGAGATCGTCCAGCCCGGCAGCGGCGAGGGCGTGCACCTGCCCTCCCCCTCGTACTGGCCGCTGGTGATCTCGGCCGGCCTGCCCTTCGTCGGGTGGGGCCTGATCTTCAACCTGTGGCTCTGCCTCGTCGGCGGCATCCTCGTCATCACCGGCATCTACGGCTGGGTCCTGGAGCCGTCCACGGCACCGGAGGCCGACCACCACCACGGTGACGACACCCCTCCGGACGCCCCCGCCGACGAGAGCGGCGACGCCGCTGCGCCCGAGGAGGCTGCGCTCGTTGACTGACACCACCCTTTCCGAGGAGCTGGACGACGCCCGCCAGCTCGAGCAGCGGTCCGAGCGGGCCGCGGCCTACGCCGACGGGCCCGACGACCACGACCACCACGCCACCAACTCCGGCATCTCCAACCCGAAGCTGGCCATGTGGGTGTTCCTGGGGTCGGAGTGCCTCCTCTTCGGTGGCCTCATCTCCACCTTCCTGCTCTACAAGCACAACAACCAGGCCGGGGGCCCGTTGCCTCACGACCTCTACGACATCGAGCTCACCTCGATCTCGTCGTTCGTGCTGCTCATGTCGTCGCTGACCATGGTGCTGGCCGTGTCGGCCATCCAGCGGGGCGAGCACGCCCGCCTGCGCCTCTGGCTCACCACCACGGCGGTGCTGGGCTCGGTCTTCATCGCCGGCCAGGTCTACGAGTTCCAGGTCTTCGTGAAGGAGGGCATGGGCTTCACCACCAACGCCGCCTCCTCGGCCTTCTTCACCCTCACCGGCTTCCACGGCGTGCACGTCACCCTGGGCATCGTCATGCTGCTGTCGACCCTGACCCTCTCGGTCAAGGGGCGCATCCCCCAGGCCCGGGCCGAGGCCGTCGAGATCGTCGGCCTGTACTGGCACTTCGTCGACGTGGTGTGGGTCCTGATCTTCACCATCGTCTACCTGATCCCCTGAGAGGCCGATCATGAGCGACGCCACCATCGACGCCCCACAGGCCGAGGCGGACGGCCACGGTGCCCACGATGACGGGCACGGCCATGCATCTGACCTCCTCTACATCAAGATCGCCGTCGGCCTGGCCGTCCTCACGGGCATGGAGGTGGCCTGGCCCTACCTGATCGACGACGGGCCCGTCCTGATGTTCCCGCTCCTGATCGTGATGGCGATCAAGTTCGTGATCATCGCCGCCTTCTTCATGCACCTGAAGTTCGACTCGAAGATCCTCACCCGGGTCTTCTACTCGGGCCTGGGCCTGGCGGTGAGCGTGTACATCATCGCCCTCCTCACCTTCCGCGTCTTCGGACACTGACCGGGTCCGGCTGCTGATGCTCGCGGCCAGCGCCCCCGACCTCTGGCGGTTCCAGCCGCACCCGGAGGTGTGGGTCCTCCTGGTGAGCCTCACCGCCCTCTACATCGGGGCCGCCCGGGTGGTGGGGCCCAAGGCCGTGCCCGCGGGGACGCCGGTCCTCACCCGGCGCAACAAGCTGGCCGCCGTCGCCGGCCTGCTCCTCCTGTGGGTCGCCTCCGACTGGCCCATGCACGACATCGCCGAGGAGTACCTCTACCTCGTCCACATGATCCAGCACACGATCCTCACCCTGGTCGTGCCCCCGCTGGCCCTCTTGGCCACGCCCCGCTGGTTGGCCGACCTGGTGCTGGGCTCGGGGCGGGTCCGCCGGGTCATCCGGCTCGCCGCCCTCCCCGTCGTGGCCGGGGTGGCCTTCAACGCCATGACGATGGCTGTCCACTGGCCCGCCCTGGTCAACGCCTCGGTGGAGAACGGCCTCGTCCACTACCTCGTCCACGTGGTGCTGGTGTTCACCGCCTTCATGATGTGGACGCCGGTGTGCGGGCCCATCAAGGAGTGGCGCATGTCGCCGCCGGCCCAGATGATCTACCTGTTCCTGATGTCGATCATCCCCACCGTGCCGGGCGGGTGGCTCACCTTCGCCGAAGGGGCCGTGTACACGGCCTACGACATCCCGGAGCGGGCCTTCGGTCTCACCGTGCAGCAGGACCAGCAGGCGGCCGGGGTGTTCATGAAGCTGGCCGCCGGCGGCGAGCTGTGGGTGATCATCACCGCCATGTTCTTCATCTGGGCCTTCCGGCACATGCGGGCCGAGGAGGAGCTGGCGGCGGCCGAGCGAGCCGCCCCTGGGCGCGACGCCGGTGGCGAGGGTGAGCCCCTCACCTTCGACGTGGTGTCTCGGGCCTTCGCCGAGACGGAGGCCGTGCCCGAGCCCGATCGCGCTCGGCGCCGCTGACTCGTCGTGGCCCTCACCGCGCCCGGGCCCCTGCCGACGGCGGCCCCCGCCAGCCGACGCATCGCCGCCCAGGTCCGCATGGAGCTGGTGCTGACGCTGCGCCGGGGGGAGTCGGTGCTGCTGACCTTCCTCATCCCGGTGCTCGTCCTCGCCTTCTTCACCCTGGTCGACGTGCTGCCCACCGGAGGGGAGGAACCGGTCGACTTCCTGCTCCCCGGCGTCCTGGCTCTGTCGGTGATGTCCACGGCCATGACCGGCCTGGCCATCGCCACCGGCTTCGAGCGCTCCACCGGGGTGCTCCGCCGCCTGGCCGTCACCCCCTTGAGCCGCCGCGACCTGGTGGTGGCCAAGCTGGCCTCGGTGCTGGCGGTGGAGGCGCTCCAGGTCGTGGTGCTCCTCGTCGTGGGCCTGGCCCTGGGCTGGAGCCCGTCGGCGGGGCTGGGCGTCGCCCTGGCCGGGATGGCCCTGGCCTCGGCCGCCTTCGCCGGCATCGGGATGCTCATGGCTGGCACCCTGCCCGCCCTCACCACCTTGGCCCTGGCCAACGCCCTGTATCTGGTGCTGCTCTTCGTGGGCGGGGTCGTGGTGCCCCTCGACGACCTGCCCGGAGCCCTGCGGGTGGTGGCCCGGGGCCTCCCCATCGGTGCTCTCTCCGACATCACCCACGGCGCCCTGGGCGCCGGGCCCGTCCCCGGCGGGGCGTGGCTCGTGCTGGGGATCTGGGCGGTGGCCGCCCCGGCGGTGGCGGCCTGGCGCTTCCGCTGGGAGTGAGCATCCCGGGGAGGGGTCCCCGGGATGCCCCCCGGAGCGGGAACAAACCCGCCGGTGGCGATCTCTCACCCGCATGACACGAGGGAGCCTCTCTCCGGACACGTTGACCCGACCCGTCAGGGCGCTTACGGCCGCCGCCGTGGCCCTGGCCGCGGTGCTGGTCCTGGCCACACCGGTCGCCGCCGTGGGCCCTGCTGGCCTGGGACAGCAGACCACGGAGCCGTCGGGTCCCGGGGGCATCGGTGAGGCCCCCGGCGGAGGGCGCCAGACCACGGAGCCGCAGTCCGACCGGCCCGAGACGACCGAGCGCTCGACGACGACCACCACCGAGAGCCAGGGGACCAAGCCGACCACGCCCTCCACCACCACGGGCGACAGCGAGCAGCCCACCGGTCGCTCCGTCGACGGCGACGAGGCCGACGACGACGACGGTGACGGCACCTCGATCGCCGCCCTGGCCGGCGTCGGCTTCCTCGGCCTCGTCCTGGGGGCGATCCTGGCTGCTGTCCCCCTCGGTGCCGCCCTGGCCCGCCGGAAGCGGCCGGCCCCCGTCACCTCGCCCTACGCGCCCGGGTCCCCCGGGGCCGCCGCCCCCCTGCCGCCGCCCCCTCCCGGCGGCCCCCTCGTGGGCCCGGCCCCGTCCCGGGAGGAGGCCCAGGCCCGGTCCCAACGGGCCGAGCTGGCCGAGGCCCTGATGGGCCTGCGCGACCAGCTGCCCAGCGCCGCCCTGTCCGACGAGGTGGTCCGGGCCCTGGCCGCGGTGGGCATCACCGAGATCCGCCCCGACGGCCAGCCCTTCGACCCGGCCCGGCACCGAGCGGTGCACCAGGTCGAGGTGGCCGATCCCGCCCGCCACAACACGGTCGTGTCGACCGAGCGCCCCGGCTACGCCGACGGCGACCGGGTCGTGCGCCTGCCCGAGGTCGTGGTGGCCCGTCACGGGGGAGCGCCGTCATGAGCGCCCTCACCCGCTGGTCAGGCGTCCGCCGTCTCCAGCACGTGGGCCACGGCCCGGCGGGCCCGGTTGATGCGGGTCTTCACCGTCTCCACGGGAATGCCCTGCTCGTCGGCGATCTCCTGGTAGCTGAGGTCGCCGTACTCGCGGAGGACGAGGGCCTGGCGGAAGTCGGGCGGCAGCTTCTCCAGGGCCCAGCGCACGGCGCTCACCGCCGTCACCGTCTCGTCGAGGGCCGTGGAGAACGGTCCCGTCGGCTCGGGCACCTCGCCCATCGGCTCGGCCCGGCGCTTGCGCACCACGCCCAGGGCGGCCCGGCTGCCGATCTGGCACAGCCAGGTCGAGAAGCTGGAGCGGCCCTCGAAGCGGGGCAGCGCTCGCCAGGCGTCGAGCAGGGCGTTCTGGGTGGCGTCCCGGGCCGAGTGCTCGTCGCCGGTGATCCGCACGCACACGGCGAAGAGGCGCTTGCGGCTTCGCTCGACCAGCTCGGCGAAGGCCGCTTCGTCACCCTCGCGGGCCCAGGCCAGGAGGTCGCCTTCGGCGGCGCTGCGGTGGCGGCGTCCTCGCACGCCGGCTGTCGCCGTCGTCATCGTCTGTCCCCACGGTCCCGCATGGCGCGCACCCTTGTCGTCCCGGCGGGAACGATAGCCCTCCCAACGAAGGAGAACACCCGGCCATGAGCGGCCTCGACAGCATCTCCCTGGACGCCTCCGGCTTCCTGGACATGGACAGCTTCACCGACGGCTCGGACCTGTCCGACGACGCCCTGGCCGGCCTGCGTGACACCCTTCTGTCCGACCCGGTGGACGAGCCGAGCGACGACGACTGGTCCGCTCTCGTGGACGATGCCGTGGTCGATGCCGAGGCGGCCGACGCCTCCGGTCCGTTCACCGTCGACGACGAGGACGGCATCGCCGGGGTGCGGGACGCCAGCGACGACGACGACACCTCGGCCGACGACGGGACGACCGATGTCGACGACCAGGGGGACGACGATCTCTCCCTCGACGACCACGACGAACCGACCGACGACACCACGGACGACGGCGACATCGTCGATGAGGGCGGCGCCGACGTCGACCTGGAGACCGCTCGACGCCACCGACCTGATCGGCCTCGACCTGCTCGACCTCGACAGCGGCGACACCACCGCCGACCTCTCCTTCGACGCCGAACCGGAGCCGGCCGCCGACATCAACCACGACTTCGAGGACTACCTCTGACATGAGCCGCGACCTCACCGCGGCCATGGTCGAGGTGTGCGACGAGACCCTGCGGCGCCTCCCCCCCAGCTCCACCCGGAGCGCGGTGGAGGCGGTGCGGTCCCGCCTCCTTTCTCCCCTGCGGGTGGCGGTGGCGGGCAGCGTCAGCTCGGGGAAGTCGACCCTGGTCAACGCGCTCCTCGGCCAGCGGGTCGCCCCGGTGGACGCCGGCGAGTGCACCCGCCTCGTCACCTGGTACCGCTACGACCACCACCAGCGCATCGAGGTGCAGCGCCGGGACGGCACCGTCCACACCCTGCCCTTCGCCGCCGGTTCCTGCATCCCCGACGACCTGGGCGTCCCGGCCGACGACGTGGCTCGCCTCGTCGTCCACCTGTCCAACGAGCGCCTGCGCGACCTCACGATCATCGACACGCCGGGTCTCAACACCGTTACCGACGAGAACCAGCGGGCCGCCACCGAGGCCCTGGGCCTGGCCAGCCGCGAGGCCACCGACGCCGAGGGGCGCGACTCCGAGATCGCCATGAGCGATGCCGACGCCCTCCTCTTCCTCACCCCCCACGTGCGGGAGAGCGACGTGGAGGTGCTGGAGCGCTTCCGCTCCCTCTTCGACGCCTCCGGCCTGTCGTCGGCCAACGCCGTCGGGATCCTCAGCAAGGTCGACCGGCTCGCCCCCGACGGCGACCCATGGCCCGTGGCCCACCGCCTGGCCACCGCGGCGCGCGAGCGCCTCACCGGCGTGGTCTCCGAGGTGGTCCCGGTGATGGGCCTGCTGGCCGAGACGGCGGCCACCGACCAGTTCACCGAGGACGACGCCTACGCCCTCGCCGCCCTGGCCCAGCTCGACGAGCTCGATCTCGAGGACGCCCTCCTCAGCCCCCAGGACCTGGTGGACGCCGAGGTTCCCGGCGTGTCGCGCGACCAGCTGCGGCGCCTGCTCTCCATGCTCGATCTCCACGGCATCGCCGTCGGGGTGGAGCTGGTGCAGTCGGGGTCGCGGGGGGCCGGGGCCCTGCTGCGGGGCTTCCGGGAGCGTTCCGGCCTCGATCCCCTCACCGGCACCGTGGAGACCGGCTTCGCCCGCCGGGCCAGCGCCCTGAAGGCCCGGGGCGGCCTCTCGGACCTCCGGCGCATCGCCTCGCGGGCCCAGGGCGAGGACGCCGAGGCCTTCCGGGCCATGGCCGGCCCCCTGGAGCGCATCGAGCTCGATCCGGCCCTCCACGACCTCCGCATCCTCGACGCCCTGCGCCGGGTGGAGGAGGGGGCGGCCCGGCTCCCCGGCGACCTGCTCGACGCCCTGCGTCGGCTGGCCCTGGAGACCAGCCCCACCCGCCAGCTCGGCCTGCCCGACTCGGCCGATCCCGGGGAGATGGCCCAGGCCGCCGCCCGGGCCGTGGCCGCCTGGGCCCGCTACGGCAACGACAGCCGGCGCAGCCCCGACGAGCGGCGCCTCGCCGAGGACGTGCGGGAGTGGTACGAGCTGGTCTGGGACGAGGCCTCGCCCCGCCCGACCCCGACCCCGGTGCCCGCCGCTCCCGCTGCTCCGGCGCCTCCGCCCGTCGCCCCGCAATCGCCGGCGTACCCCGAGCAACCGGTCCATCCCCAGCAGCCGGCGTATCCGCCACAACCGACCTATCCCCCGCAGCCCGTCTACCCGCAGCAGCCGGTGTACCCGCAACAACCAGCTCCGCCGTCGACGGGTTACCCGCTGCCCACGCCTCCGCCGCCGGCCACCGCTCCGCAGCTCGCCGCGCCTCCGCCCCGGCAGTCTCGGCCCACGCCTCCGCCGGCTCCTCGGGCCGCGGAGCCCGCCCCCCCGCCATCGCCGAGTCGGGCCGCCAAGCCCGACGACGACGACGATGACGACCTGAAGTCGACCCCCTGGACACGACCACGCCGATGACCGATACCACGACACCACCCGAGCCCACCGCCGCCGCGCCGTCCCGATCGGGGATGCCGGCGGTGGTGACCGACGTGCTGCGCCTGGCCAACCGCACCCACGCCCTCACCGTCGCCACCGGCCATGCCGACCTCACCGAACGCATCGAGGTCGAGGCCAAGAGCTGGAAGGACACCCAGATCCGGGTGGTGGTGGCCGGGGAGATCAAGCGGGGCAAGACCAGCTTCATCAACGCCCTGCTGGGCCAGCCCGGGCTCTTGCCCGTCGATGCCGACGTGGCCACCAGCGTCCACCTGGCCGTGAGCCACGCCGAGACCCTCCAGGTCACGGCGGTGCGTCGTCCCGAGGGCACCGACCTGGAGGAGCGCGTCACCATCGGGCCCGAGCAGCTCGTCGACTACGCGTCGATGCAGGGCCAGGCCGTCGCCCGGGAGGGTGTCGTCGGCGTCGAGGTAGGCCTGCCCCACCCCCTCCTGGAACGAGGGCTGGTCGTCATCGACACGCCCGGGGTGGGGGGCCTCACCCGGGGCCACCGCGACAGCGCCCTGGCCGGGCTGCGCTACGCCGACGCCCTGTTCTTCGCCGTGTCCGTCGAGGAGCCCATCTCCCTCAGTGAGCTCCAGTTCCTGGCCGAGGCCAGCGAGCGCATCGACACCGTGGTCCTCATCCTCACCAAGGTCGACAGCTCGTCGGACCCCGAGCGGATGATGGCCGAGGACCGGGCCAAGATGGCCGACTACCTCGCGTCGCTGCGGCGAGCGGCGGCCGCTCCCGACGCCGACGAGGATCTGGCCGAGGCGGCCCGGCGCTTCGAGCGGGTGCTCAACGCCCCGTTCCTGCCGGTGAGCAGCCGCCTGGCCGAGAAGGCCCGGGCTCGTCTCGAGGCGGGCCGGGCCGACGCCGCGGCGCCACTGCTGGCCCGCAGCGGCTTCACCGACCTGGAGGCGGTGCTCGATCGCACGCTCCAGAACCGCGAGCTGGTGCGCATGGCCAACATCCTGCGGTTGGTGGGCTTGGTCCTGGCTCGGATCGAGTCGGAGCAGATGGCCGAGGTGCGGGTGGCGGCGGGCGACATCGTGGAGGTGGAGGCCGAGCTCAAGGCCCGCCAGGCCCAGCTGGAGGAGCTGCTGCCCTCGCAGGCCCGCTGGCGCCAGCGCCTGGCCGGGGCGGTGCAGCGCATCCAGGCCGACCTGAACCGGGTGATCGGCCGGGAGATGACCCGTATGGACCGCATCTACCGGGATCACATCGACGCCCACCAGAAGGACGTCGACCCGGTGATGGCCAACATCAGTGCCGACCTGGAGCAGTCGATCAACGCGGCCTGGTCGAACGTGGCCATCGTGCTCTCGCAGCGGCTGGACGACGCCGTGGCCAAGATCGCCGCCGAGTTCGACCTGGACGACCTGGTGCTGGAGCTGGAGCAGGACGCCCTGCCCGAGCACCTGCGCGACCTGGGCATCGGTGATCGCCGCGACCCCAACGCCGGCAAGGCCAACCTGGTGGAGGACGGCCTTCCCTCGCTGCTCTCCGCCGGCGCTCTCGGGGGCGTGGCCTCGGCCCTCCTCGGCGGCATCGCCGCCCCGGTGATCCTCCCCGGCCTGCTCCTGGCCGCCCCGGTGGGGTACATGCGCTACAAGAAGCGCCACCAGGTCCAGGTCCGCCAGGACTACCTGCGGATCGTGCGGGAGGTCATCGCCCAGGTCCGCCAGGAGTTCCAGGCCGAGTTCACCCTCAAGGTGATCGAGGCCCGGGAGGGCGTGGAGCAGACGGTGGATGCCGCCATCACCGGACGGAAGAAGGCGCTGGAGACCCAGCGCAAGGAGCTGCACCAGCTCCTGCAGCAGTCCAAGGCCGAGCAGGCGCAACGGAAGGCCGAGGCCGAGAAGCGCCTCGATGGGGTGCGGAAGCTGCGGACCCAGTCCGACGCCCTCCGAGCCAAGGTCGACGCCGCCCTGGCCTGAGCGCCTCGTGCGACCGCCCCATCGTCCCGAGGCGGGCGTCTCGGCATATCGCGCATGTTCAGCAAGGTTTGGTCTGGGAGGGTGCTGGGTGGCGTTCTGATGGTCGTAGGGCTGTCGGTGGAGCGTTGTGGTTGGTTGTTCTCGATATAGGGGGATCCCCGAAGATGTTGTTTCAACAGGTGCGGTCGCAGCTGAAGGTGAGGGGGCGGTCTGAGCGTGACATCGCTTTTGCCCCCCCCCCCCGCCCAACTTGCGGGTTCGGGGCGGCCGTTCCGGCGCCTGATCCAGGCTCTGGTCGCCGTGGTGGTGGGGGTTGCGGCGTTGGCGGTGGTGCCGGTGGCGGGGTCTGCTTCGGCGGCTCCCGCCAGTGGTTCTCCTCGGGCGACGGAGGAGTTCACACTGGATCTGGTGGAGGGTGAGCTGCTGATTCGTGATGCGGATGAGTCGTATGCGTTGGAGGGTCCGACGTCGATCTCGGGGACGAACGATCCGGCCACCGGGTCGATCACTGGTGGGTCGTTTGTGACGCCGCGGGTGTCGTTTCGTCAGGACATCACCAGTCCTGGGGTGTTCACGGTGTTC
>CAZXRA010000033.1:0-13640 GCA_964643485.1 uncultured Iamiaceae bacterium | reverse complement strand
TCGAGGGCGAGGGCGAGGCCCAGCTCTCGATCATCAAGGACATGCAGCGGCACCCGATCCGCCACACCGTCGACCACGTCGACTTCCTGCTGATCCGCCGCGACCAGGAGATCACCGTCGACGTGCCCATCATCCTGGAGGGCGAGGCCGAGCAGGTGGTGCGGGAGCAGGGGATGATCGAGCACCTCATGCAGACGCTCTCGATCAACGCCAAGCCGGGCAGCATCCCCGACCAGATCACCTACGACATCACCGAGCTGGCCGTGGGCGACACCATCACCGTCGGCGACCTGGCCCTGCCGGCCGGCGTCACCACCGACGTCGACCTCGAGGAGGCCGTGGCCAGCGCCCAGGTGTCCCGGGCCGCCATCGAGTCCGAGGCCATCGAGGCCGCCGACGCCGAGGCCGCCGCCGCCCAGTCCGAGGGTGCGGCCGAGAGCGATGCCGCCGGATCCGGGGACGACGCCGCCGAGGGCGGCGAGGGCTGATCCCCCCTGCGCTGGTGGCGGCGACGCCCCGACGCTCCTCCTGACGCGCCCCCGATCGTGCCCGCCGACCTCCTCGTCATCGGGCTCGGCAACCCGGGGCTCGACTACGCCGGCACCCGCCACAACGTCGGGGCCGACACGGTGGCCGAGCTGGCCGGCCGCCACGGGGGCCGGCTGAAGGCCGGGCTCCGCAACGAGCGGGCCCTCACCGACGACGTGCGGGTGGGCGGGCTGCGCCTGGCCCTGGGGATCCCGCAGACGTACTACAACGAGTCGGGCCTGGCCGTGGCCGCCCTGCTGCGGCGGCACGACATCGACGACCTGCACCGCCTCGTCGTGGTGCACGACGAGCTCGACCTGCCGCCGGGGCGCCTGAAGGTCAAGGTGGGCGGGGGACTGGCCGGCAACCGGGGCCTGAAGTCGATCGTGGCCCACGTCCACTCCGACGACTTCGTGCGAGTGCGCCTCGGGGTAGGCAAGCCGCCCGGCCGCCAGCAGGGAGCCGACCACGTGCTGCGCCGGCCCGGGAAGCGGGAGCGGGAGGAGCTCGACGTGGTGATCGCCGAGGCCGCCGACGCGGTGGAGGCCATCGCCGCCGAGGGCGTCGAACGGGCCATGGCCCGCTACAACGCCCGCCCCGACCCGGTCTGACCGCGGCTGGCCGGCGACGACCCGGAGCCCGGCGGCCGGGCCCTGGGCCATCGAGAGGGCGACGGCCCGTTCAGGTCGACGACGGGGGAGGGGGCCAGTCGACCCAGGGCCTCGTACAGCACCACGACGCGGTCCCAGTCGGTGGCCTCGACCGACGGGGCCACGGCGTGGCTCTCGGCGATGGCGGCCTCCTCCTGCGAGGCCACGTCGAGGATCCAGAAGCCGCCGAACAGCTCCTTGGTCTCGCCGTACGGCCCGTCGGTCACCACCGGCGGCTGAGCCGAGTAGTCGACGACCACGCCCTTGGTCGCGTCGTCGAGCCCCTCGGCCGCCACCAGGATCCCGGCCGAGATCATCTCGTCGTTGAAGCGGCCCATCGATTCGAGGATGTCCTCGAAGGACAGCCCGGAGTCGGCGAAGGCGACCTGGCTCTCGTCGGTGAATCGCATGATCAGCATGTCCTTCACGGTCGGGTAAGAAGTCTCTCGGCGCCCCCCGGAGGTGACCGATCGCCGGCTCTGCCAGGCTCGGCCCCATGGAACTGGAGCTGGAACCGGCGGTGCGCCGCATCGTCACTGTGGCCAACCGCCTGGATCGCCGCGATCGGTCCCTCCCGTGGAGCCGGCGCCGGGCCGATGCCGCGGCGGCCAACCGCCGTCTGCGGAAGGTGGTGATGCCCGATGGGCCGGCCATGCACCGGGAGACGACGGAGCTGGTCCGGGTGGAAGGGGGGCGGATCTACGTGCGGGTCTACCGCCCCCGCCCCGGGCGGCTGCCCGTGCACGTCTTCCTCCACGGGGGAGGCTGGTGCATCGGCTCGCTCGACGAGCGGGACCCCCGCTGCCGGGCCATCGCCGCCGGGGCCGACTGCGTCGTCGTCTCGGCCGACTACCGCATGGCGCCGGAGAACGCCTTCCCCACCGCTCCGGAGGACTGCTACCGGGTGCTGGAGTGGGTCGGGGCCGAGGCCGAGCGGCTGGAGGTCGACGCCGGTCGCCTCTCCGTCGGTGGCGAGTCGGCCGGCGCAAACCTGGCCGCGGTGATGGGCCTCATGGCCCGGGACCGGGGCGGACCGACCCTCGCCCACCAGTGGCTCGACGTGCCGGCCACCGACCTGACCATGACCCAGCCGTCGGTCGGGTCGACGCCGCCCGGCTACCTGCTCGACCACGAGACCATGGTCGAGTACCGCGACACCTACCTCCTCTCCGTCGCCGATCAGGTCGAGCCGTATGCTTCGCCCCTCCACGCCCCCGACCTGTCCGGCCTGCCCCCGGCGTGGATCCTCACCTGCAGCGCGGATCCCCTGCGCGACGACGGCACCGCCTACGCCGCCCGCCTCCGGGAGGCCGGCGTGCCGGTGGAGGAGCGCCGCCTGGAGGGCCACGTCCACCCCTCCTTCGCCTTCACCCGCATCGCCTCGGCCGCCGCCTACGAGGCCGACGCCGTCGCCGCCCTGCGCGCCGCCCTCCACCCGTCCTGACGCAGGGGCAAGCGTTGTCGGGCGGGGCTACTCCCGCTCGACCCTGCGGAGGCCTTGCTCCGGTGTCCACCACTCGACGACGAGCTTGGTGGCCGCGGCGTCGAGGGCGGTGACGACGACCGCGGTGATGTCGGCCACGAACATCTGCCCGGCAGGGATGGCCCGCCCGGCGACTTTGGCCTCGCCCGGCCAGTCGGCCTCCTTGCCCTCCTCAGGGTGGAAGGTCGGGCCGTGCAAGGCAAAGCGGGGATCACGCGCCAGGTCCGCCCCCTTGCGGGCACCCGTCATCGAACCGAACCGGAGCTCGCCGTCGGCGAACTCGCACTCGATCCCGGAGATGCGGGGCGAACCATCAGCCCGCACGGTGGCGATCGTCTTGTGTCGACCGCCATCGAACAGCCGCCGCACTCGCTCAGCCAGCTCCGGCTGGGCCTGCTCGATCTCCCTCCACGACGCCATGGCCGGGAGCGTATCGGCGGCCCGCACCGAGGATCTTCGGAAAGGCCGATTCGGCGGAGGTGCCCTTCTCGTAGGGTCCGCGTCATGACGGACGTCCCGGAGCTTCCCGTGACCGCAGTTCCGCCTGCTCCGCCCGACGAGGCTGCCGCCCACTTCCGGGGTCGGCTGGCCTATGAGACCGACCCGGCCGATGTGGCCGCCCATCTGGCCGTCGATCCGACGAGCATCGTCCTGGTCGACACCCGGGCGCCGGAGGCCTACGCCGACGCCCATCTGCCCGGGGCCGTGAGCCTGCCCCACGCCACCATCGACGCCGCGGCCCTGGCTGCTCTGCCGGCCGATGTCCTGGTCGTCACCTACTGCTGGAGCATCTCCTGCAACGCCGGCACCAAGGGCGCGGCCCGCATCGCTGCCCTGGGCCGTCCGGTCAAGGAGATGATCGGGGGCATCGCCGCCTGGCGGGCCGAGGGCTACCCCGTCGAGGATGCCTCAGCTACTCGATGACGAGGACGACGTCGCCGGCCGACACGGCCTGGCCGGCCTCGACCTTGATCTCAGCCACGGTGCCATCCTTGTCGGCGGTGATGGCGTTCTCCATCTTCATGGCCTCCAGCAGGCACACCGTCTGGCCGGCGGTCACCTCGTCACCCACGGCCACGGTGACCTTCACGATGGTGCCCTGCATGGGGACGGTGACCGACCCGGACCCGGCCACCGTGGCGCCCCCACCGGCCCCCTTGCGGCGGGGACGAGGCGCGGTGCCACCGGCGCCGCCGCCCATGGCCACGGGAGCAGCGGCCGAGGCCGGCACCCACATGGCCACCGAGAAGCGCTTGCCGTTGACCTCGACATCGACGTCCCGGCGCACCTTCTCCTCGGGCTCGCCGTCGTCGCCGTCGGCCGCGGCCGGCGCGGCCTCCACGCCCACACCGGACAGGTCGAGCGTCTCCTCCACCCACTTGGTGGAGTGGCGGGCGGCCCGGAAGTCGTCGTGGGCCAGGATGGCCAGGTCGGCCGGGAGGGTGGTCTTGATGCCCTCGATGCGGAACTCGCGGATGGCCCGCTCCATGCGGGCGATGGCCGTGTCCCGGTCGGAGCCCCACACGACGAGCTTGCCCACGAGGTTGTCGTAGAACTGGCTGACCTCGTCGCCGGCCGTGTAGCCGCCGTCCCACCGCACGCCGAAGCCCTGGGGCACCGACATGGCGGTGATGCGCCCGGGGGAGGGGAGGAACTTCCCGCCCGCCGGGTCCTCGGCGTTGACCCGCACCTCGATGGCCCAGCCCCGCAGGTCGATGTCGTCCTGGGAGAACGAGAGGGGCTCGCCCGACGCCACCCGGATCTGCTCCCGCACCAGGTCGATGCCGGAGATCAGCTCGGTGACGGGGTGCTCCACCTGGAGGCGGGTGTTCATCTCCAGGAACCAGAACTCGCCGTCCTGGAACAGGAACTCGACGGTGCCGGCGTTGTAGTAGCCGCACGCCTTGGCCACCTTGACGGCCGCCTCGCCCATGGCCGCCCGCGTCTCGGCCGGGAACGCCGGCGCCGGGGCCTCCTCGATCAGCTTCTGGTGCCGGCGCTGGGCCGAGCAGTCGCGCTCGCCCACCCACACCACGTTGCCGTGGGTGTCGCCGATGATCTGCATCTCCACGTGGCGGGGCTGGGTGAGGTAGCGCTCCACGTAGCACTCGTCCCGCCCGAAGCCCTTGAGCGCCTCCGACTGGGCCGACTCCAGCGCCGAGTGGGCCTCCTCCGCGCTGTTGACGACCCGCATGCCCCGGCCGCCGCCGCCGTAGGCCGCCTTGATGGCCACGGGCCAGCCGTGCTGCTCGCCGAAGGCCACCACCTCGTCGCCGGAGGTGAGGAACTCGGTGGTGCCGGGCACGCCCTCGACGCCCGCCTCCTGGGCCGCGATGCGGCTCGACACCTTGTCGCCCATGACCTCGATGGCCTCGGGGGGCGGGCCGATGAAGGTGACGCCCCGCTCGGTGATGGCCCGGGCGAAGTCGGTGTTCTCGGAGAAGAAGCCGTAGCCGGGGTGCACCCCGTCGGCCCCGCTCTGGGCGATGACGTCGAGGATCTTCTCGGTGTTCAGGTAGCTCTCGGCCGCCGTCTGCCCGCCCAGGGCGTAGGCCTCGTCGGCGATGCGGACGTGCAGGGCGTCCCGGTCGAGCTCGGAGTACACGGCCACCGTGGTGATGCCCAGCTCCTGGCAGGCACGGATGACCCGGACGGCGATCTCGCCCCGGTTGGCGATGAGGATCTTCGTGAGCACTCTGCTTTCCTAGGCGACACAAGGGTCGCCGGCCAACACCAGGGCCCCGCACTGGGGCGGGGAGACAGTTCTTGCGCCGAGATGTCGCACCCAGAGCGACGTTCGGGCGCAAGAACGGGTGGGTGACGTGCCATCCTCACCGGGTGAGCTGGCCCGCCGACAGGACGACCCGCCGGGGCTCGAGCTCGGCCTTCGACGCCGACGGGGTGCGTCGGGCCCTGGCCGGGACCCGGTTCGCCGACGTGCGGTGGGTGGACGAGACCGGCTCCACCAACGCCGACCTGCTGGCCCTGGCCGCCGACGGCGAGCTTGAGGGCATCGTGCTCGGCGCCGACCACCAGACGGCGGGCCGGGGCCGTCGGGGCCGGACCTGGACCGCGCCTCCGGGGGCGGCGGTGCTGGTCTCGGTGCTCGCCCGGCCGCCGGCCGCCGCGGCCGAGCTGGTGCTGCCGGCCATGGCCGTGGCCGCGGCCGAGGCGGTGGAGGTGGTGTGCGGCGTGGCGCCCGGCATCAAGTGGCCCAACGACCTGGTCGTCGCCGTCCCCGGTGCACCCGACCGGAAGCTGGCCGGCCTCCTGGCCGAGGCGGCCTGGCCTCCGGGGTCGGACGTCGCCTCGGGCTGGTCACCGCCGTCAGCGGCCCAGCGGGTGACGGTGGTGGGCGGCATGGGCCTCAACGTGCTGGCCGCCGGCCGGTCCCCGGAGCTGGAGGGCCTGGCCATCGCCTGCGACGAGCTGGTGCCGGGTCGACCCGCTCCGAGCCGGGAGGATCTGGTGGCGGCCTGGCTCCTACGCCTCGACCACTGGTACGGCCAGGTCACCGGTCCGGCCGGGGACAGGCGGGACGCGCTCTGGGACGAGTGGCGAGCCCGCTCGGCCACGCTGGGCCGACGGGTGCGGGTCGACCTGGGAGCCGACGACCTGGAGGGCGAGGCCATCGAGGTGACCCCCCAGGGCCAGCTCGTCGTCCGCACCCTGGAGGGGAACGAGCGCACCCTGGCCGCGGGCGACGTCACCCACCTGCGGCCGATCTGATCGGGGGAGCTACGGATCGAGGGTGCGGGCTTGGACGGCGGCGAAGGCGGCGGCCGCCTCCTGGGTGACAGGGCCGGGAGCCGGGGCGGGGAGGGGAACATCGTCGACGGTGGCGATGGCCTGCACGTCGCGGGTGGACGAGGTGAGGAAGGCCTCGTCGGCGGCCCGGAGGTCGGCGAAGGTGAGGTCGTCGACCTCGACGGCGTCGGTGGCCTCCAACACCAGCTCCCGGGTGATGCCGGCCAGGCAGGCGGTGGCCAGCGACGGGGTGACCAGCCGTCCGTCGCGCACGAGGAAGACGTTGGAGCCCGTGCCCTCGCTGAGGTGGCCCGAGGTGTCGGCGAAGATCGCCTCTGTTGCCCCGACGGACCGGGCCCGGGCCAGGGCCACGACGTTCTCGGCATAGGACGTGGACTTCACCCCCGCCATCGCCCCCGTCGGGTTGCGGGTGAAGGGGACGGTGGCCACCCCGGTCGTCTCGGCCCAGACATCGAGGGGACCGGTCACCAGCAGCACGGTGCGACGGCCGGTGCCCCGGTCGGAGCCGGCCGGCCCGGGACCGCCGGTGACGGTGAGGCGCAGACGGCCCACCACCTCCCCGGCGGCGGCGGCGGCCGCGATCAGCTCGTCGCACGCGGCCCGGAAGCCGGCGTCGTCGAAGGGCAGGTCCAGCTCCAGGGCGACGGCCGAGCGGCGGAGGCGGCGGAGGTGGCGGGTGAGGGCGAAGGGCACCCCGTCGACCACCTTCATGGTCTCGAAGATGCCGTCACCCACGGTCAGGCCGTGGTCGGCGACGCTGATCGTCGTCTCCGCCACCGGGGCGACGCGGCCGTCGAGCCAGCACCAGGGGGTCGGGGGGGCCGGGGGCGCCTCGCTCACGGCACGAGACTGCCACGGCTGGCCAGGGGGAGGAGCCGGGCCGCCTTCAGCTCCGTCTCGGCCCACTCACCGGCCGGGTCGGAGTCCCACGTGATGCCCCCGCCGGTGCCGAAGTGGATGAGCCCGTCGTCGAGCCAGAACGTGCGGATGGCCACGTTGAGGGCGCCCCGGCGAGCGTCGGCGTCGACCCACCCGACAGCCCCGCAGTAGACGCCTCGCTCGACGGGCTCCAGGGCGTCGATGATCCCCAGGGCCGCGACCTTGGGGGCGCCGGTGACCGATCCCGGGGGGAAGGTGGCGGCCACGGCGTCGGCCCACCCCACGCCGGGCCGGAGCCGGCCCTCGACGGTGGAGACGAGGTGGACGAGGCCGGGGTGGGGCTCCACCGCGCACAGGGCAGGCACGGTGACCGAGCCCCACTCGCACACCCGGCCCAAGTCGTTGCGGACCAGGTCGACGATCATCACGTTCTCGGCCCGGTCCTTGGCCAGGAACCCGTCGGGGGTGGCCGCCGTGCCCTTGATCGGGGACGACCAGATGCGGTCGCCGTCGCGCTCCAGGAACCGCTCGGGCGAGGCCGAAGCCACGTGGATGTCGTGGGCGGGCAGGCGGACCACGGCGCTGAACGGGGCCGGGTTGCCCACGGCCAGGGCGGCGCCCAGGGCGGCGACGTCGGCACCGGGGGGGGCGGGGGCGGTGAGCCGGCGGGTCAGGTTCACCTGGTAGACGTCGCCGGCGGCGATGGCCTCCCGGATGGTGGCCACGCCGGCCCGGAACGACGCCTCGTCGAGAGAGCTGGTCCAGGCGTCCGGGCCGCCAGCCACGCCGGGCCACGGACGGCCGGGCCAGGGCCGGGCCGGCCGTCGCTGCCGGAACCGGGCGCACACCGGGTCGCCGGAGAAGGGCAGCACCACGGCCCAGGTGCCGGTGCCGTCGAGGGCAGCCAGGTCGGTCGTGACGTCGGCCAGGTCGGTGAGGAGCCACCCGCCCACGACGGCGAGGGGAGCGAGGTCACCCGGTCCGGCCATGCCGGCGAGGCTACGAGACTCCGGTCCTGTCCCCGAAGGGCCGTAACGTGCGGGCGTGCACATCGAGTTCACCGACGAGCAGCAGCAGTTCCGCAAGGTCGTGCGCGACTTCGCCGACACCGCCATCCGCCCCCACGCCGAGGCCTGGGACCGCGACCACCACTTCCCCGTCGACGTGGTGCGCCAGATGGGCGAGCTGGGCCTCTTCGGCCTGCCCTTCCCCGAGGAGTACGGCGGCGGCGGCGCCGACCTCACCACCCTGTGCATCGCCATCGAGGAACTGGCCCGGGTCGACCAGTCGATGGCCATCACCCTGGAGGCCGGCGTGGGCCTGGGGGCCAACCCGATCTACCGCTTCGGCACCGAGGAGCAACGCCAGCGCTGGCTCCCCGACCTGTGCGCCGGCCGGGCCCTCGGCGGCTTCGGCCTGACCGAGCCGGAGGCGGGCAGCGACGCCGGCGGCACCCGCACGAGGGCCGTGCTCGACGAGGCGACGGGGGAGTGGGTGGTCAACGGCGAGAAGGCCTTCATCACCAACTCGGGCACCGAGATCACGTCGCTGGTCACCGTCACCGCCCGCACCGACCCACCCGGCGGCACGGGCAAGCCCGAGATCAGCGCCATCGTCCTCCCGGCGGGCACGACCGGGTTCGAGGTCGCCCCGCCCTACCGGAAGATGGGCTGGCACGCCTCCGACACCCACGGCCTGTCCTTCGCCGACGTCCGGGTGCCGGAGGACCACCTGCTGGGCGAGCGGGGCCGGGGCTTCGCCCAGTTCCTGTCCATCCTCGACGAGGGGCGCATCGCCATCGCCGCCCTGGCCGTGGGCGTGATCCAGGCCTGCCTCGACGACTCGGTCGCCTACGCCCAGGAGCGCCAGGCCTTCGGCCGCCCCATCGGCTCCTACCAGGCCACCGCCTTCCGCTGCGCCGACCTGGCCGTGCTGGCCGAGACGGCCCGCCTCCTCACCTACCAGGCGGCCTGGCTCCACGACACGGGCCAGCCCTACACCCACGCCGCGGCCATGGCCAAGCTCCACGCCACCGAAGGGGCGGTCACCGCCACCCGTCACGCCACCCAGGTCTTCGGGGGCTACGGCTTCATGGACGAGACGGCGGTGAGCCGCCACTACCGCGACGCCAAGATCCTGGAGATCGGCGAGGGCACCAGCGAGGTGCAGCGCCTGGTGATCAGCCGGGGCCTGGGCCTGCCGCTGGAGCGCTGAGCCCGGCCTGCCTGGGGCCGACGATGACGGCCCAGTAGCGTGGTCGGCCGTGTCTGCACCTCGTGACGCCCGCCCCCGACGGCCGTGGCGGCAACGCCTGCTGATCTCGGCCAACGTCCTGGCCATCGTGGCCGCCAGCGTCACCACGGGCGTCCTGGCCTACGGGAACACCAACCTGTCGCACGTGCCCCGGATCGTCGTGAGCGACGACCTGGCCCACGAGGAGCTGGAGGAGGGCGACCCGGTCAACATCCTGGTCGTCGGCATCGACAACGCCGAGGGCCTCGACGAGGACGACCCCGCCCGCCAGCGCTCGGCCGGCGACCTGAAGGGCCAGCACACCGACTCGATCATGCTGCTGCGCCTCGACCCCCGGGCCGGCACCATCCAGACCCTCTCCTTCCCCCGCGACCTGTGGGTCACCATCGCCGACACCGGCATCCAGGACCGGATCAACGCGGCTCTCCCCACGGGTGGGGAGGGTCGCCTGATCCGCACCATCACCCAAGAGTTCGGCATCACCCCCCACCACTACATGCAGGTCGACTTCGCCAGCTTCGGCCAGCTCATCGAGGTGATCGGCGGCATCCCCGTCCAGTTCCCCCACCCCGTGCGCTCGCGGGGCACGAACGATCGGGGCCGGGTGCAGGCCCTCACCGAGATCGACATCCCCACCGCGGGGTGCTGGACCCTGGGGCCCCGGCAGGCCCTGGCCTTCTCCCGGGAGCGCAAGGGCTACCAGGTGCAGGACGCCGACGGCGACTGGCACGTCGACCCGGACGGCGACTTCTCCCGGATCGCCCGCCAGCAGCTCCTGCTCCGGCTGGCCATGGAGCAGGCGATCAGCAAGGGGGCCCGCAACCCGAACACCCTCCGGCGCCTGGTGGAGACGGGAGCGGGCATCGTCCAACTGGACGACGTCCTCACCCCCGGATATCTCGTCGACCTGGCCCTCCACTTCCGCGACTTCAACCCCGACGAGCTCCAGACCTTCGAGCTGGAGGTCAGCGACGGCCGGGAGGGCGGGGCCCAGATCCTCTACCTCGACGAGGAGGCCTCGGAGCCCGCTCTCGCCGTGTTCCGAGGCGTGGCCGCCGTCGGCTCCGTGGTGGCCGAGAACGTCAAGGTCCAGGTGTTGAACGGCACCGGGATCGCCGGGCAGGGCGGTGACGTCACCGACGAGCTGGTGGAGGCCGGGTTCGAGGCCATCGTCCCCGAGGACGCCGACGAGGAGGACAAGGGCCAGCCCACCACCATCCGCTACGCCGAGGGCAACGAGGCCGAGGCCCACCTGCTCGCCCTCCACGTCGCCGGCCCGGTGCGCTACGAGGCCGACCCGACGCTGGCCGAGCTGGACATGGTCGTCCTGGTCACCGGATCGGACTGGGAGGGCGTGGCCCCCACCCCCCGGGCCGCCGATGAGGTGGACGGGCCCACCACGACCACCACGACGACGACCACCACGCCCCTCTCCGGCACCACCCCCGAGGGCGGGGAGTCAGAGGGGGAGCCGTCGGAGGAGGCCAAGAACGATCCCGACGATCCCGCCTTCTACCTGCCCGAGGCCCCCCCGGCCGGGGCCTCCTGCACGCCAACCCAGTAGCGGGGAGCAGGCCCACTAGCGTTCGCCCCATGGGTCAGAAGATCGCCGTCATCGGCACCGGGTACGTCGGACTCACCACCGGGGCCTGCCTGAGCCACATGGGCCACGACGTCGTCTGCGTCGACGTCGTCCCCGAGAAGGTCGACGCCCTCAACCGAGGCGAGATCCCCATCCTGGAGGCCGGCCTCGACGAGCTGGTCCAGGAGGGCCGCCGGTCGGGGCAGCTCCGCTTCGTGCTCGGCGCCGCCGCCGCCGTGGCCGACGCCGAGTTCGTCTACCTGTGCGTCCCCACCCCGCAGGGGGCCGACGGCTCGGCCGACCTGAGCTACATCCGCGAGGCGGCGGCCGAGATCGGCCCCCACCTGCTCTCCGAGGCCGTCGTCATCAACAAGTCGACGGTGCCGGTGGGCTCCACCCGGGTCGTCGAGCAGGCGTTGGGCCGCGACGACGTCTCCGTCGTGTCCAACCCCGAGTTCCTGCGGGAGGGCTCGGCCGTCCACGACTTCCTCCACCCCGACCGGGTGGTCATCGGGGCCGACGACCAGTCCGCCGCCATCCGGGTCGCCGGCCTCTACCTGGGCCTGGCCGCCCCCCTCCAGGTCACCGACCCGGCGTCGGCCGAGACCATCAAGTACGCCTCCAACGCCTTCCTGGCCACCAAGATCAGCTTCGTCAACGCCATCGCCGCCGTGTGCGAGGCCGTGGGCGCCGACGTCAACGACGTGGTGCTGGGCATGGGCTACGACAAGCGCATCGGCGACGCCTTCCTCCGGCCCGGCCCGGGCTGGGGCGGCTCCTGCTTCCCCAAGGACTCCCACGCCCTGGTGAAGATCGCCCAGGACGCCGGGTACGAGTTCGGCCTGCTGAAGGGCGTCATCGACGTCAACGAGCAGCAGTTCACCCGGGTGGCGGCCAAAGTGGCGACGGCGGCCGGCGGCAGCCTCGACGGGGCCCGCATCGCCGTGTGGGGCCTCACCTTCAAGGCCCGCACCGACGACCTGCGCGACTCGCCCGCCCTGGAGATCATCGGTCGCCTGCGGGCCGCCGGGGCCACGGTGCGGGCCTACGACCCGGCCATCCCCGCCGACTCGGACGACGCCCGCCTCGAGGGCATCGAGCTGTGCGCCGACCCCTACGCCGCCTGCGAGGGCGCCGCCGTCCTGGCCGTGCTCACCGAGTGGGACGAGCTCAAGTGGCTCGACTTCGACAAGGTGGCCGACGCCATGGCGGCCAAGCAGGTGGTCGACGGACGCAACCTGCTCGATCGCAACACCCTGGTGCGACGCGGGTTCGTCGTCGAGGGCATCGGCCGCTGAGGTGGCGCGCATCGTCGTCACCGGCGGTGCCGGCTTCCTGGGCTCCCATCTCTGCGACGCCCTCCTCGCCCGCGGCGACGAGGTGGTCTGCCTCGACAACCTGAGCTCGGGCTCGGCGGCCAACGTCGAGCACCTCTTCGGCCAGCCCGGCTTCACCTTCGTCGAGCACGACGTGAGCACCTACCTCTGGGTGCCCGGCCCCGTCGACGTGGTGATGCACCTGGCCAGCCCGGCCTCGCCCGTCGACTACCTGCGGATGCCCATCCAGACCCTCAAGGTGGGCAGCCTCGGCACCCACAACACCCTGGGCCTGGCCAAGGCCAAGGGGGCCCGCTTCTTCCTGGCCTCCACCAGCGAGGTCTACGGCGACCCCCAGGTCCACCCGCAGCCGGAGACCTACTGGGGCCACGTGAACCCCATCGGCCCCCGTGGGGTCTACGACGAGGCCAAGCGCTTCGCCGAGGCCATGACCATGGCCTACTACCGGTCCCATGGCCTCGACGTGCGCATCGTCCGCATCTTCAACGTGTACGGGCCCCGTATGCGGCCCGACGACGGACGGGCCATGTCCAACTTCGTGGTGGCCGCCCTGCGGGACGAACCCCTCACCCTCTACGGCGACGGGAGCCAGACCCGCAGCTTCTGCTTCGTGGAGGACGAGATCCGGGGGTTCCTGGCCCTGCTGGACTCCGATGTGACCACCCCGGTGAACATCGGCAACCCGACCGAGCACACCATCGCCGAGCTGGCCCGGATCGTCATCGAGGTCACCGGCTCCGGCGCGGAGGTCGTCACCCGCCCTCTGCCGGTGGACGACCCCCTGCAGCGCCAGCCCGACATCACCGTGGCCCGCCAGC
Source organism: uncultured Iamiaceae bacterium (assembly GCA_964643485.1). Lineage (GTDB taxonomy): Bacteria > Actinomycetota > Acidimicrobiia > Acidimicrobiales > Iamiaceae > Iamia. Next base: position 342 of record CAZXRA010000033.1, on the reverse strand, counting down.
GCCTGGGTTGGGAGCCCACGGTCGACCTGCGCCAGGGCATCGCCCGCACCGCCGAGTGGTTCACGTCCCGACTGTCGTAGGGGGTCGGTACCGTCGCCGCCATGCCCCCATCGCTGACGATCCCGCCCTCCTGGCCCGGGTGCGGGCCCTGCTGGCCAAGGCCGAGTCGACGCCGTTCGAGGCCGAGGCCCAGGCCTTCACGGCCAAGGCCCACGAGCTCATGGCCCGCCACTCCCTCACCGAGGCCCTCGTCGCCGGGTCGGGCGACGCCGGCGTCACCGGGGTGGCCAGCCGGGAGGTGATGATCGACGAGCCCTACGTGAAGGGCAAGGTGGCCCTGCT
>CAZXRA010000032.1:0-18107 GCA_964643485.1 uncultured Iamiaceae bacterium | reverse complement strand
CCGGCGCTCGGCGCGGGCCGCGGCCCCGGTCGCCGCCCCCGCCCCCGACGCCCCGGTCGACCGGGACGGCCCCACCCCCGTCATCGCCGGGACGTGGGGAAGGGCGGCCGACGAGCCCGGTCCCGGCATCGACCTGCCGTGGGACGGCGACGACCTCGGTGGCGACGACGCTCCGCCGCCCCCCCTCGTGCTGGCGGCCACCGACCCGGCCCAGCCCTACGGGGCCGCCCTGCCCTGGCCCGAGTCACCCGGGCGGCCGGCCCGGGCCGCCGGGGCCCACGTCGTGCTGGCCGACGGACGACCCCTCGCCTACCTGGAGCGGGGCGGCCGCAGCGTCGTGCTCTTCCCCGAGGCCGCCGCCGACGGCCGCTGGGTCGACGCCCTGGCCGGCCTGGTGCGGATCGGGCGGCGGCGCACGGTGGAGATCACCAAGGTCGACGGGGCGCCGGTGCGGGAGTCGGCGGCCGCCGAGGCTCTACGGGGGGTCGGCTTCGTCGACTCCTACCGGGGGCTGGCCTTGCGGGGCCGCTGAGGGCGCTGACGCCGTCAGTCCTCGTCGGGCTCGCCCCGGTGCTCCCACTCCTCGTCGGCCTCGTCCCAGGCCTCGTTGCGGGCCTCGGTCGTCTCCCGCCATGCCTCGGCCGCCTCCCGGCTCGGGTAGGGGCCGAGCACCTCGATGTCGCGAGGTCGTTCATCGGCCGTCACGGCCCGGCCCCGGGTGAGGTCCCACCACCACGTCTCGGCCATGGTCACTCCTCGTCCGGGGGCTGTCCCGCCATCATGCCCGGAGACGGAGCGGGGCGGGGGCGCCGCCGTCGGATCGCACCGGTGGCGAGGGCCCCGGCCACGACGGCGATCGTGGTCCCTGACACGAGGGCACCGGCGGTGAGGCCGGGGGGCCGGAAGCGGAGGTCGATCTCGGAGGTGCCCGGTGGGACCTCCAGCACGATCTGGTTGTAGTTGCCCCGCACCAGGGGCAGGGACCGCCCGTGGGCCCGGGCCGACCAGCCCGGCCCCCAGTTGACCGGGATCACCGCGAGGGTGCTCGCCGTGGTGGTGGCGGTGAAGCGGTAGCCGTTGGTGCCCCGGCTGGCGTCGGTGATCTCCACCGGGGCGAGGGCGGCCCCGGCCGCCGGGGTCAGGTCGGCGGCGTCGTCGGCCGAGAGCAGGACGGTCGTGGCCGCGTCGAAGGTGCCGTCGGTGAACCGGGCGAGGGCGTCGTTGTCGTCGTCCACCACCTCGATGGCGGCGACGCCGTGGGGACCGGCGGCGGCATCCACGATGCGGTAGACGACACCGTCGGGCCCGACGTAGACGGGAGTCAGCCGCCCGGCGGCCACCTCGGCCGAACCCCAGGCGCTCTCGGGGCCCAGGGACGGAGGGGTCACCACCAGGTCGTAGCCGAAGCGGGGGAACAGCTCGTCGTGGACGAGGCCGTGCCAGAGCTCGGGGATGAAGGACCCCAGAGAGTCGCGGGCCAGCACGGTGGCCATGTCCTCACCGCTCAGCACCCGGACCTGCCGCTGGGCCCGCCGGGACATGACGCTGTTGTAGCCACTCGACGTCTCGACCCCCAGATAGGCGCCGTGGGCGGCCCACAGGACGGGCGGGCTCCACGGCGTGTCCGGTGTCGCCTTGGGGCTGACCACCGCAGCCCGGCCGGGCCAACCGTTGGGCGTGTCGGCCGCCGCCGCCCGCAGGGCGCGCCCGAAGGAGGTGTCGGGGAAGAGGGAGGCCTCGTCCCGCTCGGGGGGCTCGGGGTTGACGTCCTGCCCGTACCGGATCAGGTGGGCGGTGCTGGCCAGGGCGGCGACCACGAGGAGGGCCACGGCCACGGGCCGCAGGGGGATGCGGCGGACGGCGGCGGCCGGGGCCGGGAGGCGGGCCAGCACCCCCTCCAGTCCGGCCACGGCCAGCATGACCACGCCGAACCCGAGGAACAGGGCGAAGCGGTTGTAGGGGCGCACCAGATCCATGATCGGGACCAGGTGATAGGCGAGCCACGTGCCCGGTCCCCCGGGCATGAGGGCCAGCATCACGAGGACGAGGCCGCGGCCCAGGCCGGCCCCGGGGCGCCGGGTGAACAGGCCCACGACGGCGAGGGCGGCGGTGAGAAAGCCGCAGAACGAGAGGGTGTTGACCTCGTGCAGGTCCAGGGGAGCGGGGTAGGGCCACAGCGGGTTCAGGAGGTCGCGCCCGGTGGCGACGAAGCCGTGGGTGAGCTCGTGGTAGGTGAGGGCGGAGCGGGCCGAGTCGCCGCGTGCTGCCATGAGGGGCACCAGGGCGGCGGCCCAGAGGAGCAGGCCGAGCCCCCCGGCGGCGGGCAGGGCCAGGAGCGGCCGCCACCGGCGCCAGTCCCGCCGCTCCCGCTCGCCCCGACGGATCTCGCCGACGGCCACGCACGCCCCGTCGACGGCGGTGATCATGACCGCGGTGAGGCCGAAGAGGGGGTGGCCGGCCACGACGTGGGCCACCACGAGGGCACCGGCCACCGTGATCGAGCCCAGGGAGGGGCGCCGGCAGGCCCGGCGCATCGCCCACAACCCGGCGGGGAGGAGGGCCGAGGTGACGACGACGGGGGCGGCGTGCATCCACCCCATCGACCAGGAGCCCAGCATCCAGGCCGACCCGGCGAACACCCCCGTCACCCACCGCGCGCCACAGGAGCGGGCCAGGAGGTAGGTGAAGAGCCCGGCGCCGAACAGGTGCAGGACGATGAAGGCCAGGTGGGCCTCGAGGGGACCGAGCAGCCCGGCGACCAGGATGCGGGGCGGGTAGGCCTGGGCCGTCGAGAAGTCGGCGTAGAGGGGCGTCCCCCCGCCGTAGCTGAAGAGGTCGACGTAGGGGAGGGTGCCGGCGTCGAGGGCCCGCTGCTGGAGGGCCAGGGCCGGCATGGACAGGTCGGCCTGGTCCGATTGGACCGTGGGCGGGTATCCGTGGGGCGTCGCCGCCCACGGATAGACGTACTCCTGTTGCGCCGCCGTGGCGGTGACGGCCCGGCCGTCGGCCAGGGCCGGGGCGAAGAGGACGAGCAGGAGGGCACCGAAGGCGGCTGCGGCCAGGAGGTGGGCCCGCCGGTCGCCGTCGAGGAGGGTCACTCGCGCATGATCGTCGGGGCCGCGGCCCGGATGCGGGACCACAGGCCCACCTTGTGGGTGGCGATCTCCATCGACAGCGAGTGCTCGCTGTCGCGGTACCAGGAGAGGGCCTGGGGGACGAAGGCGCCGTACAGGCCGGCCTCGGCGATCCGCACCCACAGGTGGAAGTCCTCCCAGCCGTCGAGGTCGGCGTCCCATCCCCCGAGGCCGCGGAGCACGTCGGTGCGGAGCAGGGCCATGGCGTCGATGTAGTTGCCCTGGCGGAACAGCTCTGGCTGCCATGGGCGGGCACTCACCAACCGGGTGAAGACGTGCCCGCGCCGGACGGTGATCGGGGTGTAGGCGAAGGCGGCGTCGGGATCGTCGTCGAGGGCGGCGGTGAGGCGGGCCAGCGCGTCGGGGTAGACGCCGTTGTCGGCGTCGAGCACGAACGTGAACTCGCCCCGGGCCCGGGACAGGAGCTCGTTGCGCACGATGGACAGGCCCCGGTTGAGGGCGGCGACGTAGAGGCCTCCCGCCAGCCACGGGCGGGTGGAGAAGAAGTCGGCCACGACATCGCCGGAGCCGTCAGTGGAGGCGTCGTCGTAGACGAGGATCTCGATCGACGGGCCCCGGCTGGCCACGATCGAGGCCAGCGCCTCGGTCACTTCCTTGGCGTGGTTGTACAGCGGGATGATCACGGAGACCCGGGGCTCGGCGACGTCCATGGCCGGGGTGCGGGCCGCCTCGTGGACCAGGCCCGCAGGCTGTTCGCCCAGGGCCCGCTCCTGGAGCCCGCGCTCGAGGGCGCGCATCCTCTGCTCGATGCGACGGACGGACATCCCGATGATGTCCAGCTGGCTGGCGTGCTGGGGCCAGCCGGGTTGGACGGGTTGAACCTCGGGCGGGTGGGGCACGGTGGCGGGGGGCAGCATGGTGCGGGGCCGGCGGACGCAGTCCTCGGCCAGCTCCAGCAGGGTTTCCACCGAGGGGCGCATGGGGAGCTCGGCGCGGATGAAGTCGTAGGCGGCGTGACGGAGGCGTTCGACCTCGTCGGGGGAGTCGAGGATGCCCCGGCTGAGGAGGCCCAGCGTGTCGATCCCGCCGGAGATGAAGTGCTCACCGGGGCGCAGGGGGGCGGCATCGGTGGAGTGCTCCGAGACGACCACGCAGCCGTTGCACATGGCCTCGATGACCCGGATCCACTCCAGGCACACGGCATCGAGCCGGTGGGCGTTGATCATGAGCTGCGACCGGGCGAGGAGGTCGTACTTCCGGTCTCCGGTGATGGAGTCGGCGCCGTCCTCGGGCTTGGGCGCCGTGCCGGGCACCAGCAGCCGGGCGTTCACGTCGGCCCACCAGGGCGCGGCCCCGGCCAGCATGCGGTCGCGCTTCTCGTCGGTGGACCCCATGTACAGGACGTCGATGTCGCGTTCGCCGTCCTCCCCGTGCCAGCGGTCCCACTGCGGGGTGTAGCCGACCTGGAACGGGACCACGTTCACGCCCCGGCGCTTCAGCTCGGCCGCGGCGTCCCGGTTGATGTCCACGGCCGCGGCACAGCGATAGACCTGCTGGGCCGAGACCTCGAACCAGGGGGTGCCGGGGTGCTCGACGGTGAGGGCGATGGTGCGCCCGAGCATGTTGGCGTCGGGCCAGAGGGCGGGGTCGGTGACGGCGAAGTACTCGTGGGGGATGACGAGGTGGGCGGTGTCGGGATCGGGGTCGAAGGCATCGTCGACGACCTCGGCCTCGGCTCCGAGGGCCACCGCCTCGTGGGCGATGCCCTCGAGGATGTCGCGCATGAACCGGTTGGCCGGGCTGGCGTGGACGAGGCGCAGCTTCATCAGCGGGAGCGAGGGAGCAGGCGCCGGGCGACCCGCAGGCCCCGGGTGATCCGCCAGCTCAGGGTGCCCCGCACGGCGCGCAGCTCGGCCCGCAGGGCAACGGCCTCGTTCTCCGCCGCGTCGTGGGCGGTCCTCAGGTACGCCGTCTCCTCCTGGCGTTCACGCTCGCTTGCGGCCCTCTGCCGCTCGACGTCCTCGAGGCGGGAACGGAGGTTGGCGATGGCCTCGTGGTTCTCGGCCAGCATGGTGGCGCTGACCACCAGCTCCCGCGTCAGCTCGGCGGCGCGGTGGGCGTGGGTGTTGCGCTCGGCGCTGGCGACGGCGACATCGCGGTGGATGCGCCCGAGCTCCTCCAGGCGGTCGCCGGCCGCGCCCAGGGCGTCCTTCAGGGCCATCTCCAGGTCGTGGTAATCGTGCTCGAGGGCCTCGAAGTCCGCCGTGCGCGTCGCCGCCTCGGAGATCCAGCGCTGCAGGTCGTCGCTGGGGGCGCTGACCGCGACGGCGGGGGGGAGCGACACGGCGTGGGCGCCGGCGACCCCGATGAACGAGATCGGCGGCTCGTCGGTCACGCTCGGCAGGTCGACCGCGGCGGTCCCGCCCCCGACGAGGGTGTTGACCACGGAAAGCACCCCTCGGTTCTGCACGGCCACCGTGGCCCAGGTGAACTCCGAGTGGAGCAGCGCGGTGAAGCGGTCGAGGTCGAAGCCGACGAGGTGCGACGGGGTGTCCCCGGCTTCCTCGTCGACGTTGGGCACCGAGCAGACGACGACACCCCGCGGCGTGAGCAGGGCCCGCAGGGCGCCCAGGACCCCGGCGGGGTCGATGAGGTGCTCCAGGACTTCGAAGCACACGATGAGGTCGAACGGCCCGACCTCGTCCAGGGCGAGGAGGTTGCCTGTCTCGAAGCGGACCCGGTCGGAGCCGTGGCGCTTGCTGGCGTCGGCGATCGCCTCGGGGTCGATGTCGATGCCGACGACCTCGGATGCGCCCGCCGCGGCCAGCAGGGCGGCGCCGTATCCGGTGCCGCACCCGGCGTCGAGGACGCGGAGCCCGGGCGCGAAGGTGCAGGCCATCCGGTAGCGAGCGGTGTGTTCGGCCGTCGCCAGGGGGCTGGAGCTCGTCTCCGGGTCGAAGCGCTCGATGCCCTCAGCATGATGAGCGGCGTCTGGTTGCGTCAAGAATCGTCCTCGGATCCCGCCAGCGGTCCACCCCGTTGACGTCGGTACCTTACGAGACGTCTGAGGGAGGAGAGATGTTCCCGTCTCCTTCCGCGTCGGGGGTCGGCCGGACGACGCGGCCGGGGAGGATCGGCGCCACGGCGGGGGTGGGGTCGTCCCACACCAGGTCGTCGGCGGGGGGGAACTTGGCGTCGACGTAGGCCAGGACGATGTCGGCGAGCTGGCGGAACAGCCGCTCTCGCCCGCCGGGGGAAACATCGCCGGCCCGGATGAGGAAGGCGTTGACGACGGTGACGATGGCATCGGCGACCTCGTCCCGGTCGTCGGGGCCGATGTCGGGCACGCGCAACTCCACCAGGTGGGCGACGTGGCCGGCCAGCCCGGTCCGCAGCCGCTCACCCGCTCCTCCCTCCGAGGCCGGCCCGCTGGCCGTGGCGGCGATGGCCGAGAAGGCCCGGCGCTCGGCGACGAAGCCTTCCAGCGCCCCCAGCACCCGCTCGACCAGGGTGGCCACCGGTTCGTCGTCGTCCACGGAGAGAACCTGGGCGTAGAGGGCATCCAGGTCGTCGAGGTAGCGCTCGCACAGGGCGAGGGCGATGGCCCCCTTGTCGGGGAACCAGCGGTACAGGGTCGGGATGGGGACATCGGCCCGCGCCGCCACCAGGTTGGTGGTGGCCTTGGCGTAGCCCACCTCCTCGAACACCGCCTCGGCCGCAGCGAGGATCGCCTCCACGCGGGCCGCCGAGCGGGCCTGGCGGGGGCGGGCCCGGAGGTGGTCCTCGCCGGTGGGGCGGCGCGGGGCAGGGGCGGCCATCAACTGCGCAGGGTACTGAAGCATGGCAATCTCGTGCCCTGTCTGCAGCTTGCCGGGGAGGGGTCCGTGGCACCGAGTGAACCTGTCAACGTCGCGGTCATCGACGACTACGACGTGATCGTGGAGGGGGTGGCGGCGTTGCTGCGGTCTCAACATGACCTGGTCGACGTCGTCGAATGCACCGTCGACGGTGGCCCCAGAACCCCTGTCGAGGTGGCTCTGATCGACTGCTTCGCCCTTCCCGGCGACGGGGCCGGGATCATCCGGGCCGTGGCCGGCCACCCGCACGTCGAGAAGGTGGCGGTGTACACCTGGGCCAACGCTCCCGAGCTCATCGATGCCGCTCTGGCCTACGGGGCCGACGGGTTCGTCAGCAAGGGACTGTCGGGCCGCGAGTTGGCCGAGGCTCTCGTGACCATCGCCGGGGGCGAGCAGGTGGTGCGGGTGGGGATGACGGCGCCAGCGGCGGGCCAGGCCGATGGCCGCCCACCCTCCGCCCGGCGATGGCCCGGTCGGGGCACCGGCCTCACCGAGCGGGAGAGCGAGGTGCTGGCCCACATCACCCAGGGGCGGCGGACGGCGGAGATCGCCGACGCCATGTACCTCAGTGTCAACTCGATCAAGACCCACACGCGCAACGTGTTCCGCAAGCTCGGGGTGTCGACGCGGACGGAGGCCGCCCTCTGGGGGATCGACCACGGGTTCCGGCCCGATCGCAGCGGATCGGAGACCTGGTCGCACTGAGGAAGGGCCTCAGGCCGCCCCGTCGAGCAGGCCGCGGACGTAGGCCTCCAAGCGGGAGAGCTGGTCGGGGTTCAGCTCCCGGATGCGGCGGTCGAGCGCCGTCACCCGCATCTCCGTGAGTCGATCGGGCGACGGTGGCTCGGTCTCGTCGGCCACCAGGGCGGCGGACAGGTCGGTGGCGTCGATCCCCAGGGCGCGGGCGATGGATCCCAGGAGTTTGGAGCGGGGTTGGGTCTCGGCCGTGAGCCACTTCGACACCGTCTGCTGGCTCACCCCGATCTGCTCGGCGAGGGCGGCCTGGCTGATGCCGGAGGCCCGCAGCTCGGCCCGGAGGCGTTCGGCGAGGGCGGTGCGTCGGGGGGAGGGCACCGGCTCAGTGTTCCACGCCTGCCAGGTGTGAACCCTGTCTCTCGTGTCCTGGTCAGACGCTTTTTCCCCTCCCCGCCCCCATTTCACCCGGAAAACGAGTTCACTGCCCCAATTGACGGGTCATCATCATCGGTATGCCCACGACTCCCACCCTCGCCATTCGCGTGATCACGCCGCCCCTGCCGACCGAGGTCCCCGTGGCTGACTGGGGCGCTCGCGTGGCCCAGGCCCGACGGAGCCGGCGCCTCAGCCAGCTCGCCCTGGCGCGTGCCTGCGACGTCTCGCAGCAGACCGTCAGCAAGATCGAGCACGGCGAGATCTGCCCCCATGACCGGCTCAAGCTCCGGCTCGCCGCCGCCCTCGATCTCCCGCCCGCCGCTCTGTTCCCCTGGCCCGTCGCCCGGTAGGTCACCTCCAGGAGCGCTCCTGCCTGGTGGGTCGTACTGTGGCCGGGATCCGGCCCCGGGAGCCGGGCGTTCGGACGACCCGAGACGAGGAGCGACGTTGGGCCTGATCCTTGCCGCCGGAGGAGGAGTCGAGGAATCGACCGTCGCCTGGGTGCTCATCGACGTGGCCATCATCCTCGTGGTCGCGCGCCTCGTCGGCGCCCTGTTCCGCCGCATCGGCCAGCCACCCGTGGTCGGCGAGATCCTGGCCGGCCTCATGTTGGGCCCCATGCTGCTGGGCTCGGGCACCGCCACCGAGCTGTTCGGCCTCAGCGAGCCCCTCAGCGACACCCTCTTCCCGGCCGAGGCCCGGCCCTTCCTGAAGGTGCTGGCCGAGGTGGGCCTCATCATCTTCATGTTCGTCGTCGGCCTGGAACTGGACATGAAGCTCATCCGGGGCAAGGAGCGCCTGGCCGCCGGAGTCTCGATCACGTCGGTGGTCCTGCCCTTCACCCTGGGCTTCGGCCTGGCCTGGGCGATCCACGACACCTACCTGCCCGACGGCATCGACTTCCTCCCCTTCGCCCTGTTCATCGGGGCGTCGATGTCGGTCACGGCCTTCCCCGTCCTGGCCCGCATCCTCACCGAGCGGCGGATGCAGGGCACCCCGGTGGGGGCCGTCTCGCTGGCCTGTGCCGCCATCGACGACATCCTGGCCTGGTCGCTCCTCGCCCTCGTCGTGGCCGTGGTGGAGGCCAGCCTGGGCGAGGGGGGCAGCAACCCGGCCCTGGAGCTGGGGCGGGTGATGGGGCTCACCGTCCTGTTCGGCCTGTTCATGTCCGTCGCCATCCGGCCGGTGCTGGTGAAGCTCAACGAGCGCTTCACGGCGGCCGGCCAGCTCACCCCCGACGTGCTGGCCGCGGTGCTGGCCCTGCTCCTGGTGTCGTCGTGGTGCACCTCGCAGATCGGCATCCACTCCATCTTCGGGGCCTTCCTGCTCGGCGTGGTCTTCCCGCGCGAGGGAGCCGAGGCGTTCACCCATGCCGTGCTGGAGCGGATCGAGAGTATCGCCGTCCTCCTGCTCCTCCCCCTCTTCTTCATCGTCACCGGCCTCAACGCCCGGGTGGGCCAGGTATCGATCGGCGAGTTCCTCGCCGTCCTCGCCGCCATCCTGGTCGTGGCCTGCGTCGGCAAGTTCGCAGGGGCGACGATCGCCGGTCGCGTCCAGGGGATGTCGTGGCGTCGGTCGGCGGCCATCGGCACCCTCATGAACACCCGCGGCCTCACCGAGCTGGTGCTGCTCTCGATCGGCCGCGACAAGGGGGTGCTGGACGACACCCTGTTCACTGCCCTCGTCCTCATGGCGATCATCACCACGCTCATGACGTCGCCGCTGCTCAAGAAGATCTATCCCGACCGCATGATCGAGCACGACATCGCCGAGGCCGAGCGGGCCGCCCTGGGGGAGGCCATCGCCTTCCGCGTGCTGGTCGCCATCGACGACCCGGCCCGGGCCGAGCCCCTGGTCGACATGGCCTGCGGGATCGCCGCCTCCCAACAGCCGGCCGAGGTGGTGCTCACCCACTTCGAGCCGCAGCCGGAGGGGTCGGGCAGGGAGATCTCCAGCTTCCTGGACACCATCGCCTCCGAGCTCGACTCGCTGCGCGGCCTGGAGCAGCGGGTGCGCGACCGGGAGCTCTCCGTCCAGTCCTTCTCCCAGCGGACGACCTCCCTGGCCGCCGACATCGCCGCCCAGGCCCAGCGCATGGGGGCCCGCCTGGTGCTGGTCGGCGACCGGCGCGACGACCCGGAGTGGGTGTCCACGGTGGGTGCCCTCGTCGCCGCCGGCCCGGCCGACGTCGGCGTGGTCGTGGCCCCCCTCCCCCGAGCGGGGGCCGCGGCACCCGACGGGCCCCCGGTGGTGGAGATGGGCGACGGTCCCGCCGGCGTGGCCGCCCTCGAGTACGGCGTGCGCCTCGCCCTGCCCACCGGCACCGGCCCCACCGTCGTCGGTGCGGCGGCCGGCTCCCGGGGCTCCCGGCGCCTCCAGGCCGTGCTCGACCGGCTGGCCGCCCTGGGCCGCCCGGGCCGTTCGGAGGCGGCTGCCCTCACGACCCTGGAGGGAGCCGAGGCCGCGGTCGGTGCCGTGGCCGTGGTGCGTCCCTTCGCCGGCCCCGAGGGCCTAGAGCCGGTGGAGCGGGCCCGTCCCGACGCCGAGCGCCTGGGGTGCCCCGTCCTCCTCGTCGCCCCCGACCCGAACCAGCTCGAGCGCTCCGGTCTGGAGTCCCTCCTGGACGACGCCGAGGCGGCACCTGTCGCCGCCACCCCCGACTAACCCCCCCGTGCTCCCCCCACCAACTCGGCACCTCTTGTTACGGCAGAGGTGCAGAATCGTGCTGGGTTGGGGTCAGGCGGCGGTGGAGCGGGCGTCGAGGAGGATCTGAAGGTGCGCGATCACCGCCTCTGGGCGGTGGATGAGGTCGGACCAGCGGACGCGCAGGACCACGAAGCCGGCACCGATCAAGCGTTGATCGCGCCGAGCATCCTCCAGGACGTCCGTCTGCTGGCTGTGCCACTCGTGGGAGTCGAGCTCGATGACGATCCGCGCCGCGGCGTAGAGCCCGTCGACGCGGCCGATCCAACCCTGTTCGTCGCTGATGTCGGCCTGCCAGGTCGGCTCGGGGACACCGGCTCCGACGAGGACAGCGCGGGCGAGCGCTTCCAGCTCGGACAGGGTCGGGAGAGCCGGGTCCCGGGCGTCGAGCACGCTCCGGAGCCGGCGTGTCCCGGGGCGGCCCCGCCCACCGAGGCGGGCCAAGACCACCCGGAGGCCGGTGTCGGTGCAGAGGCCGCGCCGGATCGTCTCGGCCACGGCCGTCTGGAGGCGCCGGGCACCGATGCCGGCGGACAGGTCCATGAGGGTGCGGGCTGGGGTGGTGACGGGAATCCCCCGGTGGACGGTCACGTGTTCCTCGGGGATGAGCGTCGACCGGTGGACCACGGCGCCCTTGCGGGCGTTGCTGCCGTCGGCCGGGCGGAGGATGTCGATGCGATGGTCGGCGGGGAAGCCGGGCACGCCCCAGAGCGCAGCGGCGGTGCGATGCGAGGCCCATGTCTCGGTCCCGTGCACCAGGACCGTGCCCAGGACCCGTGCTTCGAACGTGAGCGGCGATCCGCCGACGAGGTACGCGCCGTGGCCGATCCGCACGAGCCGACCACCGTCGACCCAGGCGCTGACCTGCCGGCGGGAGATCCCGGCGATCGCCGCCTGCTCGACGGTGAGGACGCCGTGGTTCCCCGACGCCTGTCGTGCCAGGGCGGGCCATCCGGTGAGGTCGAGGTCGCCATCCACGGCACTCAGGATCACCATCGGGGTCGTCGCCCAACCCACCTGCTCTCGCCGGCGCCCCCTCTTGCCGGACCTGGCACGAATTGTTACGGCAGAGGTGCAGAATCGTGCTGGGTTGGGGTCAGGCGGGGGGGATCAGCGGACGAGGCTGGACTCGAAGACGGCGGAGCGGCGGCCCAGGGCCACCCGCATGCCCGGGGTGAGCATCACCGACTGGCCGGCGGGGATGGGGATCCACTGGTTGGACGTGGGGTCCCACACGAAGGAGCCGTTGGTCTCCGACAGGTTCACCAAGTGGACGTCCCAGTCGACGAGGCGCAGCTCGGCGTGGGCCCGGGAGATGGAGCGCTCGGGATCGTCCACGGGCAGGGGCAGGGCCTCGCCTGACTGGACCAGCGGGCTGCTCTCGGGCTGGCGGCCCACCACGTAGTCGGTGGCCAGGGAGAAGGTGGCCCCGTCCTCGAACACGATGACGCCCAGCGGCGGGCGGGGCCCCTGGGTGAGGATCTGGGTGTTCTGCACCATCGAGATGCCACACGAGGAGCAGAACCGGGAGCGCGGGTCGTTGAAGTGGCCCCGCGAGCAGACCACGCCCTGGACCATGACCTCGCTGGTCTGCTGATCGGCGGCCCGCACCTCGCCGGGATCGGGCTCGGTGGGCAGGGGCTCACGGGCCTCGGCCTCGTCCTCGTCGAGGGCGCCCAGGAGCTGGGACGTGAAGCCGCCCCCTCCGACATCGGGCACCGCCGCCGGGGGGAGGGTGGCCGGCTCTGCCATCGGGGTCGCCGGGGGCTCGTACGCCGGAGGGGTGACGGCGGCCGGGGGCTCGTAGACGGGCGGGGCCACGACCGGGGTGGGGTCGGTGGGCGGCTCGGTCGGGAGCGGGGGCGGCGAGGGAGCGGCGACGGGTGCCGGTGGCGGGTCGACATCCTCGGCCGGTGGGGTCCACGCCTCGGTGGGCACGTCGACGTTGGCCGCGGCGGGGGCCGCCTCGGCCGCCGCGGCCTCGGTGGAGGCCGAGGCCGTGTACGGGTCGGTCTCGGCCTCGGGGGGCGGGGCGACGGACTCGGACATCGGTGCCGCCGGGGGCGCGCTGGGCGGTGGAGCCGCGGGCACGGCGGCGGTCGGCTCGGCCAGGACGGTGAGGGCGAAGCCGCCTCCGGCGCTCGTCCCCGACTGCATGTCGACGTCGAAGGCGGGCCCCGGGGTGGGCTCTCCGGCCCGATGGGCGGCGATGGTGTGGAACGGGCTGGGCAGCTCGCGATCGACGCCGGTGAAGGAGCCGACAGCGCTGATGACCTCCTCGCCCCCCTCGCCCTGGAGGTGGACCTCCACCGCCCCGTACACCTTCACGTACACCCCACCGGGTGAGGCGGCGACGAGGGCGAACCCGGGCAGGGTGGTGGACATCTCAGCGGCCACGAGGGCGGCGAGCTGCCGGGCCAGGGCGTGGGCCGGCTGGGGGTCCTGCTGGGCCCGGACGGCGTCGACGAGACGGGCCACGTCGGCGACCGGGGTGCGGGCGGCCACGAAGAGGACGGCGCCCGGGGTGCGGCACACCAACCCGTCGGTGCCGGGGGCGGCGGCGAGACGTCCGTCGGCGAGGTTCATGAGGCACTCCCAAGGGCGTCGAGGGCGTCGGCCAACTCGGCGGCGGTGCGGTAGCGAGCAGCGGGATCGGGGTCGAGGCAACGGCGGATGAGCTCGGCCTCGGCGTCACTCAGGCTGGGGTCGAGCGTGGGGGGCGACGACAGCACCCGGCGCACGGCGAGCAGCGGGTCGCGCTCGGGGAGCTCCCCGTAGACACCCCGTCCGCTGAGCACCCGGTGCAGGGTGACGCCCAGGGCCCAGATGTCGCTGGAGCGAGACGCCCGCTCGCCGCGCATGATGGCCGGATCGAGGTACTCCACCGACCCGATGCCGCCCAGGCCGGTGATGGTCTGGCCCGGAGCCAAGACTTGCACCAAACCCAGGTCGGAGAGCTTGGCCCCGCTGTCGGTCAGCAGCACGTTGGCCGGCTTGATGTCGCGGTGGGCGATGCCCGCCTCGTGGAGGTCGTCGGCGGCCCGGGCCGCGGCGGCGACGGCGGCGATCTTCTCGCCGCGGGAGAGCTCCCGCACCGGGTGGGCCAGGGAGCCACCGGGGCAGTACTCCATGGTGTAGTAGCAGCGGCCCGCCTCCTGCCCGGCGTCGTACAGGGTGACGAGGTGGGGGCTGCGCACCTTGGCGAAGGTGCGCAGCTCACGGGTGAGGCGGTGGAAGGCGTCCTCGCCCGTGGCCACCTGGAGCACCTTCACCGCCACCTGCTCGGCGGCGATGCCGAGACGGGCCGGCGTGGCGGCGAGGTAGTAGCTGCCGCTGCTCCCCTCACCGAGGGGTTGGATGAACGTGTAGTCAGCGATGCGGTCCATGGGTCCTCGTTCAGACGAGCCGGCCGCCGCGGAAGCGCCAGCGGACGAAGAAGATCTTCATCGGCCCGTTGACGAAGAGCCAGACGACGATCCATGTGGTGGAGAACAGGAAGATGTAGGCCAACACCGGCACGTACTGCTCCTTGTCGGGCCCGATGTCCCCGAAGGGGTTGAGGCCCGAGACGTGCAGCAGCAGGAAGGTGGACAGCCCCTCGGGGAAGACCTCCAGCAGCTGGAAGAAGGCGGGCCAGTCCTTCTCCCACCGGAACTGCATGAGGAAGTGGTAGATCGGTTCCCACACGAAGGCGCCGACCAAGCCGGTGATGGCCAGGGCGGCGAGCGTGAGCTTGTAGGTCTGCACCACGGGGTTCGTGCCGCCCATCGAGTCGATGGTCAGCACGACGGCGTAGCCCTGGTTCCCCGGCTGGTTGATGTAGAGGAACGGCGTGATGATGATCGTCCAGATCAGGCCGACCGTGAACGACGCGAACAGCCGCGTCTGGATGCGGCCGATGAGCACGGGGATCATGGGGTGACCTCTCGACGGGGGGCGGGCAGGCGGGCGGGGGCGATCACTTCGGGAGGGGCTTGTGCCGGGCCCACTTCCACCATTGGGTGGAGGAGCGGATGGGGCCCATCTTCTTGATGAACCCCCGGGAGGCCAAGTCGTCCATGATGCGCACGGCGGCGTACTGGAGCCCGAGGAAGGTGTCGATGCCGGCGAAGTAGTTGCCGAGGGTCATGCTGCCGGCGGCGTACATGGTGCCGGGGGCGCTCTGGGTGCCTCGTACCTCGAAGCTGCGCTCGGTGTCGAGCCGGCCGAGCACGTTGCGCTGGGCGCCGGAGTGGTCGAACAGGTCGGCGTAGAGCCGGTGCTCGCGGATGTCGGCCTCGAGGCCGGTGCAGTCGATGACGAAGTGGGCCGGCACCTCGAGGATGGAGCCGTCCTTGGCCTTCACCTTGGTGACCACGGTGCCGTCGGTGCCGGGGACCACGGAGTCGACGGCACCGATGTAGGTGCGGTACCAACCCTCCTTGCGTCCCCGGGACAACTGTTCCATCCAGTTCTTGCGGATGGGCGTGTTGGTACCGCCGAGCTTCTCGTAGAGGGCCTTGCGCTCCTCGCCCTCCAGCTTCTCGAACTGGTGCTTGTAGCGCCCCCCCCACGTGGACTTGGGCCAGTTGAAGCCCTGGTAGGCCCAGCCGTCGCCGCCCGGTCGGCGCAGGAAGATGTTGGGGCCGTGGGAGCCGGTGATGTAGGTGCGGAACAGGTGGAGGATCTGGGTCTGGAGGCCGAAGGCGTCGCGGTCGTCGATCAGGCGCTGCAGCACCCGGGAGGCCACGATGCCGCCGCCCCGGACCATCAC
The DNA here is from genome assembly GCA_964643485.1 of uncultured Iamiaceae bacterium. GTDB lineage: Bacteria > Actinomycetota > Acidimicrobiia > Acidimicrobiales > Iamiaceae > Iamia. The sequence continues at coordinate 2,568 of CAZXRA010000032.1, read as the reverse complement.
CAGGCCGGGCCGGCGCTTGAGCTCCTCGTAGACCTGCTCGTGGGGCTCGTAGGCGTTGACGACGCGGACGTAGTCGTCGTAGGTGGTGCGGTACTCCTGGAGGTCGGGCAGGAACTTGACCCCGGGGTAGCCCACCGAGATGTGGACGTAGGTCGAGCGGTAGGCGATGCGCTTGGTGGCGGACGTGCCCTGGGCCGGCGTGAGGATGGAGAAGTAGCCGCCGCCGTGGCGCCGCCGGACCATGCGGACCTGGCCCTTCACGCACATGTCGAAGTAGCTGATGCGGTGGGCCTCGCGCTCCATGGTCTCGAACACGTAGCCGGCCCGGGGCGTGTAGTAGTCGCGCAGGATCGGCTCGGTGCAGACGTTCCAGATCGGATCGAGGGTCTTGTCCGTCCACGCCTCGCGGAAGGCGAAGCTGGGAAAGCCCCAGATGTTGTCGGGCATGGACTGGGCGTCGGAGCGGAGGCGCTCCTTCCGCGGGACCTGCGACACCCGGGTCAGGTACTCGTAGGTCTGCCAGGGCACGTCCAGGTTGGTCAGGACGCGCAGCTGGTTGGTGGACATGCCGGCGATGCGGAGGTGGTCCACCAGCTCGAAGGAGCCGATCCCGCCACCGATCGACACCATCGGGATGTCGACGATGGGGATGCCGGCGTCGGCCACCATCTGGTCGGTCCACACGTCGGTGTTGATCAACGTCTCGTTGAGGTCGCCGGACTGGGCCGGGCCCTGCGGGTCGGGCATGGCGACCGCCAGGTCCGAGCTGTTGATGCTGATCGTCGCGTTCCCGTCACTCATCCTGAACCTCGTGCCTCGATCGACGTCAACCGGCCCTGCGACCCCTCCACCGGGAAGCGTCCCGGGGCCGGCCGGGCGAAGAGTAGCCCTGTCCCCGACGACGCGGGTCGGGGTCGGGGAGGGGACCCCAACGGGTCGTCATCCGACCGGATCGGCCCTGATCCGTCGCAGGGCTGGACGACAGTGGGCGCGACGCGCGAGGCTGCGCCCGATGTTCGTCGGCACCACCCTCGTACTCGGGCCCTGAGCGCACGCCGCCGACATCTCGCGTGCGCTCGATCGACCTCCCCTCGGGGAGGTCGTCGCCGTTTTCGGCACTGACCGCACGAACCCACCCATCCGGCCCGACAGGACGCAGGAGAGCACGACCATGGCCATGAACGGAGGACAAGCGCTGATACGTGCCCTCGAGATGGAGGGGACGGAGGTGATGTTCGGCCTCCCGGGTGGAGCCATCCTGCCGGTGTACGACCCGGTGCTCGACTCCACCATCCGCCACATCCTCGTGCGCCACGAGCAGGGGGCCGGGCACATGGCGGAGGGCTACGCCCACGCCACGGGCCGGCCCGGGGTCGCCATGGTCACCTCTGGCCCGGGGGCGACCAACATCGTCACCCCGTTGGCCGACGCCTTCATGGATTCGGTCCCCATGGTGTGCATCACCGGCCAGGTGCCCCGACCGGCCATCGGCACCGACGCCTTCCAGGAGTGCGACATCACCGGCATCACCCAGTCGGTCACCAAGCACAACTTCCTGGTCACGGCGGCGGAGGACATCCCCCTGGTGATCCGCCAGGCCTTCCACATCGCCACCACCGGGCGGCCAGGACCGGTGCTCGTCGACATCCCCAAGGACATCGTCGACCCCACCAACCCGGCGTCGGCTCTGGCGTGGGACTGGCCCTCCGACGAGGAGGTGGCCCGCTCCCTGCCCGGCTACCGGCCGGCCTCGGGCGGTGACCCGGCGGCCATCGAGCGGGCGGCGGAGATGATCCTGGCCGCCGAGCGCCCGGTGATCTACGCCGGGGGCGGCATCCTCAAGGCCCGGGCGGCCGAGGCCCTGCGGGAGCTGGCCGAGCTCACCGACATCCACGTCGTCACCACCCTGATGGCCCGGGGTGCCTTCCCCGATGACCACCGGCTGTGCCTGGGCATGCCGGGCATGCACGGCAACTACACGGCCGTCACCACCCTGCAGCGCGCCGACCTGCTCATCACCCTCGGCGCCCGCTTCGACGACCGGGTCACGGGCAAGGTCGCCGGCTTCGCCCCCGAGGCCAAGGTCATCCACGCCGACATCGACGCGGCTGAGCTGGGCAAGGTCCGTCGTCCCGACGTGCCCATCCACGGCGACTGCCGCCTCATCATCGACGAGCTGGTCGCCGCCCTGCGCCGCCAGCAGTCCTCTGGGGCCACCGTCCCCGACCGCAAGGCCTGGCGCTCCACCATCAGCGGCTGGCAGGAGCGCTACCCGCTGGCCTACGAAGAGCCTCAGCCCGGTGAACAGCTCAAGCCCCAGATGGTGCTGGAGCACCTGCGCGACTCCGTCCCGGAGGACACGATCCTCGCCTCGGGCGTGGGCCAGCACCAGATGTGGGCAAGCCAGTACTGGCGCTTCCGCCACCCCTACACGTGGGTCAACTCCGGGGGCCTGGGCACCATGGGCTTCTCGGTGCCCGCCGCCATCGGGGCCAAGGTGGGCCGTCCCGACCGCATGGTCTGGGCCGTCGACGGCGACGGCTGCTTCCAGATGACGGCCCAGGAGCT